>CALBDB010000154.1 GCA_937927755.1 uncultured Lysobacterales bacterium
AGCAATCAGTGTACTGAACTCACCGGCAGGTACAGCCTCTACTTCGCCCTCATAAACTGACAGGGCAAGATCAACAATCGTGTTGCGCTCGGACGGCTTGACTGCAAGCGTGCTTCCAGCAAAGAAAAACCCAGTAGCGGCAACCAGTGCCAGGAAAGTAGTTTTAGATTTTGTAAAAGTATTGTACATTTTTATTTCCCTCGTTTGTGTTTAATTGAAAACGTTAAAATCATAATTAATATGGGCTTAAATGCTTCTAACTCAAACCTCATGGAACTAACTGTATATGTTTTGTATAGATAAAGTCAAGTATAAATTGAAAGTTGTACAATTACCGTATAAATAAAAAAACGTATCCGGCCTTTTTTCCGAAAATCCTGAACTAATATTATAAAAATGTAATATAATGTCGACTTCAATATCCCAAGGAGAATAGTTGTGGCATACGTGGAGCTGACCAAGGAGAACTTCGAAGAGGTCATCACAAGCAATGATACAGTCGTCGTCGATTACTGGGCAGACTGGTGCGGTCCCTGCAAATCCTTTGGTCCTGTTTTCGAAAAAGTATCGGAAGACTTTCCCGGTGCCGTATTCGCCAAGGTAGATACCCAAAATGAACAGGAGATCGCCGCCTATTTCCAGATTCGCTCGATTCCCACGCTGATGATATTTCGCGAAAAAGTCGTCGTCTTCTCGCAACCGGGCGCATTGCCCGAGGGCGCATTGCGGGACGTTGTCAGTAAGGCCGAAAATCTCGACATGGTGGAGGTCCACAAGCAGGTGGCCCAGCAGCAGGCGGCTCAAGAGAAGCAGGGTTCGTCCACCTGATTTGGGGTGGCGGAAAATTGATGGGGTCGGGGTCACAGGAAATTTGAATGGATCGCGACCGGCTTCGCCGGTTGCTCCTACAATTAGGACAATCGCGACTGCCCGCGGCGCCATTTATGGCGCTTGAAGGCACTTTATTTTGACCCCATTATTTATATTGACAGACCCATATAATGTGGGCCAGTGGAGGAATAAAAATACAAACGACAAAGATTTAGAATGCAGCCAAAGGAGAAAAGCGCCATGAAACAAATTTTCCTGACACCGTTGTTTCTTTTGTTCTTTTTACTCGCTTCCTGCAATTTTGGCCCGAATTCAGGACGTGGCTTCTCACTCCCGGAGGGGAATGTCGATAATGGTCGCACAGCCTTTGTGGAGCTTGAATGCAACGCCTGTCATACGGTCGGTGATATCGAGCATATTGCCGGGCGCGAAGGGCACGATATAGACATAAAGCTGGGCGGGCAAGTTACCAGCCTCAAGACCTACGGCGATTTGCTAACGTCGGTGATCAACCCCTCTTACAAGATAAACCGGCGCTATGCCAGGGCGGATACTGCCTCCGAGGGCAGCTCAATGGAGATGGCCGCCTATAACGAAGTAATGACCGTGCAGCAATTGGTGGACCTGGTCACTTACCTAGAAAGCAATTACGAGCTCGTTCACCCCACTCGAAACGAGTATGCAAGATATAGAGTAGAAGGCAGTTAAGAAAAAGGGCACCGGTTCAACCTGGCGTCCCAATATGGTGGCCGGATACATTTTCCGGCATCACAATTCTTACTCACCTGCCTGCTTTACTCAGCACTGCCTTAAAACGCGGCTTGCCATGCCGTTCGAGGTAATAGGTAAGCTGCTGCCCATCGGCCGAGAAACTCAGGAACCACTCGTTGCTTGAAGCCTCGGGAATGAGGTCGGCGGTATAGCTATCGGCTGGAAACGACTGGGATAAAGGACTTCCGGGATTTGCCGCGACGCCACCGTAGAGCGTGACCTCGTCGGGTGTGCCATCTTCGTGACGGTGATCATGCTTGAGCTGCAGGCCTTCGGTGGTCCGCTTAAGCAACCAGGTTCTCGATGTATCAGGCCCCACCAGGAAAGGAATACGGATCTCATCATCCCCGCAGGATTCGATCACTGCGACCAGCAATTGACCCCTGAATGCGTCACCGGGGTCTTCCGGAAACACCGATTCACCCTCATATCTCGCGCCGCACATCGACTTTACGCGATCAAAAAAAGCCTGTTGGTTTTCATCAAGCATTGGCGTGGGTTTCGCTTGCTGTGACTCCGCTATGACCGGGTTGATCATAAGTGCAAAGGCAAACGCAGTTGAAAACAGGCTTGCGATCAGGTTTGAGTTCAACGGGTTGCTCCTGGGGTGCGTGGGATTTGCATCAATCATACTGCAAATTCTCGGAAAGCCGGATGATTTGGTTCTATTTGCCTGCTCTGGTATTGTCGATTCTTAACACCCATCAGAAACACCAAGGGACTACCATGCAATCCACGATCCGTATTTACAGCCTGTTGTTCGCCATGCTCCTCGTTGTCTGTGTCCGGGCTCTGGCAACAGAGGCTGCCGATACCATTTACCTGGGCGGGCCGATTCTGACCATCAATGACAAGGCGCCGCGTGCAGAGGCAGTGGCAGTCGCTGACGGTGTGATATTGGCGGTGGGCGGGCGTGATAGCGTCATGGCCTACAAGGGTGAAAGCACCGAAATATTTGACCTGCAAGGGCGGGCCATGCTGCCGGGCTTTGTAGACAGCCATGGCCATGCAGTGATGGGTGGTCTGCAGGCACTGTCGGCCAATTTGCTGGCGCCACCCGATGGCGAAGTCAAAAATATCGCCAGCCTTCAGGATACCTTGCGCGCCTGGATAGAGGCGAACAGTGAAACCGTGCAACTGGCGCAGCTCATTGTGGGTTTCGGTTATGACCAGTCGCAGTTGAAAGAACTGCGTCACCCGACCCGTGATGAGCTTGACGCGGTTTCGACAGAGCTGCCCGTCATTATTGTTCACCAGTCGGGTCATTTTGGCGTGGCCAATTCAAAGGCGTTGCAACTAACCGGCATTGATGCTGATTCGACCAACCCGGCTGGCGGCATTATCCGCAAGGATGAAGTCGGCAAGCCCAATGGCGTGCTTGAAGAGAACGCATTTTTTAAAGTTCTCTCTGGGTTACTGTCCGGGCTGGGTGAGCAAGGGCTTCGCGCATTTGCCAGTGCCGGCCCCAAGCTATGGGCCCGCTTCGGTTACACCACCGCCCAGGAGGGAAGAGCCGCGCCCGCCATTGTCGAGGTGATGAAAAAAGTCGCTGCCGAAGGCGGGTTCAAGATCGATATTGTCGCTTACCCCGATATCATGGTTGACCGCGACTACATCAAGGAAAACGTCTCAGGCAACTATACCAACCACATGCGTGTGGGCGGCGCCAAGTTGACCATTGACGGCTCACCCCAGGGTTTTACGGCATATCGTGACCGGCCCTATTACGACCCGGTTGGCGATTATGAAAGTTTTTACAAGGGTTATGCCGCAGTCACCAACGAACAGGTTATGGATGCAGTTGACTGGGCTTTCAAAAACAATATCCAGGTTCTGACCCACGCCAATGGGGAAGCTGCTTCGGACCTGTTGATTGCAGCGGTCAAAGACGCCACCACGAGGTATGGCAGGGAAGACCGCCGAGCGGTTCTGATTCATGGGCAGTTTCTGCGCGAAGACCAGGTTGACAGCCTCAAGACCCTCGAAATCTTCCCCTCAATTTTCCCGATGCATACCTTTTACTGGGGTGACTGGCACCGCAACCACACGGTCGGCCCTGTACTGGCCGACGACATCTCTCCCACGGGCTGGATGCTGCAAAGGGGCATGATGTTTGGCACGCATCACGATGCGCCGGTGGCGTTTCCTGACAGCATGAGGGTGCTCGATGCCACAGTTACCCGGCGTACCCGTTCGGGAGATATCCTGGGTCCTGCACAACGGGTTGACGTGATGACAGCATTGAAGGCGATGACCATCTGGCCGGCCTGGCAACACTTCGAAGAGGATACAAAAGGCTCAATTGAAGTGGGCAAACTCGCCGATTTGATCATTTTGTCAAAAGACCCAACTGCAATTGACCCGGAAACGCTCGATTCGATAAAGGTGCTGATGACCATCAAAGAGGGCACGGTGGTTTTTGCTGCAGGATAATTCATAAAAGTGGCCGGATATGTTTCTGGGGGCTAGAGTGACATTGAGTCCGGGTGCCTGGTACGAAATTAACCTCCAGCCGATAGCCTGCAGCGCTGGCATAGCGTTCAATGGTCGAAGACTTGGGCGGGATTCCCGGCTGTCACCAAACAATTGACATCCTCCGCCCCAGGATCAAAACTTCAAGCATGGCAGAGCAACGGATAACTGATCGCATATCCCCCCTGTGGCTGGGGATCGGCATCAGTGGCTCGCTTCTTTTGCTGATGTTGGTGATCGAGGTGCTTACGGGGCGCTGGGCCGGACTGTTGATCGGCGGTGAGTTCGACCCGCTGGCGAGGGTTCCAGAAGGTATGCTGCGCGATACCCGTATCGCTATTGTTCACTGCCTCGTCATGGGTTACCTGCCGGCCGCGTTGCTGCACGCCATGCGCAGCGGGCGGCGTACAGTGTTGGTACTGCAAAAGGTTTTGGCTTGCACACGCGAGGAATGCGAAACCCTGGCAAAGACTGTAAAGCTCAACACCCGCAGCCTGGTGATCATCGGCCTGGTCGCTTTTTCCATGGCGCTGATTACACCCTACGTAGTGCCGCCAGTGCCGGTGGCACCCTGGAACCCGGCCACCTGGAGCCCTGAGGTTGCATGGGCGCGCATCCTCGGGCCGTTCACTATGGTGTTGTCGTGGTGGCTGGCTTACGCCCTGATTTCAATATCCATGCGCATGTCGCGTATTGCAAAATCACTCGCCACGATCGACCTGCTCGATCTATCTCCGTTAACGCCTTTCACCCAACAAGGCCTCACCAATGCCCTGTTGCTGATTGGTCTGCTCTCGATCTGGAGCCTGATGATGATCGAGACCGGTTTTGGCCAGCTGATGCTCCTTATCGGCGGTGCAACGCTAATCGGCACCGCATTTGCACTGCTCGCCCCTGTTTACGGTGTGCACCAGCGGATTCGCCAGTCAAAAGAAAAGGCGCTTGGCTGGGTCAATGCCGAGCTGTCAGCGGAAGAGCCCGCGTTCCTGGCGCCACGGGCCGGCCAGGAGAGCGGCAGGATGTCGGACCTGGTTGCCTACCGCGACATGATCGAAAGCGTTTCCGAGTGGCCGTTCACCCTGTCGACCTACACACGGGTGGCGCTGTACGTGCTGCTACCCGTCGTTACCTGGGGCATCGGCCTGGTTGCCGAGGAAATCCTGGAGCGCGTTATCTTTTGAAAGAGCGCTTTCCCATCGCCCAAAACAAATCCGCTGCTCATACCTGCCCCGTTTACGATAGCCTGTCGGGTTCGTGCACGGCGGCAAGCATGTAATTGACACTTTTAATCCTCGTCAAAAACATTTGCTTGGCCAATGGGTTCACACCCACGCCAACCAGGTCTTTCACCATCAGGCAGTTGTCTGCCAGGAGACGTCGCATTTCCGCCGGTTTTCGAAACATACCCAGGCGATGCGTGCCTTTCGGCATCCAGCGGAGGACGTACTCGGCGCCGACGATTGCGACGAGCCAGGCAATGAGCGTGCGGTTGATTGTCGCTACAAACATCATTCCGCCCGGCCTCAGCAACCTGCAGCTGGATGCCATGAAGCCCTCCAGGTCGGTCACGTGCTCAACCACTTCCATATTCAGAACCACATCAAACTGTGCGGCACTCTCCGCCAGGCTTTCCACGGTGCCGAGTTGATAGGAAATCTCAAGACCGGCGTTTTGGGAGTGGTGCCTGGCGATCGCGATGTTTCTTTCGACGACATCGATGCCCGAGACTTTTGCACCCAGTTTGGCCATCGATTCCGCGAGGATTCCGCCACCGCAGCCAACGTCAAGGACGGTCAGGCCCTGCAAGGGCTGTTTGTCATGCCCACTCAGCCCAAAATGTTCGCGTAGCTTCGCCTCGATGTAACTCAGGCGTAAATTGTTGAGCCGGTGCAACGGCCAGAAGGGGCCGCTTTTATCCCACCACATTTGTGCAAACTGATGGTAATAATCAACCTCGCGTGGATCGACGCTTGCCGATTTGGCGTGCATAGGAAGCGGTTCCATCGTAGTGCCCTAGGCGCTTACCCAGGCGTTACACCAACCCTTGGCATTGACTTCTTTGCCCGGGAAAATGGCGCAGCCACCCCAACCCTCTTCGCTGCCTGCCTGGTACAACTTGCAGTTGTTACAAAATTGCTTGCTGCCGGCTTCGCCCGCCCGCCTTGGAAATTTCGCCACATCCACCTTGGTCGCATCATGCAGGTAGCCCATGGCTTTAGCCGTTGGATTATCTTCACTTACACGGTGATTATCAGCTTTTAGAACCAGCGGTATTGCACCCAGGGGCAGTGCGCTACCGACCAGCAGTGATGTACGCAGAAAATCACGCCTTGCTACTTTTACATTACTCATGTCATTTAACTCCTTTCTCCATTTTGAGCTTGTCTCACCCAGATTCAGACCCGGGACGGGGTATGTTTGATTCATTTCGCTCATTGTCAGCGTTCGAAATTTGTTTGAATTCCAGTACCGTCAAAATCAAGCCAACAAACATTAATCCGAAGACAACAATACCGATAACCAAGATGTTCATGTCAGTCATTTTCTGCTCGCCTCAGCGCTCATTAACTTGAAGTAAATTCCGATACCCAGTATCGAAGGAACCCAAATTGCCGTGAAAATGCCCTCCTCTTTTTGGCCGTTGAACCACAGGGACCCTGATACAAAAAAAGAAATTAGCACCGCCAGAAGGAAAAACAGGTCAGATTTTTTAAACATTTCTAGTCCTCTCTTACTACTCGAATTACTCATCTCCGAAACCTATGGCTGCCATCAGGCAACCGAGAATTGCTATCCCGGAGACAATGCGAATGTTGTTCCAGGCAATGGTTTCCAACTCCAGCGGCAGCCAACCCAGCAGACCGCAAATTAAATACGTCGAACTCACCAGCACCAGCATGACGCCAATTCTTATGACTGCTGTTCTCAATGAACCTCTAACCGGCTTTTTAGTCATGTATGTACCGCATATTCCCAAAAGTGGCCGGTTTCTGATTCTGCAGCCAGTCCGGATCATGTATGCACTTACCAACAACGGTGTGCCCCGGGGTAACCTTTGCCAGCTGGTCAGTCATCTGGTATTGGCGTCGATCTAATGTACTGCGCCGGGCTACCCAACTGTCTGAAAGCATCTTTACCTAACTAAAACTGTATAGGTATTGTATCATTATGTCAATACATAATGTTGCCATAATGAATTTTTTATTATACATTACGGATTGTTTTGTATAGATATTAAAGTCAACGACGTGATGGTGACGCTACCTTGATTATGGAAATGCCGCCGGCAAGGACAGAGTAGTGATTTACAATGTACTTATGAATGTAGCATTAATGACAACGATAGCTTTCGACATGGATGCCAAGGCCTGGCGTTCTATCAACGACGGCGTAATGGGCGGGCTTTCATCGGGCGGCATGGTGCAGCTCGACGAGGGCCTGCGGTTTACCGGTGAGCTTTCGCTGGAAAACAATGGTGGTTTCTCTTCGACACGCAGATTGGCCGAACAGGACCTCTCCGGCGCCACCAGGGTTCGTATCGAGGTGCGTGGCGACGGACGCGAATACCAGTTCCGCATCCGCCAGGACAGTCGATTTGACGGTGTCGCCTGGCGCGCGATGTTTGCCACCAGGGATGAGTGGCAGACCGTTGAGATTGCACTGGATGAGTTTATTCCGGTGTTCAGGGGTAGAACCGTAGCCGAAGCCGGGCCTATCGTCCCATCCCGGATTGAGCAAATTGGCTTCCTGCTCGCCGACAAGAATGACGGGGGGTTTGAACTGGACATCCGGCGCATTGAATTCCTCGGTGCACAACATGGACCGGATCATGTTCAATAGCCGCATTGCGCTGGTGGTCGGCGCAAGCCGCGGGATCGGCCTCGCCATTACCCGGCAACTACTCCGGGAGCAGGCCGTTCAACGTGTCTATGCGAGCTACCGGCACCCCGGTACTGCAACCGGCTTGTTGGAGATCAACGATGAACGTTTGCAAACCATCAGCGCCGACGTTAGCGACGCTGGTGACGTGCAACGGATTGCTGCCGCCATCCAGGCGAATGGAGACCATCCGGATTTTGTCATCAATGCCGCCGGGATCTTGCATGAACACGACCTGCAACCCGAAAAATCCTTGAACCAGTGCCGGCAAGATTCGCTTATGCGCCTGTTTATGGTCAACAGTATCGGCCCGTTGATGCTGGCCAGGGCAGTGATCCCGTTGATGCCCAGGAACCAGCCGGGGCATTTTGCAGTACTTTCCGCAATGGTCGGCAGTATCGGTGATAACCGTCTGGGTGGATGGTACGGTTACCGCGCCTCCAAGGCGGCGCTCAACCAGTTCATGCGAACCCTGGCAGTGGAGTGCCGGCGCAGCCACCCGCAACTTTGTATAACGGCCATTCATCCGGGCACCACGGATACGGCTTTGTCAGAACCTTTTCAATCCAACGTCAAGCCCGGCAAGCTATATACACCGTCGCTGAGTGCCGCGCGTATTCTGCAAGTGGTAAGTGACGCACAAGCAGAACAGAGCGGTCATTTTGTTAACTGGGATGGCAAGCCAATACCATGGTAACTACAATTCGCGTGATACTCCAATGTGCGGCTAAAAACGACACCTTTCGGAGAAAATACTGTTCAACTTTCTGTCCAAAATCCATTGGTATCACCTATAATTAATAAAGTGGTATGTGCCGCTACGCCATCGCCAGATTATTCATATAAGTCTGCAAACAAAAATCCAATAACCTCCCGACCAGATAGCGGCTGAGGCCGTCTGAGGAGTCATTTCAATCGGTTTTGATGGAGGTATATGTTATGAAACTTTTGCAAGCAATAGTCGTTGCTTGGGTGACTATTCTATGTGCCGGCACGACATTTGGAGAGGTGGTGATCAGAGAAGTGCAACTAGAGTGGGAGAAGGTTGCAAAATTGGATGGCGACGTAGTTTTTAATAATCTTTGCGCCGTTTGCCATGGAGCAGGTGGCAAAGGTGACGGGCCAGCGGCCAGTGCATTGAAAAATACCGCACCCGATTTGACTGTCCTAGCCACCAACAATGATGGTGTATATCCCCACAAGCACGTGAAAAATGTAATTTTTGGCAGGGACCGGGATGTTGCACATGGAACAAGTGGTATGCCGTATTGGGGAGAGCATTTCATGTACTTACGGCCTGGACCACCAGTGTTGAACGAGGTGCCAAATAGAAATTATGCGTGGGAGCGAGCAAATACGCTGAGCGCGTATGTTGAGACTCTACAAATTAACTAGGTTGCCGACAACAGGGTAGCTACCTAGAGATTACTGGATGCCAGCCACCTTGATGATGTGAAGGGCCGTCAGTTTCTGAGGGCGTTTTATACTTGGAGAATGTCTGCAAACAGCTGCGGTTTCAACCGGTCGATGCAACATCTAACCTCTAATAAGAGGAGAGAGGATGTTGCTTAAATTTTTACTTGATGAACGTCTGCTTTCAGGTCTTGCTACGGTTTGATGGACACTTTCAATGTCCGCATAATGCGGCAGGAGGTGTTCCATGACAAAGAAGCAGTATCAACGTTACAGCCCCGAGTTCAAGATCCATGCATTGAAACGGGCGAGCGAAGACGGGGTTA
>CALBDB010000155.1 GCA_937927755.1 uncultured Lysobacterales bacterium
TGACGGCCTGGTTATCGAGAAACACACCCGCATCCGCATCGAACAGGCGCACGTTGTCAATCAGCAATGGGCGACGCGCATCTTCGGTGAGGAAGCGCCTGGCGACGGTGGTTGCCGCCTGTTGAGACGCCTCTTCCTGCATCTTGCGCATGGTCTTGAAATGCTCCTGGTAGCCTTCGCGGATCAGTCCCATCCAGCTGATGCTGGCCAGGTGCCGGCCCTTGTCGTCGACCCAGACCGGGGTCGGTGCCGGCTGCAGCCCTTCGATGAAAATCAGCCGCGCTTCCAGGTCACCGTCTTCATCCTTGATTGCCAGCGTGCCACCATCGCGCAAACGGGCGGTGCCGGTGGGCAACAGCTGTACCTCACCTTTATCCAGCATATGCTCGACCAGCAGGCCGAACATGGCGCCCGGTCCGCCCTTTGTCAGGTAAAATCCGCCGTCGGGTGGCGCCGTACCGGTATCGGCGCCCGAATCCCAGCGGATGCCGTTTTCATCGGTAACCATTTCTTCTGCCGCGTTTCCCCTGGGGGTAACGCCGCGAATCCTGATACGCAGCGGTTTGCCGTCATAGCCCATGACTACCAGCGCATCGGTCTCGGTGATCCATCCGCGCAGGCTTTGTGATTTGCGAAAGGCAATTGCCCCGTCTTCGGTCTCCCAGCGCCACTCATCGCCATGCGTGTTGGTGTCGGAGACAATGATGTAGCGAGTGGCCTCCTCAGGTGGCGCCAGCAACTCTTCCTTTGGTACAGGTTCAGAAGCGATTGTGGCGGAGGTGCAGGCGAAAAAGGCCAATGCAGGCAGCAGTAAACGGATCATAAACGGGTGTCCTTAATTTTGTTAAGGCGCAGAGTATAGGTAAAACCAACCCTGCATTACCAATATTCCGTAATTTCAGGCCGGTTTGCTATTCCCCGACAAACCCGCTCCAGGAAGACATGTAATCCACGAATGCCGTGCCCAGGCCCTGTGAGCGCAGGTATTCAGGGCTAACCGGGATTTTGACAGGTTCAAAGCCCGGGTTATCGAGAACCTGGTTTGGAAAATCATGATGCAGGATCGCAACACGTCCCAAGGAGACAAAATCAACGCCGGCTTCCATGCACCGCCTTATATCGCCTGGTGTGGAAATCTTTCCCGCAGTACCGATTTTGACATGGCCGCGATCCATCTCTGTAAAGTACTCCAGAAGCTGACGTCCCTTGAAGACATCTTCTTCTGGCTCCTTGAAAGAATCCCACAATGACATGTCGAGAAAATCGATAAGCCCGTCACTCATCAGACGCTGTGCCAGTTCGCGAATCTCATCGAGCCGGAGCCCGAAACGCTCCGGTGAAAGACGCACGCCGAGTAAAAAACCAGCATCGCAGCGCGCACGGACTCCGGCAATAATATCCAGCAGCAGACGCGCCCGGTTTTGCAAAGAGCCGCCATATTTGTCGGTGCGCCGGTTATATTCGGGACTGAGAAACTGGCAAATGATGTAGCCATGAGCGCCATGCAGTTCCACGCCATCGAAACCGGCCTTTTCTGCACGTTGCGCCGCAGCGATGAAATCCTCCTTCAGTTGCTCGACTTCATCTGGCGTCAGGCCTCGTGCGCCGGACTCTGCGTGATCGGAAGGACACACCGGAGCCTCGCCAACCAGCTCACTTGGCGAACGCATACCCGCATGATGCAGCTGCACCACAGCAAGACTGTTTTCCGCCCTGATGCCAGCAGCCAGGCGAGCAAGGCCCTCGAGGTGATCATCGGAGAAACAGCCCAGTTGTCCGGGAAAACCCTGGCCGATGGCCTGAACGTGGGATGCACAGGTCATGGTCAGACCAAAACCACCCCGGGCGCGCATGGTCAGCCATTGATATTCGTCATCCGATAAACGGCCATCTTCATGGCTTTGGCAGTTGGTCATGGGCGCCAGCATGACGCGGTTTTTCATGATTGCACCGCTGTTGAAGTGTAATGCTTGAAAGGGCTGATCCATTTTTAGTGCTCAAACGGGTTACAACGGAAGTATTGCCGGAGACAGTTTACTTAATTTACGCAGGTTAAACTGTTCCCCGGTTCAAGCAAGAGATCATCTGCTGTGCCTTGAACATGCCAGGCACAGAGCGAAAGCGTTCCGGGTTCCCGGCACTCAGTGGCTTTCACTGGTACTGACAATACGCTCCACCTCATCCAGCCAGTTGGTAATTATGCGTATCGAGTTGGCCTTGTCCGCAGGGCCTTTTATGACCAGTGCGCGTTTGCCATCGGCGCTGATGTCATAGGAGCGCCCGCCGACATTGACAAAATTGCCTTCGTAAAAGAGACGCGGTTCGCCAAGCACGATCTCGGGGCTGGTCTGCACGTCCACCACCATAATGCGCTTACCGCTGCGGTAATAGATCTTGGTGCCATCGCGGCTCCAGCGCGGTTCCTCGGCCCCGCCGGTTCTCGATACCTGGTAACGCACGCCCGTAGGTGGAACCGGTTGCAGGTAGTTCTGATATTCACCGCTGACCGGCGAGGTATACACCACCGCGGCGCCATCAGGCGACGCGGCCATACCCCAATTGCCTGTGCCCACCATTGGAATCTCGATTTCACGATCTTCAACGAGGTCGATCACGGCGAGGTAATCGGTCTGTTGATCACTTGCGGGTGTGTCCACCGGTGATGTAAGTTTCCTGGCCGAAACATAGCGGCCATTCGCGGAAATCGAATAGGCTACGAAATGGTTTTCACCCCGCTCGAGCAGGGGCGTTCCAGGGTTACCCGAATCCACCGACAATATATACGGCACCCTGCCGTTTTCGGTCTCGCGGTGGTAAATGATGCGCTTGCCACCGGGCATCCACCCCAGCGGATTTGAGGCGATGTCCCGTCCACTGACAAGTTTACGCGCCTGGCCGCCTTCCAGGCCTAAAAGCCAGACACTGGTCGAGCCCGGCTGCAGTTCCGTCACCAGGAGCTGTTTGCCATCCGGTGAAATCTCGAACGAGCCTTTCAGACTTTGAGGTAATTGCGGGTCTTCCAGCTGATCGCCGTCCACCCAGACCAGCGGATTTTCGGCCTCGGATATACCCGGCGCGTACAGCAAGGTGCCATTATCTGACAGGGCCCACTGGGAAAAACCGTAAATCTCGGTGCGGATGCCTGTCATGACAGGTACGGGCGCGCTTTTCAGTGTCATAGATTCCAGGTCAAAACGTGCGGCGACCAGCGTATCTCCCTGGATATAGAAAAGAAACCCGCCCACGAACCGCGGGTCACTGCCCTGGACTGCAAGCGACTTAAGCTGCCCGGTTGTCGTATCGTACGCGACGATTTGCCCGTCGTCCCAGAGCACGTGAACGCCGTCGGGTAAAGCATGGGGCGCGTTACCCCCTAATGGCATTTCCGATTCCGGCCGCTCTGCGCCAAAGGTAATCTGTAGCATGCTGCTACCCTCGTCGGTAAAGGCGAGAATGCGGTCGTTACCGATCCAGGTGCCGCCGGACGAGTTGGTTGCCTCGGCTACCATAACCGCGTCACCGCCCGCCCGGGCAACGCGCTTCAGCTGATTACCCGCAAAAAATGCGATCCACTGTCCATTGGGTGAAAAGAACGGGTCATAAGCGTTCTCGGTGCCGCCGAGCTTACGCACCGCGTGTGAATTGAGATCGCGCAAATACAGCGCGTACTGCCCGTCTTTGAGCCCGACAAAAACGAGGTGTGTACCGTCCGGTGAAATCGCAAACGCCCTGCGGCCATTGCCGAGAGTCGCAGCGCCAATGAAAGCGAGGGATATGTCTTCAGGAAAAGCGATGTCAGCGTGAAGTGAAGAAATTGGGGCCAATTCCCCATTAACCCTGGCCGGTCGTCTAACCTGTATATCCGGGCCCCAGAACTGCAAAACCACGGCGGCGACAAGCACAACACCCATCAGGATCACCGCGACATAGTTTGTCCCCCTCTGTGCTGTGGGAGCCGTTTTGCCGGCCGAGGTCTTCTTGGGCCCGGCTGGCGTCATGTCGAAAGCCCAAGCGAGGATGATGGCAATCGGGAAACCGAGCACCAACAGGATGACAAAGGTACGCAGCACCCAGTCGGGCGCGCCAAAAGTGTTTATTGCAAACTCGGCCAGCTGCGCCACGAGCCAGGCAACAAGGCCGTAAGAGATGATCACCTTGATTACATTGCGGTGCTGCAGTTCGCTAAAAAATGACAAATGCTGGCTTCTTTTTGTGGACTATTGCCGTTAAGCATAGTTGCTCAGGCCGTAAAAGCCAATTGCGGACAGAAACTGTACCTGTGCCCTCAGAAACGTAGGGTCAGGTGAAAGTACCAGCGCAAATTGGCACTGGCCCGATTACTCCATACATAGGCGCAAGAAGCACATGCGGCGCACCTGGTTCCAGGTTTCGGCATCAAGAGGTTGCGCAAATTAAGCGTCATCCGGGTACGGGATATCCGGCCCGGGAAACTGATTGAAGATATTTTCTGACGCGTTCATCTTCTACAATAATCCTTCGATGTCTTTCTCTAAATCTTTCGGTTTTACCGTCGGAGCAAACCTTGCGATAACGTCGCCTTCGCGATTGACGAGAAACTTGGTGAAGTTCCACTTGATTTTCTCTGAGCCCAGGAGCCCCTTTTGGCTTTTTTTCAGGTACTTGAAGAGCGGATCGGCGTCATCGCCATTGACGTCAATTTTCGCAAACATCGGAAATGACACGCCGTAGTTAAGCTGGCAGAACGACTCTATGTCACTTTCACTACCCGGCTCCTGTCCGCCAAACTGGTTACAGGGGAAACCAAGTACTACCAGCCCCTGGTCTTTGTAGTTGGCATAAAGCTCCTCAAGACCTTCGTACTGCGGGGTGAGCCCGCATTTGCTGGCGGTGTTAACGATCAGCATCACCTGGTTCTTATAGCTATCCAGTGCGATCTTTTCCCCTGTTATCGTTTGTACTTTAAAACCGTATATGCCTGCAGACATGACAACACCCTCATCACCATTTTAGAAGGTGCTTATCATACGCTTTAATGGGATTAAATATTTGCTGGCAGAGTCAAGTGCCAGGATCAACGCATTGCCGCCAAACGGTGACCATCAATTGAACCTGGCATCATCATCACTGTACCGGGGAAGCGATTGCCCCCTAAACGTTAGAGCGTCACGGCTCAACCGATAGCGGCATTCTCCATGCGCGCGCGAATTTTACCCAGGGGCTTGTTAAGGGCGGCTGCCAGTTCCTCTGACAGGCATTGCTCCGACTGGCTCAGGTGTTTGCGATCTGCACCACTGAGGGTGCCAGCTTCTTTGCGCATAACCATGGCTTTATACACCTCGGCCAGGGCGAATGGATCGCCATTGTCGAGTTTACGTTTTTGCACATTGGCCCGCGCTTTCCACTCTTCGCTCGTGGATCCATCCCATTCGCCGATGTGCGCCAGCACCCTTTGGGCCTCTGGTTTCTTAATAGGTTTTCGAATGACATCAGCAAGTTCGCTTTCGCGGACCATCATAATCAGTTCTGTGCGGGGGAAAAACAATTTTGCGAATTTGGAACCCTTAGAGCCTGAAAAACTTCTTTTTCGTATGGATTGCACCGTGCCGATGCCATGCTGAGGGTGATGAATGTGGTCGCCGAGGGAAAGGGTAATAGCTTATCTCCTTAAGGTAATAATGGGTAAGAAAAAACAAGACAATTCAATATCTTACAATAATTGATTGAAAATTGCAAGTGTGACCTGCAGGTGCATGGCATTGACGGGTACACAGGTGGAGGCGTAGCCTAAGTCCTTACCTAAAACCGGGTATTTACGACTCATGTCGCTGTTTAATGAACTCAAACGTCGTAACGTGTTTCGTGTCGCGATCGCTTACCTCGCCGGGTCGTGGCTGCTGATCGAGGTGGTGGAGACACTGTTTCCCATCTACGGTCTTTCCGACGCAGCCATCCGGGTGGTCGTGGCGCTGGCGGCGGCCGGTTTGCCGCTAATGCTGGTTTTTTCCTGGTTCTTCGAGTTGACACCGGAAGGCTTCAAGCTCGAGAAGGACATTCCACGCTCGGTGTCCATTACACACCACACCGGCGACCGGCTTGACCGCTTCATCCTTGCACTCATGGCATTGGCGCTGGGGTATTTCGTATTTGACAAGTTCGTATTGTCGGTGTCGAGAGAGGCGTCCATCATCGAGGCGGCCCGTCAGCAGGGCCACGATGCCGCGCTGGAGAATGCCTATGGCGACAAGTCAATCGCGGTATTGCCGTTCGCCAACCTGAGCGGTGATCCCAAGCAGGAATTCTTCTCCGATGGCATTTCGGAAGAATTGTTGAACCTGCTGGCGAAAATACCTGAACTGCGTGTCATTTCGCGTTCCTCGGCGTTCTCATTCAAGGATAAGGACATCATCGTGCCCGAGGTGGCGAGGCAACTGAACGTGGTGTATGTCCTGGAGGGATCGGTGCGTAAGGATGGCAGAAGGGTGCGCATTACGGCTCAGCTGGTCGAGGCACGTTCCGACTCGCACCTTTGGTCTGAGTCCTACGACCGGAACGTCACAGACATCATCGCAGTGCAGGAAGATATCGCCACGGCGATTACCAATGCGCTCAAGGTGAAACTCGGATTGGTGGCCGGTGGAGAGGTACGGCCCGTGAGCACTGAATTCACTGATTATGACGCGTATTCTGCCTATCTGCGCGGACGCAACCTGATTCACCTTCGTGGCAGGGAAAACCTTGAAAATGCGGTCCTCGAACTCGAACGCGCCTTGCGGCTGGACGAAAAATTCGCACCAGCCCACGCCCACCTGGCCATCGCCATCACACTGCTGGCCAATGACGCCAGCAGTTATGGCACGCTGAGCATTGCCGAGGTCGTCCAGAGGGCCGTGCCCCACCTGGACCGTGCCCAGGAACTTGAACCCGGGCTGCCCGAAATATACGCGGGCAGGGCACTACTCGCACTCAAGGACAATGACCTGCAATCAACGGTTGAGCAGGCCAGGATGGCCCTGGCGATCAACCCGAATTATGCCGATGCCATGAACTGGCTGCATGTCGCCCTCGATGCCCTCGGCCATTACCAGGAAGCCGATGCGATCCTCGAGAAAATGCTGTTCGTGGACCCGCTCGCGATTTCCCCGCGCATCAACTACATCAACTGGCTAAGCAGCATGGGCAGGACAGCGGAAGCCCACGCGATGGCGGACCAGTTGCTGAAGCAGAATCCCGGATTCGGATACATGATGCATGCTGATATCTCCCTGATCTACGAGGGCAGAATCGCCGATGGGCTATCCTGGGCCCTGCAGGCCCCTGCCGGTAACTTCTACCTGATATACGCATTCATTTGGATCGGTGAATACGCCGAAGCAAGGCGTATAGATGATACCCAGGCCTACCTGGTTGACCTTGCAGAGGGGCATTTCGACAAGGTCATTAATGAAGCCCTGGCCAGGGTAGAGTTGAACCCGGACGATTTGGGACCCCTGTTCGCAGCAGCCGAGGCATTGTATGGGGCAGGCCGTATTGACGAGGCGTTGCCCTTGATGGAGCGCATTGATAAAAGCGCATCCGAGGTCGGTCCGGTATCACACCTGCTTACCGACTTCCGCAACATACGGTTAGCACTGGCCCGCAGGAAGGCCGGTGATGAGGCGGGTGCGATAACGGCTATAGAGGCCGTCAAGCGGGACCTGGCCGCCCGCCGGATGGCCGGCAGGAATAACCAGGAACAGTCAATGCTTGAGGCCATGGTCGCCGCGTTCGAACACGATACGGATGGCGCGGTTTCCAATTTGATCAACGCCGTGCGGCTCGGCCTGCGCAACCCGCAGGCATTTGACGATCCGGTTTTCGATGACATCCGGGATGCACCGCGTTTTGCTACGCCGCAACAGGAATTGCAGACTGTTTTAGAAGTGGAACATGACAAGGTGCTGCAGCTGATATGTTTTGATAACCCCGTGCCTGGAAACTGGCAGCCGCTAGCGGAGACCTGTGAACAATGGGATCAGGGCAAAGTGCCAGATTAAACTTACCGGTAGTTGTGGAATTTACAACTCACCTGCATACGTTTCACTGCGCCTGGCAGCTGAAAGATTCACCGCTCACCTGGCACCCCGGCGGCGGGCCCAATTCGCGCCAGACTTCGAATGCGCCATAGGCTTCGAGCTCTGCCACGAAGCGTGGATCGCCGCGCAGCTCCGAGTAGCGATCAGCCCATAAATCCCTGATCACACTGTTCTGGAATCCGTCTTGGCTGAGTTTTTGCAATACAGCTTCTGTCTCTCCCCGGAAAAGCAGGATGCGTTCATTCGCCGTATCCAGTTGTTCCCGGGTCAATGGATCACCGGCATCCTTGCCCTGCCAGTGCGCAAGCAGTGCGTCATAACCTTCGTCCTGTGTCCCAAACTCTTCAAGGTAGTGAAGCAGATGGCCAAGTGCCGCAGCACGGTCGCCACGCAGATCTTCGGCCACCACGGTCAGGATATACCCACCCGGATTACCCAGGTCCGGGCCGCGTGCTGCCAGTTCTATGGCCCGATCGAAATCTCCGGCGCCCATCAGAAGGCAGTTTGCGAATGCGTAATGAACATTCGGGTTCTGGGGGTCCAGTTCGAGCGTTTTCTCCATATCCTGGATGCAGCGGTCACGATAACCAAGGCTTAGGTAAATCATTCCGCGCCAGTGATACGGCCTGGCTTCCTCGGGCTCCAGCCTGATGGCCTGTTCAAAGTATTGCAGCGCGGCCCATGGGTTGTTATTTTCATTGGCAATATTGCCCAGTATCATGTCGATGCCACCGAGACCAGGGTCCAGCGACCGGGCCAGGCTGGCGTGCATGTTGGCCAGGGCAAGACCGACTTTCTCCTCTACGAGCGCGCCTTCGTTGGTATTCAACAGGTAGGCTTCACCAAGCAGGATGTGGGCGCGTGCGAACCCTGGTTCTGCTGCGACCACGTCGATCAACAAACGGTTTGATTCCTGCATATCGGCATCACCACGTCGCCGTAACAGGTATCGTGCTTCGAGAAAGCGGGTGTAGACATCGGGGTCAATCGCCTCGGCCTTGACTTCGCTGCCTTCATCACCGAGCAGGCGAACCTGCAAGGCCTGACCGATCGCGGCTGCAATTTCATCCTGGATACTAAAGATGTCGCGCAGGGCCCGATCGTAGGTCTCAGACCACAGGTGGCGGTCGGTATCGGCATCGATCAACTGCGCCGTGACGCGTACCTGTTCACCGGCTTTGCGCACGCTGCCCTCCAGCACGTAGCGGACATTTAGCGCCCTGGCGATTTCCGGAATTGGTAAAGACTTGCTCTTGAAGGCAAAGGCCGAAGTGCGCGAAGCCACCGACAGCCCGCTGACATCCGCCAACAGGTTGAGAATCTCCTCGCTGATGCCATCGGCGAAGAATTCGTTCTCTGCATCCGTGCTCATGTTCTGGAAAGCCAGAACGGCCACCGAAGGAATCGCGCCATCGCCCTGGGTTTGCTGGACCGAATTGACATCCGCCACAGGTTGGGGCGCGTCGCGGGCAATAAACCGGTCGAAGGCGATTAATCCAATCGCTATGACCAAGAGAACGATCACCACCAGGTTCAGCTTCCTTGCTGTATGGCTGGTGATAGATTGATCCTGCTGGATTTCTGATTCCTTTTTCAGTCCTTCCGGGGTCAGTTCGTAAACCCAGGCGAAAATCAGCGCCAGCGGAAAGCCCATGATGAGCAGGGCGATAAGCACCTGCAACACCCAACCCGGCGCCTGGAAAGTTGGCAACACAACGGAAGCCACCTCGGTGAGCAACCAGCCGGCCACACCATAGGCGACCGCTATGCGGGTGACGTTACGGCGGTTGAGCTCGTTGAAAAAAGACAAATGGTTGATTCCACGCTAAGAGTAGGCAGCATTAAAGCTTTATTGCTAAAAATCTGCAAGTTTTGAGCCCCGGGGTCAGGGTAAAGCGCCAGGGTAAACTTAACGCTGCCGGCGTTTTTCACTTATCATTCGCGTACATTTCCAAACCAGGTGGAATCGATAAATGACCAATCCAAAGATATTAATGGTGCTCACGTCTCACTCGGAACTGGGTGACACAGGCGAGAAAACGGGGTTTTGGGTGGAGGAGTTTGCCGCCCCTTATTATGTTTTCCTGGATGCGGGCGCAGACATCACGCTGGCCTCTCCCAAGGGTGGTCAGCCGCCAATTGACCCCAAAAGCGAACTCGCTGATTTTCAAACCCCCGCCACACATCGCTTTGATAATGATGAGGCTGCCCGGAAGAAATTGGCTGAAACCAGGAAGCTGGCCGATATCCGGGTATCTGATTATGACGCCGTGTTCTACCCCGGCGGCCATGGGCCGTTATGGGACTTAACAGACAACCCGGAATCCATTCAGCTGATTAATCAATTTCTGCAGCAGCAAAAACCTGTCGCCGCGGTGTGCCACGCAAGTACCGCCCTGTTGAACGTTGTGGATGATGCAGGTACGCCGGTTATCAACGGGCGCGCGGTGACGGGCTTCAGCAATTCAGAAGAAGACGCCGTGGCGTTGACCGATGTTGTGCCTTTTCTGTTGGAAGACGAACTCATCAACAGGGGCGGCGACTATCAAAAGGGTGAAGACTGGAGTGCGTTTGCTGTACAGGATGGGCTGATCATCACGGGCCAGAATCCCGCCAGCTCGGAACTTGCAGCACAAAAGGTGATTGCCCACTTAAACAAATAACAGCGCCTCGCTAAAAG
>CALBDB010000156.1 GCA_937927755.1 uncultured Lysobacterales bacterium
TCGAGCAACTGGTCTTCCATGATGTTGCCGAGTACAAAATATGCGCTGTCCGGGTGTGCGAAGTAATAACCGCTGACCGATGCTGCAGGCAGCATGGCATAACCGCTGGTAAGGGTCATCTGGGAGTTCTGCATAGCGTCCAGTAATTCAAAAATCTTCTTTTTCTCGCTGTGGTCGGGACAGGCCGGGTAACCCGGGGCGGGGCGTATACCGCGGTACTCCTCGGCGATCAGTGACTCGTTGTCCAGTGATTCAGTTGGGGCGTACCCCCACAATTGCTCGCGCACCAGGCGGTGGGTGTATTCGGCAAGCGCTTCGGCGAGCCGGTCTGCAAGTGCCTTGAGCAGGATGGCGGAATAGTCATCGTGCGTCTTTTCATAGCCGGCGAGTTTTTCCTCGATGCCAATACCGGCGGTTACGGCAAACATGCCGATATGGTCCTGCAGACCTGTTGATGCTGGTGCTATGTAATCAGCCAGGCAGTTGTTATGGCGCCCCGTGGCCTTGGGTTTCTGCTGGCGCAGGAAATTGAGACGCAGTCTTTCGGATTCGCGGGACTCATCGTTGAAAATGACGACATCATCACCCAGTGCGGCGGCGGGAAAGATGCCAACCGTCGCGCGCGCCCTAAGCCAGTGCTGTTCTACAATCTTTTTCAACATGCTGTTGGCGTCGGCGAAAAGACTGCGCGCCGTTTCACCCTTTTCAGGATCCTGCAGGATGTCAGGGTATCGGCCCTGAAGTTCCCAGGTCTGGAAAAATGGCGTCCAGTCGATCAGCGGGACAAGTTCCGCCGGATCGATATCGTCGAAAACATGTATGCCCGGCTTCGCCGGCTGGTTGATGTCTTCATCCGACCACGGTGGTGAAAATGCATTGTTGCGGGCCTCTGCCAGGCTAACGGGTGGTTTCCGGGAACTGCCCCCGGCTCTGCGCTCACGCATTTGCTGGTAACCCTGTGCAACCTCTGCAGCCAGTTGCTCACGCTCACCGGCGTTGCTTAGTTTCCTGGCCACGCCAACGGCCCGCGAGGCGTCCTTGACCCAGAACACACCGTTGGAGTATTCGGGGTCAATACGCAGCGCCGTATGCAGTGGCGAGGTGGTCGCGCCGCCAATCATCAGGGGCTGTTTCATACCGCGGCGTTGCATTTCACTGGCAACATGCCGCATTTCTTCGAGGGAGGGTGTTATCAGCCCTGACAGGCCGATGATATCCACGTTTTCCCTGAGTGCTGTGTCCAGTATTGTTTCGGCCGTGACCATTACACCAAGATCAATAACCTCGTAATGATTACAACTCAGTACGACGCCGACTATATTCTTGCCGATATCGTGTACATCGCCCTTGACGGTGGCCATCAGGACCCGGGTCAATTGTTTGTTGACTGTACCGGCCTTGCGCTTTTCCTCTTCTATATAGGGGATCAGCACTGCCACGGCCTGTTTCATGACGCGGGCGCTCTTCACCACCTGCGGCAGGAACATGCGGCCGTCACCGAACAGGTCACCTACGACGTTCATGCCATCCATCAACGGGCCTTCGATAACATCCAGCGCCTGTGCGGAGTTCAACCGGGCTTCCTCGGTATCCTCCTGTATAAACGTGCTGATGCCCTTGACCAACGCATGTTTCAAGCGGTCTTCAACCGGTCCCTGCCGCCATGCTTCATCCGTTACCTCGGTCTTGCCCGCCCCCTGGAATTCCTGGGCCAACCCGAGCAGCCTGTCTGTTGCATCCGGGCGGCGGTTCAGCACAACGTCTTCCACGGCCTCCCGCAGGGCGGGGTCGATTTCGTCATACACTTCAAGCTGGCCAGCGTTGACGATGCCCATATCCATGCCTGCCCGCACCGCGTGGTACAGGAAAACACTGTGGATGGCTTCGCGCACCCGGTCCTGTCCCCTGAATGAGAACGAGATATTGCTGACACCACCTGAAATGAGTGCGCCGGGGCAGGCCTGCTTGATGCGGCGTGTGGCCTCTATGAAATCAATCCCGTAGCTGTTGTGTTCTTCGATGCCGGTGGCCACCGCAAATACATTGGGGTCAAAGATAATGTCTTCCGGCGGGAAACCAACGTCCTCGGTCAGCAGTTTCCATGCCCGCTTGCAAAAACTGACCCGTTTTTCCAGCGTATCGGCCTGGCCATGTTCATCAAAGGCCATGACAATGACGGCAGCGCCAAAACGCAGGATGGTCCGCGCCTGTGCAATAAATGCTTCTTCACCTTCTTTAAGGCTGATGGAGTTGACCACGCCCTTGCCCTGCAGACAGGCAAGGCCTGCTTCGAGCACGTCCCAGCGCGAGGAGTCCAGCATTACGGGTACCCGAGCTATATCCGGCTCAGAGGCGATCTGGTTCAGGAACCGGGTCATGACGGCCTGGCCATCCAGCAGGCCTTCATCCATGTTGATATCTATGATCTGTGCGCCGTTTTCGATCTGTTGACGTGCGACCTCGACGGCGGCTTCAAAGTCATCGGCCTGGATCAGGCGCCGAAATATGGCCGACCCGGTAACGTTTGTCCGCTCACCGACATTGATGAAATTCAGCTCCGGCGAAAGTGTTAGCGGTTCCAGTCCGGCCAGGCGGCACCACGGGACAGGCTCGGGCGGTTTTCGCGATTTGTGCCTGCCAAGCGCTGCAGTTATTGCCCTGATGTGCTCCGGCCGGGTGCCGCAACAGCCGCCGGCCAGGTTGATCAATCCATCGGCTGCAAACTCTGCCAGTACGGATGCCATCTGTTCCGGCGTGTCATCATACTCCCCCAGTTCGTTGGGCAGGCCGGCATTCGGGTGAACACTGACCGGGCACTCTGCAACCTTTGACAGTTCCAATAGCCACGGACGGAGTTCGGTGGCGCCAAGGGCGCAGTTGAGACCGATACAAGCGGGCTTGGCATGTCTCACCGAGTGCCAGAAAGCGGCGACTGTCTGTCCGGAAAGGGTTCGGCCGCTGGCGTCGGTAATTGTCCCGGAAATCATGACCGGCAGGCGGAAACCGAAGTTGGTGAAAACATCATCAATGGCCACCAGAGCGGCCTTGCAGTTCAGGGTGTCAAAAATCGTTTCAACCATCAGCAGGTCGGACCCACCCTCCACCAGTCCCGTGACGGCTTCCGCATACGACTGGCGTAACTCCTCGAAAGTGACATTGCGGTAGTCGGGGCGGTTCACATCAGGCGATAGCGATGCGGTGCGGTTGGTCGGTCCCAGGGAACCGACGACGAAACGCGGTTTGTCCGGATCGCTGGCGGTAAATATATCCGCCTGCTCCTTCGCCAGCCTGGCGGCTTCAAAATTTAGTTCCCTGACCAGCCTTTCCGTGCCGTAATCGGCCTGGGAGATACTGGTGGCGTTAAAGGTGTTGGTTTCGACCAGGTCTGCACCGGCTTCCAGAAAATCCCGGTGGATGCCGGCGATGATCCCTGGCTGGGTCAGGGTCAACAGGTCATTGTTACCCCTCAGGGGCAGGGGGTGGTCTTGAAACCGTTTTCCGCGGAATTTGTTTTCGTCCAGTTCGAATGCCTGGATCATTGTCCCCATGGCGCCGTCGAGAACGAGAATTTTTTCACTCAACAGGCGTTGAAACCGTGTGGCGCGTTCTGGATCTTTGTAAGTTTGGGAATACATACTGCTTATTACCGGTTCCTTGGACGTCAGTGCAAGCGGTCAGGCTGGCTTGCGGGCAATCAGGGTTAATACTTCAAAATTCGGCGAGCGCTTTTCAACCGCCGATAACTGGATTTCCTGCGCTTCGAGACCGGCGCCGGAACAGAAATTGCGCAACTGTTGCCCGGTGAACCCGAGGTTCAGGTGGTTATAGGCCATGACCGCGTTTTCATGCGCGTGTTTTTGCAGGGTGGCCGCAACTAGCCGGCCGCCAGGGCGAAGTACGCGGCTGGCTTCATTAAAGACCTCGGCCGGCCGGTTTGTATAGGTCAGGGCATGCATCAGCAGAACCGTGTCGTACGACGCGTCGCTGACGGGAAGTTGATGCATGTCACCCGGCTCGAAACTTACATTGGCGTAATCCTGCAACCGCTTCTTGCCGGCATCCACGACCCTTTCGCTGATGTCCAGGCATTTGATGCTACGGGCATGTGGCGCAAGCAACTCGGCAAGAACACCGTCCCCGGAAGCCACGTCCAGTACATCCCCGAGTTCGAGCAGTTGCACGATGGCGCGCGTCGTTACTTCCCAGGTGCGGCCGGGTGAATAATGGCGCTCCATGTCTCCGGCAACACTGTCTGCCCAGCTTGCACCGCCACCCCGCGCATTCAACACCTGCGGGATCCGGTCAAAGTCCTTCTGTATCAGGGGGTCAGCCGTATTTGTGCGCAATAGCTCCCACAGGGCAGCCAGGCCCTGGTCGCTGATTTTCGCAGCCATGCGGTAATATACAAATACGCCTTCGCGTCTGTCACTGACCAGACCTGCCTCTTTAAGTTTTGCCAGGTGCGTGGACACCCTCGGTTGTGCGAGTTGGGTAATCGCAGCCAATTCAGCCACGCTGAGTTCTTCACGGTCAACCAGCATTAACAGTCTTAAGCGGGTACTGTCAGACAGCAGCCGAAAGTGCATCGAAGCATGTTGCAAATCCATTTCCAGAGACATATATCCTTCTATCATGATTAAAAGATATATCAAGCTTAGCCAGTGAAGCATGGCGGGTCAACCGGTAAGCGTCAGGTCATGGCTCAACAGCGTGATGAATATTTCTGTCCGGGGGTGGCGGAAGCACAAAAATATGCCTTCGGTAGGCAAAGTCATTATAATTACATCTTTTTTTCCGGGCGCTTTTCAGCCTGGGGATGGCTACGGACCAAATCCACGAGGTGTTCCAGTGCAAGCCAATAACGATAATGACAAGCGGTCGATAATCAAACAGGTTAAGGCCGTGCTTGCCGCCCAGCTACCGTCAATGGATGCGAAACAGGCTGCATTCTTTTGCGACGTGTATTTCAGGCGGGTGCCGTTAAAGGAACTCAGCAAGGGGTCACCTGAAATGTATGCTGCGATGGTGACTGACCAGCTACAGTTTTTGAGGCAGCGCAAACCCGGGGAACTGTTATTCCGTGTGTTCAATTCTGAGAACAGCGTGGAAGGTGAAACCTGCCAGCACACGATCATTGAACTGGTCAACGACGATATGCCGTTCCTGGTGGACACCTGTAGCCTGGTGTTGCAGGAGATGAACATGGGTGTGCACCTTATCGTTCACCCGGTACTGCATGTCGAGCGGGATGATAATGGAGGGCTGAAAGCATTGCGGACCGGGGCCGGTAAGAAGACCTGCAAAGAGTCCTTTATCCACATTCATCTTGAAAAGCATACCGATCCGGCAGTGCTTGCATCCATTGAGTCCCGTCTTAAATCCAGCATGGCACACGTCCGTACCACGGTAGCCGATTGGGAGCCCATGCTGGATGAGCTTGAAATGGCAATCGCCGAAGTACAGGGGAATGCCGCCGGTCTTTCCGAAGACGTACGGGAAGAGATTACCAGGTTTCTCAAATGGGTCGCTAATGACAACTTTATGTTCATCGGTGCACGCAGATACGACATCGTCCAGAAAGGCAAGACCGCGGTGCTGAATGTTGTCGATGGAACCGGGCTGGGTCTGCTGCGTGAACACGGCATGACCACGATGAGCCGCCCGATGGACGATATCGGTGGCAGTGATTCCAGGTTTAACCAGAATGCGCCGCTGATTGTCACGAAAGCGATCATGCGTTCACCAATGCACCGCAGCGGTTACATGGATTATATTGGCGTATTGCGTTTCGACGAAAACGGAAAGGTCGTGGGTGAATACCGCTTTATCGGCCTGTTCGCCTCTACCGCTTACCTGCAAAGGATAGCGGACACACCCCTGGTGGCCATGAAAGTCAAGACCGTTCTGGAAAACTCCGGTCTTAGAGAAAACCGCCACGCCTGGAAATCCCTGGTACATATCCTGGAAACATTGCCTCGCGATGACGTCTTTCAGGCAAGTAGCAGCGAGTTGCTGGAAATCGCCATGGGGGTGCTTGATTTGCAGGAGCGCCAGGCGGTCCGCTTGTTCATACGCAGGGAAAGGTTTGGACGCTTTTTTTCGTGCCTTGTGTACATCCCGAGGGATTACTGGAATACCGAGAACAGGGAAAAAATCCAACGCATCCTGAAGCGCGCACTAAAAGGCGAACTGCTTGACTACATGATCCAGCTTTCTGATTCGGCCCTGGCCCGCATGCAGGTCATCGTAAGACCGAAGGACGGAGAGGAACCGCAGCCGGACGTTGCAATGCTGGAGCAGCAGATCATCAAAGCGATTCGTACCTGGGATGAGGAACTGGGCAATATCCTGGTTGCGAAGCACGGAGAAGAAAACGGTCTGAAGCTGGCCAGGCGCTATGGCAGTGCGTTTCCCGCCGCGTACCAGGAGGATTTCTCCCCGCAGTTCGCGGCCTCTGATGTCGAAAAGATCGTATTGTTGCAGGATCAGAACGGTCTGCAACTGAGCCTTTACAGGCCGAGTTCCGGTGAAATCGGCCAGATTCGTTTCAAGGTTTTCAAGCGCGGGCGACCTATTCCGCTGTCGGAGGTCCTGCCGATGCTGGAGGATCTTGGCCTGCATATCGTCAGCGAAAGACCTTACGAATTGAAAATTGACGCAAAAGATTCGGTCTGGATCCAGGATTTTGATATGCAATACGGCCAGGGCATCGATCTGGATGTCGAGGCCGTGCGGGAGAGTTTTCAACAGGCTTTCGAAAACACCTGGCGAGGGATAACGGTCAGCGACGGGTTCAATGGCCTGATCCTGGCGTGTCAGCTGGACTGGCGGCAAATCAAGGGTGTCAGGGCCTATTGCAAATACCTGTTGCAGACCGGTATCACTTATTCGCAGGCCTACATGGAAGAAACCCTTGCTAAGCACCCGTTGATGGCCCGCTTGCTGGTAGAACTGTTTGACGCCATGTTTAATCCTGCGCGGGACAATGAGAGTGACCTCCGCAAGGAGCAGGCGGCAAAATACCTGCATCGCATACTGTATGGTCTTTCAACCATGCAGGACTGTGACGACAAGGTACTGCTCGAGTTACTGGATAGCGTGGTGGCAACGCGTAGAAAAGACCGCGCCACACAGGTTCAAACAATCAAGAAGGTATTCAGGCTCGCGCTGTCCAGGGTCAGCAGCCTGGACGAGGACCAGATACTGTTCTCATTCTATGAAGCCATCAAGGGAACACTCAGGACCAATTTCTATAAAAAAACAGAAGATGGAGAGATGCTCGAGTACATGAGCTTCAAACTGGATTCAAAAAAAATGCCCCATCTTCCCAGGCCGTTGCCATACCGGGAAATCTGGGTGTTTTCCGCAGCCGTGGAAGGTATTCACCTGCGTGGCGGCACGGTTGCGCGCGGCGGCTTGCGCTGGTCTGACCGAAAAGAAGACTTCAGAACCGAAGTGCTTGGCCTGATGAAAGCCCAAAATGTCAAAAACACCATTATCGTGCCGGTGGGGGCGAAGGGTGGATTTGTCGTAAAACATTTGCCTGAAAACGGTAGCCGTGATGAAGTGATGGCTGAGGTTGTCAGGTGTTACAAGATATTTATCAATGGCTTATTAGATGTTACTGACAACCTGGATCAAGAAAAAGTCATACCACCCCAAGGCGTTGTTAGACTCGACGGTGATGACCCGTACCTGGTTGTGGCGGCTGACAAGGGTACGGCAACATTCTCCGATACGGCCAATGCGATAGCGCTGGAGCGCGGCTTCTGGCTGGGTGATGCATTTGCCTCCGGAGGATCGGTGGGATATGACCACAAGGCCGTGGCGATCACCGCGCGTGGCGCCTGGGAAGGGGTCAAGCGCCATTTCCGTGAGATGGGCCGGGACATTCAGAAAGAACCATTCAGCGTTGTGGGTATCGGCGACATGTCGGGGGACGTGTTTGGTAACGGTATGTTGTTGTCCACCAAGATTTGCTTGCAGGCTGCGTTCAACCACATGCACATCTTCCTGGATCCTGATCCGGATATAAATGCCAGCTTCAAGGAACGCAAACGCCTGTTCAAGATGCCCAGGTCTGGCTGGGAAGACTACAACACTGCACTGATATCAAAGGGTGGAGGTGTGTATTCGCGGATGGACAAGAGTATTCCGCTCAGTGCACAGGTTCGCGAGTGGCTCGGTATCGAAGACAAACAACTCACTCCAAATGAATTGATCAAGGTTTTACTGAAGGCGCAAGTCGACCTGTTATGGAATGGCGGCATTGGCACCTATGTAAAGTCAACACAGCAGAGCAATGCTGAGGTCGGTGACGCGCAGAATAACTGGCTACGGGTCAATGGTAGTGAGCTGCGCTGCAAGGTGATAGGAGAGGGCGGCAACCTCGGCCTGACGCAGCCGGGCCGGATCGAATATGCCCAGGCGGGCGGCCGGATCAATACCGACTTTATTGATAACTCAGCGGGCGTTGATTGTTCAGACCACGAAGTAAACATCAAGATATTGTTGAACCAGGTCATGCGTGCAGGAAAGTTGAGCGCGGAAGACAGGAACCGCCTGCTCGCGGATATGACTGATGAGGTTGTGCAACTGGTGCTGCGCAACAACTACCAGCAGACCCAGACCATTTCCATGATGGAGGCACTGACCGGCGCACGGCTGGGTGCCAAGCAGCACCTGATTTCCGTGCTGGAAAGCGAAGGCATCCTCGACCGCGACCTCGAAAATCTGCCCCACGATGAGGAATTGACCCGGCGCAGAGGCAGCGGGCAGGGTCTGTACAGACCCGAGCTGTCTGTATTGCTGTCATACAGCAAGATCATGTTGTACCGGCAACTGTTGGATTCGGATGTACCGGAGGACCCATGGCTGTCGAGCGAGTTGGTGCGTTACTTCCCGGTTCCGCTGCAGGAGAAATACGCCGCGTACATGGATGGCCACCGCCTGAAGCGCGAGATAATCGCAACCCAGGTAAGCAATAGCATGGTCAACCGCATGGGCGCGTCATTCGCTCTGCGAATGTGCGAGGACACTGGCGCAACAGCGGCACAAGTTGCCCGCGCCTTCACCATTGCGCGTGAAATCTTCCGGGCGCGCGATTTCTGGAAACGGATCGAAGCACTTGATAACAAGGTGGAAAGCAGGCTCCAGACCGACGCCATGCTGGCAATGTGGAACCTGTTGCGCCAGGCGACACGTTGGGTGCTCAACCAGCCTGGTAAGAAGCTGGATATCCAGGCCAGTATCGAGCGTCTTGCGCCCGGACTGGAAGCTCTTGAGAAAACTATCCAGCGTTCATTGAATGAAGTGGAGTTGGAGGACGTCGAGCAACGGGCCGAACCGTTAATCACAGGTGGGATGCCAAAGACGCTGGCGCTGAGGGCTGCAAGTTTACACCTGTTCTATCCCGCACTGGATGTGGTCGAAACCGCAGCCAGGCGGGCGACAGATGTTGGTGATGTAGCCAAGGTCTTCTTTGGCCTTGGCGACAAACTGCACCTGAAGTGGTTGCGTGAAAATGTCAACAATCTGCCGGTGGACGGCCAGTGGCATGCCTATGCGCGGGGCAACCTGCGTGACGAACTGTATTCCCAGCACCGCAAGCTGGCAAGCAGGGTGCTCGATGCCTATCCCGACTCAAAGAAACCGGTTGATGACTGGATCGAATCAAATTCCGGGAATGTTGAGCGTATTTTGCTTATGATGAGCGATATGCGAAACCAGCAGGCCGCGGATTACGCGACCGTGTCGGTCGCAGTTCGTTCGCTGGAGCAACTCTTACAGGCAACCAGGTAATCATGACGCGACCCAATATCCATTTCGTGGCCAGCCAGGTGAAACCTGCAGGTGACGCTGCGGATAAAATGAAAAAGCGTTATGGGCAGAGTGATCTCGACCAGGCCGATGTCGTGGTTGCCCTGGGTGGCGACGGGTTCATGTTGCGTACACTTCACCGCATGATCGAACGGAATTTGCCGGTCTTCGGTATGAAAATCGGCAACGTTGGCTTCCTGATGAACCGCCACAGTGAGAATGACCTGGTGGAACGACTGGCGGAAGCCAGGTCGGTTACCCTGAATCCGTTGCGGATGGAGGTGGAAACAGAATCCGGCACACACACCAGTGCGCTGGCCATCAACGAAATATCCCTGCTGCGCCAGACCAACCAGGCGGCCCATATCCGCATCCTGATCAATGACAGCATCAAGGTCGAAGAACTGGTCTGTGATGGCGTTTTGTTGGCCACGGCGGCGGGCAGTACAGCCTATAACTCTTCGGTGCGAGGGCCAATCCTGCCTTTGGGTACCGATGCCATGGCACTGACGCCCATTAGCCCGTTCAGGCCAAGACGCTGGAACGGCGCGATCCTGCCCAGTTCCGCACAGGTCACCTTCGAAGTGCTTGACCATTACAAACGTGTCGTAAGCGCAACGGCAGATGCGTACGAGGTACGTGACATTGTTCGCGTAGAAGCCATTGAAGACAAATCCCTGGAATTGAATTTGTTGTTCGATCCTGACCATTCACTGGAAGAAAGGATTCTGAACGAACAGTTTCTTTAGCCGCACGCAGTCTTCTCATGTTCTGAGAGAGACTTTGCTATGCTTTAATCATGGCAGAAAACATTTCAAAGCCGTTGGTCGTGGCGATTTCATCCCGCGCCTTGTTTGACCTGGACGAGAGCCATGCTGTGTTTGAATCCCAGGGGCTCGAAGCCTATGCCGAATACCAGATCCGCAGGGAAAATGACATCCTGGAGCCTGGTGAAGCTTTTCCACTTGTCAGGAAGTTACTGGCTCTGAATGATGATGATATCAACCACCAGGGGGTTGAAGTCATCCTGGTTTCACGCAACAGCGCAGATTCAGGCCTGCGGATATTCAATAGCATTGAGCACTTCGGGCTGGACATTCAGCGCGCCATATTCACCAATGGTGAAAGCAGGTTCAGCTATATGAAAGCCATCGGCACCGACCTGTTCCTGTCCAGCCATGCCGGTGATGTGCGCAGAAACCTGGAGTCGGGTTTTGCATCCGCGATGATTTTGCCCGGCGCCCAGAGCCGTCCCGATACCGGCCAGTTGCGGATTGCATTTGACGGTGATGCGGTACTGTTCAGTGATGAAGCTGAGAAGGTTTACCAGGCGGAAGGCCTCGAGGAATTCTCCCGCACCGAAAAACAACAGGCAGATACGCCTCTGCAGGATGGTCCGTTCAAGCCTCTGATGCAGGCCCTGCAGCGAATCCAGTCAGCTTATCCCATCGAGAATAATCCCATCAGGACCGCGCTTGTCACGGCCCGTTCTGCACCTGCTCACAAGCGGGTCATCCTGACACTGAGAAACTGGGGTATTCGTGTAGATGAAGCCATGTTCCTGGGTGGTAAGCCCAAGGGTCCTTTCCTGGCGGCATTCGGAGCGGATATCTTTTTTGATGACCAGCATGTGCATTGTGATTCCGCCAGGGAGCATGTCGCCACTGGCCACGTTCCCCACGGAGTGCGGAATCCGTGAAACCGACCCTGCCGGGCTTATTCCTGTTACTGGCCTGTGTCTGTGGTTTTCCAACCGGACTGTACGCACAACAGGAAAGCGGAATCACAAAAACGGCAAGTTACAACAGTATTTCCGAAGCATTTGCCGGTGGGCAGGTGAAAGCGATGCTGCGTTACAGCGGACAGTATCGCGACAGTAATCTGCACCTGTTGCAGGACAGTTCCACGCCGGATATCTCCGATGTAAAGGTACAGCAGTATTCGGCCATCGGTGGGTTTATCGGTTTTGAAACAGCTTCATGGTTTCACCTTAGCGTTGGCGCCACGGTCTACGGCGCTGCGCCTCTTGGCAACAATCCTGGTAACCGGAAAGGACTTGGCGGCTTGTACGAGGCGGATGGCGGACAGGATGCCTACGCAGCATTGGGTGAAATGTTCATCAAGTACCAAAACAATGGTCACCTGGTAAAAGTCGGCCGCCAGGAAATGCCCAGCTACCGCATGGTTTCACTTTCAAACATTCGTTTTTCACCGCTTACACATAGCGGTGCCGTCTATGAAAACCGGACGATTGAAAACCTGGGAATCAACCTGGGTTATATCACGAAAATGAAAGAGCGTAATGCGACAAGGTTTATCGATATGGCCACCGGCGCGCGCCTGAAGGCATCTTCCAGCGGCAAGACGCTGATTCGCGGTGGATTCAATTCAGACGACTATGATGACAGTGGATATATCGGCGATGAGAAGGAAATGATCATGCTGGGTGCGACTTACCAGCATGGGAGCTACCGTTTTGAAGGCTGGAATTACTTTATCAATGATTTTTTGAATTCGGTCTACCTTACGGCCAGCTACGATATCAACCCGGGCGACGGTGACCTTCACTGGAGTCTCGCGGCGCAATACACCAATCAACAGGACGTCGGCAGCAGTATTGGTGGTGACATCGACACCTGGCATTGGGGGATAGGCATCAGCGGGTATACGGGAGGTTTGAGTTTTTTTGCCAACTACAACGAGCTTTCCTACAACGAAAAATCATACGATGGCGGAACCCTGTTTGTACGTTGGGGCACACCACAGATGTTTAATTCATTCCAGGTGCAGGACTCCGAGTTGGCGGGCACAAAATCGGTGGGTGTGGGTGTGCAGTATGATTTTGGACGCAACGGGCTGATTCCGGGTGTCGTGATGCGCTGGCGCTACGGCAGCTATGACCTGCCCGACAAATTAAGTTTTACGGACGCCCGGCAGGATCGCCGTGAGGCGACATTTGATTTACGCTACTCATTCAGGCAGACATCCGGTTTTGGAATTTTTACCGAGATGAAAGGCCTGAGTTTGCAGTTCCGGCTGGCACTCAACAACTACCGCACAGATTACGATTTCGAAGCCTACCGCGAGATTCACGGTTACGACTTTCAATCGGTCAACAGTGACTTTTACGATGCAAGGTTGTACCTCGATTATGTCTTTTGAAGCCGGCTAATTGGATGTCTGCTAGTGACTGTACCAGCCATGCAATCTAGAATGGCCCCTTTCTAAAAACAGCAATCGCCAGGAGTACCCATGGCCACATTGAACCCAACCGATCTGTTCGACGTTCGCAGTTTATTGACCGAGGAAGAACAGATGATCCAGGATACCGTTGCCCGTTTTGTGGATGAACGGGCCCTGCCGCTGGTGGGTGGCGCGTTTGACAGGGCTGAATTCCCGATGGAGCTTGTACCGGAGATTGCCGAAATGGGCCTCCTTGGTTCAACTATCGAAGGCTACGGCTGCGCCGGGTTGAATGGTGTTTCCTATGGCTTGATATGCCAGGAGCTTGAACGGGGGGATTCCGGCCTGCGCAGCTTCGCATCGGTTCAGTCCAGCCTGTGTATGCACCCGATTCACGCCTATGGTACAGAAGAACAGAAACAACGCTGGTTGCCGGATATGGCGGCAGGCAAAGTCATTGGCTGTTTTGGCCTGACCGAGGCGCACGGCGGTTCTGACCCGGCCAATATGAAGACCTTCGCCCGGCGTGATGGCGATGACTGGATAATCAACGGCTCGAAAATGTGGATCACGAATGGCAATATCGCGGATATCGCAATCGTCTGGGCGAACACCGACGACGGTATCATGGGCTTCGTGCTTGAAAAGGGAATGGCCGGTTTTGAAGCGCAGGAGATACACGGCAAGATGTCCCTGCGTGCCTCGGTCACCTCCAGCCTGTTCTTTGATGACGTGCATGTGCCGGATACCAACCGCTTACCAAACGTTATCGGCTTGAAAGGCCCCCTGGGTTGCCTGACACAGGCGCGTTACGGTATTACCTGGGGTCCGATTGGCGCGGCGATCGCCTGTCTCACCGAAGCAATCGACTACAGCGCCGACCGTAAACTGTTCGGCCGGCCCCTTGCGGCTAACCAGGCCATCCAGATACGCCTTGCTGATATGGCGCGGCGGATCACCAGCGCGCAGTTGCTATCGCTTCAGCTTGGTCGATTGAAAGACGCCGGCAAAATGTCACCGTCACAGGTCAGCCTGGCAAAATGGAACAATGTCCGCATGGCCCTGGATATAGCCCGCGATTGCCGGGATATGCTCGGTGGCGCCGGTATTACGGTAGAGCACGTCGCCATACGCCATATGCTGAACCTCGAAAGTGTCATCACCTACGAAGGCACAGAAACCGTCCACCAACTGGTGATCGGCAGGGAGCTAACCGGCATTAATGCATTTTAATACCAGGCTTTCCCATTCTGATATTAGCCCTCGGCTTCGGTCAGAGACGCCTCCCTGATGGCCCGGAACTCGTTGCCTTCGTACCAGTGCGGCCATTCATCGCTATTGGCTACGCGTTTGCCGATTTTGTAGAACAGAACGAGGTCTTCAATGGCGGCCTCTACATCCCAGTCTTCGCTGATCTCGTCAGCCGGTGAATGGTAGCGGTTTTTTACATATTCTTCGTTGCGTTTGGCAATGTAATCAGCACCGTGCGTCCGGTCGGCAGTACCACCGCGGGCATACAGTATGGGGACGCCTCTCTTGGCGAAGTTGAAATGGTCTGAACGGTAGTAAAAACCTTTCTCCGGGGTGGGTTCCGGAGTGAGGGTGCGGCCGTAGGGACGGGCTTCCTCGGCAAGTATGGTTTCCATTTCTGAGCCGCCGAATCCCATCACGACCACGTCATTCACCTTGCCACGAAAATTTAATCTATCCATGTTGATGCCACCAACGGTTTTGTTCATTGGGAAGGCCGGCTTGACCGTATATGCCTTTGAGCCCAACAAACCGGACTCCTCGGCGGTAACGGCTATAAATCCCACGCTTCGCTTAGGACGTTCGGGCAAAGAGGCAAAAGCCTGGGCAATCTCCAGCATACCGGAGGTGCCGCTGGCATTGTCTTCCGCGCCATTAAAAATAAAGTCGCCCTCCTCGCCTTCCTCGTGCGCATTGGTACCCAGATGATCCCAGTGCGCCATGTAAATAAACAGTTCATCCGGCCGTTCACTTCCCGGCAATACCGCACCGACATTAAATGACTCGGCACGTTCTATGGTGTTGCGGATATTGACACTGGCCATCAACCCTGTTGATTGCGGCTGGACAGATCCCTTGGCAGCATCTTCTGACAGTCCTTCAAGACTCAAGCCGGCCAGACTGAACAATTCTTCAGCGATTTCGTACTGTAACCAGCCTTCGACCCTCAGGCGGTCCATGTTGTCGTTCCCCGTGGCGAGATGAAATTGCGGGCCATTCCAACTGTCAACAACGACGTTCCAGCCATAAGCCGCGGGAGCCGTTTGATGAATAATCAGTGCCCCGGCGGCACCCTGGCGGGCGGCCTCGTCGTATTTATAGGTCCAGCGGCCGTAATAGGTCATGGCCTTGCCATTGAATAGTTCGGGGTTTTGCGTGGTGAAACCCGGGTCATTTACCAACATTACGACGGTCTTACCCTTGACATCGATGCCCTTGTAATCGTCCCAGTTGTATTCCGGCGCCACGATGCCGTAGCCCACCCAAACGAGTTCACTGCGCGCCAGGGTGACTTCCTCTGCAAACTGGGGGCTGCCCAGCATCACCTCTGTTTCGTAACTGTAAGAATGGACATTGCCTTCCTGGTCAGAGATAGACAGCGCCATGGCCGGGTCGGCCTCAATGGAAACAAGCGGTACCGGTTGGCGGTAGCTGTCTCCAAACATGGGTTTCAGACCCATTTCCCTGAACTGTGTTTCCAGGTAATTCAAAGTCAGGCGTTCACCCTCTGACATGGGCGCGCGTCCTCCAAATTCGTCAGAGGCGAGGGTTGAGATACGCTCCAACAGACCGGCGGTATCCAGCTTGCTGATCGCCTCATCATCCGCCGCCCTTCCGCTGCCAAATGTAACCGCTGCCGCGAGCAAGGCCATGGTCAGGACAAAAATACGGGTAGGGGTCACGTTCATGTTGTTCTCCGATTATGATTGCTTTGCTTCGACAATACGGGGTTCTGCCTGTAACTCAATTCCAAACCGGTCTCGCACCGACTTTCTGATGGCGTATGCGAGCGCCAGTATTTCGGCGCCAGTTGCATTGCCGTTGTTTACCAGTACGAGGGCGTGCTGGCTGGATACAGCGGCCCGGCCCATGCAGCGGCCTTTCCAGCCGCAATGTTCAATCAGCCAGGCTGCGCTCAGCTTGGCGCTTTCTTCGTCCTGCAGGTATACCGGCAGACCTTCAAACTCCGCACCCAGTAGTTTCGCTGTGGCCTGGCTGACCAGTGGGTTTCTGAAGAAACTTCCGGCGTTCCCGGTGACGGCAGGGTCAGGCAACTTGCGCCTGCGGATGCGGATGACCGCCTCGCTGACCTGTTTTGCAGTGGGTTTGTCCACACCCATTGCAGCCAACTCCTCACCCAGTCCTGCATAGTTGAGTTGCGGCGAGAAATTGCGCTGCAAACGCAGTCGAATTTTTATTACCAGGTATCGCCCGGCATCTGCTGATTTAAAGCGGCTGTCCCGGTAGGCAAGCCCGCACTCCTCGCGTCTAAATTCATGGATTGTTCCGCTTTGAAGGTCGAATGCCTGTACAGAGTTGAGTACATCGGACAGTTCTACGCCGTAGGCGCCGATATTTTGCATCGGCGCTGCACCGGCCAGGCCGGGGATCAGGGACAGATTTTCAATCCCGGACAGACCCTGTTCCAGGCTCCATAAAACCAGTTCGTGCCAGTTCTCCCCTGCGCACGCCTCCAGAATGAACGTGCCGTCGGAAGCAGGTGTAATCTGTCTGCCCATAACCCGGTTTAGCACCACGGTCCCCTCGACATTTTCGGCAAACAGGATATTGCTGCCACCACCGAGGATTAGGTCACGTGCGGCGTCAAAATGAAAATCTGTGATCAGGCTTTGCAGGTCATCTGCGGATTCAAGTTCGAGTAAGCGGCCTGCATAGGCCTCGACCGAAAAGCTGTTGAGGTCTTTCAATGAAGCGTCAAACGTTTGCTTCATGTGGATGATTGCGCCTGTATGGCTTTCAGACAGTCGGTAACCAGGTCTGGTCCCTTGTAAACAAACCCGGTATAGAACTGCACCAGGTCGGCGCCAAGCCGGATCTTTTCCGCCGCGTCTTTACCATCGGTAATGCCACCGGTTCCGATCAGGGCAATTGCATCCGGCAGGGCGGCACGAAATGCTGCTAGCACCTGGTTGGCCTTTTCTTTGACCGGCGCCCCACTGAGGCCACCTTGTTCTTCCGCGTGCCGCATGCCCTTGACAGTGTCACGGGAAATGGTGGTGTTGGTGGCAATCAAGCCGTCGAATTCGTTCTGGATCACGGCTTCTGCAATGGCGGTGATCTGGTCATCTTCGAGATCGGGTGCAACCTTGACCACCAGGGGCACGCGTTTGTGATATTCGTCCGCCAGTTCCCGGCGCCTGGCATTTAACCGCCCGAGCAGGTTGCCCAGATGTTTCGCATTTTGCAGGTCACGCAGCCCCGTGGTATTTGGTGAGGATATGTTGATCGTGATGTAATCGGCATGTGTATAAACCTTTTCCATGCATTCCATGTAGTCGTTTGCAGCATCTTCATTGGGCGTGTCAAAATTCTTGCCAATATTGATGCCGAGAATCCCGCCGAAAGTGCGCTTTTGAACCTGGCGCACCAGGTAATCCACCCCTTTGTTATTGAAACCCAGCCGGTTGATCATGGCATTGGCTTTTTCAAGACGGAAAATCCTCGGCTTGGGATTTCCCGGTTGCGGTCGTGGTGTGACCGTGCCAACTTCTACAAAACCGAAGCCGATGCTGCCGAGTGCGTCGATATAATCGCCATTCTTGTCCATTCCGGCAGCCATACCCACCGGGTTTGGAAACTCAAGACCCATGACTGTGACTGGTTGGCTGATTGAGCCGCACAGCAGACCCGTGGCGCCAATACCATGGCCCAATCGCAGGCCTTCGAGCGCGAGTCCATGGGCAGTTTCCGGGTCTGTCAGAAACAATGCTTTACGAAGTAGTGAGTACATGAGAGTTGGAGGTTGAATATATTCCGTTTCGAATTGATAGGTGCGGCTGCCATTATTGCACCGCTGGGACAGGGATGCACTTGCACCGGTATTCAATCAGCATATTTTCGTCGCAATTTTTGAAAATACCCCTGTATCACTGAACCACTGGGTGAAGAACAGGTCATAGCGTGCAACTCATTGGCAAATCAGGATTGAATTCAATCATGTTATGCTCAACTTTGGAAGGAAAGGGCGCGTGAGCGCATTGCCGGCAGAATGTCATAACCTTGCCGGTGAAAAACCTGTTGCGTCTGGTTTGAAGGTACAAACCCGGTACGGGCCGGTACGGACATATGGAGTGCAGCGCGGAGTGAGCGAAGCCAAAGTCGATCAATTGCTGGTAGAGCGGGTTCAGAAAGGTGACAAGCGCGCCTTTGATCTGCTTATACAAAAATACCAACACCGCATTGTCAGCCTGGTATCCCGTTACGTGTCTGATTCCGCGGAAGCACAGGATGTTGCCCAGGAAGCATTTATCAAGGCGTACAGGGCGATTGCAAGGTTTCGGGGCGACAGCGCCTTTTATACCTGGTTGTACAGGATTGCCATCAACACTGCAAAAAACTGGATAGTCGCCAAAAACCGGCGTCCGCCATCCAGTGATATCGATGCCGTGGATGCAGAGCAATACGGCATGAGCAGTAAATTGACGGAAACCAGTACACCTGAAAATGAAATGCTGCGCGAAGAAATAGAACGCACGGTATATGACACCATTGCGGGTCTTCCGGAAGATTTAAGAACGGCCATCATGCTCCGGGAAATGGATGGCATGAGTTATGAAGAAATTGCGGTCACCATGGAATGCCCGATCGGAACGGTCCGTTCGAGAATATTTCGTGCACGTGAGGCGATTGACGAGAAACTAAACCCCCTGATTGGTGGTCACATAAGCAGCGGGGATTAACTATGTGATACCTGGCACAGGTATCCTGAAAGGGTAACAACAGAAATGAGTAAGGAATCTTTAGAACATCTTTCCAGCCTGATGGATGGTGAACTTTCACGCGAAACAGCTTTATTCATGACGCGCAGACTGTCTTCCGATGAGGCCCTGTGTGCAAGCTGGGAACGTTATCACCTGATTCGTGATTGCATCCGCCAACCTGGCAGCAAACAGCTGGTCTCAGGTTTGAGTACAAGGATTAATTCGTCATTGCAAGCGGAAGACGCACCGCATATGTCTGCGTGGAACCGTAATCGTTGGTTGAAACCGGTATCCGGGCTGGCAATTGCAGCCAGCGTGGCAATGATGGCCATTGTCATCACGGCCCCTCAACCGGGTGGTTTGCCGGCAGAAGCCGAAGCCCCGGGCCAAACAGCCGCGAATCAACCTTTTGTCAGTCCTAATACGTTGCCAGTCGCACCGGTGTCCCAGGCCGTCAGTTATGCATCGGCAGAGCAGGCGAATGCAAATCGTTTGAATGCCTATCTTTTACGTCATAACCAGATGGCAAGAACTGCAGGCAGGCAGGGCTTTGTATCTTTCGTTCCAATTGTCGCCACCTCGACAACTGCGGTTGCGGAAACACCTGAAAAAGAATCACGCCCCGATCAGGTAGTTACTGAAAGTAAATGAACCACTTGTCACAGAAGGCGCTGCTGTTGTTGATGGCTGCCAGTGTCAATGGCCTGGCTTTTGCCGGGGATTCCAGCCAGGCCCGCGAGTGGTTGGAACGCATGACCACCGCCATGAGCCAGATGAGCTACCAGGGTACATTCGTTTACGTCAGGGATGAGAAAGTCGAAACCATGCGGATTACGCATTTGACCGATGACAATGGTGTACGCGAGCGCATTTATTCTGTTAGTGGCCCCCACCGTGAGGTCATCCGCGATCGTAAGGGGGTCCGTTGTGTGCTGGAAGACTCCGCGTCGGTTGTCGAAGACCAGGTCGTTTCAAGTTCTTATTTCCCCGAATTGCCGTTATCAATCATCGACGGTGAAGCCAGTGGATACCGGCTTGAGACCGGCGGCGAGGCGAGGATTGCGGGCCACATTGCACGCCGAGTGAGTATCTCACCCGAAGACAACTTTCGGTATGGCTATGATTTATGGCTGGAAGAACAGACCGGCTTGCTACTTAAATGGATTTTGCTTGATACCCGGCACAAGCCGTTGGCAAAGCTGATGTTTACCGATTTCGCGATGGGTTCAGCAATTGACCTCGTTGAGATTGAGTCAGATTCAAGCCCTGAAGACTTTGTTGAAATGAGCACTTTCAGTCTTGAAAAAACCGTAGTGACCCAATCCAGTCCGCGCTGGCAACCGGCGAAATTGCCGCCAGGGTTCCAGCTGGCCTCGCACAACCGCAAGACCGGCAGCGAAGGTGTCTATGAACACATGGTTTACAGCGATGGCCTGGCAGCAGTTTCTGTTTACGTCGAGCAGCAGGGTGCGGGGCCTGCCATAAGGCAAGGCGTCAGCCAGTTGGGAACAAACAACGCATACACCCGCAACCTGGGCGAGCTTCAAATCACTGTCATTGGAGAAGTGCCTGCCATTACAGTCAAATCCATCGCAAATGAAATGGCCTTGTCAGTTGCATCTGAATAGATGGGCCTCGAGCCTGTGCGCTGGGTATGATTGAACAGAATGTACAGGTCGTGCGATGCCTGAATGAACGGCTTTGGGTGCGTATGGGCTCGCAGGCGGGTTGTACAGCCTGTGATAATGGTCAGGGCTGCGGAGCAGGTTTGTTCGCCAAATTGCTGCAACGTAAACCGCTGGTCATTGAACTGGACCGGAACGGCCTGGATGTGGAAGCCGGCCAGATGGTAACCCTTGCCTTTCCGGAGCAGGTCTACCTCAAACTTGTGCTTGCATCCTATGGATGGCCATTGCTTTCTGCGCTCGCCGGCGCATTTGCAGGCCATGGCCTCGGCCGCTGGTTGCAGTTGAGCCCGGCGTTGGTCGATGTGGTCACGTTGGGTTGTGGCCTTTTGGCCGGGGCATACCTTGTTTCCTTTATGAAAGGCAGGAAAAAGCCGGATAGGTTGCTCAAGTCGTTACACATGGCAGTTTGTTATCCTTCGGAAACACCCCATGTATGTTCAGGGGATAATCCCAGCCCGGATATTCGGCAGCGTGAATCCCAGTAAAATACAGCTTTAACATTTATTTATCTCGGAGTAAAAGTATGAAACAGGTGATTACGGTGCGTTTTGCTGCACTGATAATGCTATTTTTTAGTTTGCCGCTGGCTGCCAAAGTAAGTGGTTTGCCGGATTTCACGGAACTGGTCGATAAGGCAGCACCGGCGGTTGTGAATATTCGCGTAACCCAATTCGGCAACCGCGGTCGCGAACCTGGTGAAAATGGCGAGTCGGGTGAAGCCCACCCTGAAGTTCCCGAGTTTTTCAGAAGGTACTTCAATATACCCAATGAACCCGGTGGCAGACGGCCTGACCGCACTGGCGCCGGTTCCGGTTTTATTTACACCGCGGATGGTTTTATCCTGACCAATCACCATGTTATCGAAGATGCAGATGAAATTATCGTCCGCATGGCCGACCGGCATGAATTCGAGGCCGAACTGATCGGTTCGGATGAGGCAAGCGACATAGCGGTTCTCAAAATTAATTCTGACAAGACCCTGCCGTTTTTGCGCCTGGGCGAATCGGAGTCTGTGAAAGCCGGCCAATGGGTGGCTGCAATCGGTTCTCCATTTAATTTTGAGCAAAGCGTTACTGCCGGGATTGTCAGCGCCAAGGGCAGAACCAATCGCGCGCAACAGTACGTGCCTTTTATTCAAACAGACGTCGCCATCAATCGCGGTAACTCCGGTGGGCCTTTGCTCAATATGGAGGGCGATGTGATTGGTATCAATTCATGGATTTTGAGTTCGAGCGGTGGTTATATCGGGCTGTCGTTCTCTATCCCGGTAGAAGTTGCTGCCAGTACGGCCAGGCAGCTGCGCGAGACAGGCAAAGTTGAACGCGGCCTGCTGGGTGTCGTTGTCGGCGCCGTCACACGTGAGATGGCCGAGGCGCTTGATCTCGACCGGCCGGTTGGTGCGCTGGTCAACGACATTACACCGGATGGGTCGGCCGAGCGCGCCGGTATTGAGCCTGGCGATGTGATCCTGTCATTTAACGATGAACCGGTTGAGACTTGGAATGATCTGCCACCGCTGGTCGGGGCAAACCCGCCGGGCACCAAAGCCACCGTGCTGGTAAGCCGGGAAGGCAAGGAAAAAACCTTTGAAGTCACACTGGATGCGCTGGATGGGGAGAACGACGAGGCAATCGCAGGTTCCGGAGACAGTCCGCAAAATACGAATATTCTTGGGTTGGTGGTAGAAAATATCAGTAGTGACCGCAGGCGTGAACTGGGTGATCCCGTAGGCGGTGTGGTCATTACCGACATCGAAAGTGATGAAGCATGGCGCGCCGGTTTAAGGCCGGGCGATGTTATCCTGATGATCAACAACCGAAATGTCGAGAACATGGACGATTTTAAGACCCTGGTCGATAGCGTTGAGCCGAATCGTGCCGTCGCTCTGCGAATATGGCGAAACGGAACGGCCAATTTTGTTGCCTATACACCACGTGATAAGGATGAGGGATAGCCCCCCGTCAGTTATAATCACGGAACGAAGACCAGGAGGCCATCCGCTGTTGTCAGCGGATGGCCTCTGATTGTTCAGGATTGCAGGTAAACAGCTGAAAGACCACATGGATCAGAAGTACATCAGGAATTTTTCCATAATTGCCCATGTGGATCATGGCAAGTCAACTCTGGCTGACCGTTTTATACAATTGTGCGACGGCCTGACTGCCCGTGAAATGTCAGCGCAGGTCCTCGATTCCATGGATATCGAGCGAGAACGCGGTATTACCATCAAGGCGCAGAGTGTGACCCTCGATTACAAGGCCGAGGATGGTCATGTCTACCACCTGAATTTTATCGACACACCCGGTCACGTTGACTTTTCCTATGAAGTTTCCCGGTCATTGGCGGCCTGTGAAGGCGCGCTGCTGGTCGTGGATGCGGCCCAGGGCGTTGAAGCCCAGAGCGTGGCGAACTGCTATACCGCCGTTGAGCTCGGCCTCGAGGTCATACCGGTTCTGAACAAGGTCGATTTACCTTCGGCGGAACCCGAGCGGGTCAAGCAGGAAATTGAGGACATCATTGGTATAGACGCCCAGCAGGCCCTGGCGGTCAGCGCCAAGACCGGGGTTGGAGTCAGTCAGGTACTGGAGCAGCTGATTAAGGACGTACCAGTACCAACCGGGGACCCGAACGCACCGCTCAAGGCACTGATCATTGATTCCTGGTTTGACAATTACCTTGGTATCGTTTCACTGATCCGCGTGATCGATGGCACGGTCGGCAAGCGTGACAAGATCAAATTGATGTCATCCGGGAACCAGCACCAGGTGGAGCAGGTTGGCGTATTTACCCCGAAACGCGAACTACGGGACAAGCTCTCGGCTGGCGAAGTGGGATTCCTGGTCGCCAGCATCAAGAACATCCATGGCGCCCCTGTCGGTGACACCATTACATCCGCAAGGGAGCCGGCCGACAAGCCGCTACCTGGTTTTGCCACCATGCAGCCCAGGGTATTTGCAGGCCTGTTCCCGAGTGACGCTGATGATTATCCCGACCTGCGCGAGGCGCTCGAGAAGCTGCAGTTAAATGACGCCGCTCTGAATTTCGAACCCGAAACCTCCGAAGCGCTTGGGTTTGGATTTCGTTGTGGTTTCCTGGGCTTGTTGCACATGGATATTGTGCAGGAGCGCCTGGAGCGGGAATACGGTGTTGACCTGGTCACCACCGCACCCACGGTCATTTACGAGGTCGAATTGACCGATGGCGAGGTGCTTACCCTCGAAAACCCAGCCAAGCTGCCTTCGGCAAACAAGATACTCGAGATACGCGAACCCATAATACTGGCCAATATCCTGGTACCACAGGATTACGTAGGTGCGGTGATCGGCCTGTGCGAGGAGAAGCGCGGCCGTCAGAAGGGCATGCAATACCTCGGCGGCCAGGTTTCAATTCAGTACGAGTTACCATTGTCCGAAGTGGTATTGGACTTTTTCGACAGGTTAAAATCCGTCAGCCGGGGATATGCTTCATTTGATTATCATTTCCTGCGCTTTTCCGAAGGGCCCTTTGTCCGGGTTGATGTTTTAATTAACGGTGACCGGGTGGATGCCCTGTCCCTTATCATGCATCGTGACCAGGCCCAGCGCCGTGGGCGTGAGCTCGCGAGCAACATGAAAGAACTCATCCCGAGGCAGATGTTCGATGTCGCGATCCAGGCTTCAATTGGCTCGCAGATCATCGCGAGGACCCACGTCAAGGCCTTACGTAAAAACGTGACTGCAAAATGTTACGGTGGCGATGCGACACGTAAACGCAAATTGCTGGAGAAGCAGAAGGCCGGCAAAAAACGGATGAAACAGGTTGGTAGTGTTGAAATACCCCAGGAAGCTTTCCTGGCCGTATTGCAGCAGGACACAAAAAAATAGCATAAACCAGGGTTACTGATCCTGAAGCAGGTAAAAAATGAATATTGATTTTGCATTGGTGCTGGTGGTTCTGACGTCTTTGACCGGTATTGTCTGGCTCGTCGACAGCCTGTTTTTCAGGCGAAGCCGGATGGATCGCTCTGTCCAGCAGAGTGTCGAACGGCCGAGGGAACCGGTAATCGTTGAATATTCCCGTTCCCTGTTTCCGGTCCTCCTGATCGTGCTGGTTTTCCGTTCTTTCCTGTTCGAACCGTTCAAGATTCCGTCCGGGTCAATGATACCGACCTTGCTAGTGGGTGATTTTATCGTGGTTAACAAGTTTTCCTACGGAATTCGCCTGCCGGTTCTGAACAAGAAGATCATCAGCATCGGCGAACCCGAACGTGGCGATGTGGTGGTCTTCCGTTATCCTATTGACCCCGGCGTCAATTTTATCAAGCGTGCAGTCGGGCTTCCCGGCGACACGGTCACATACCGTGACAAGCAGATTTATGTAAATGGTGAAAGGGTGGAGACAAGCGACGGCGGACGTTTTGAGAGCAGCGATGTAAAATGTTCAACCCCCAACGTCGACGCTGCGCTGTTTTACGAGCAACTCGGAGACATTAACCACGAGGTACTGTTGCATGGCCGCAGCCCCGGCCGGAATGGCCAGTGGGTCGTGCCAGAGGGGCATTATTTCATGATGGGTGATAACCGTGATCGCAGCAATGACAGCCGTGAATGGGGTTTTGTACCTGAAGAGAACCTGCTTGGCCGTGCCGTCGGTATCTGGCTGAACTTCGATTTTGAGAAGGGTTGTGCGGATTTATCCCGTGTTGGAAATGGCATACACTAGGTCAATGGGTGCAAGACAAGCTATAGTTAGGCCAACAGCGTGATTGAAAGGATGCAAAACATGAACATTCGCAGACAAGACGGATTAACCCTGATCGGGTTTATCATAATGCTGTCGTTTACCATATTTATAATTTTCATCGGTATGCGGATTGTCCCTATCTACATGGAATATTATTCGGTGGTAAGTGCGATGAATGGTGTGGCCTCAGAAAGAGGCAGCGCGAACCTGTCACCATTTGATATCCGCGTGAAAATGCACAACAGGCTGTATGTCAGTTATTCAAGCGGTAACGTCAAGGATAGAAATATGAAAATCACCCGTAATAAAGGTACTCACCTGCGTGTTGCCTACGAGGTGCGAAAGCCCGTGATCGGCAATCTTGACGTGGTCGCAAAGTTTGATAGAACGGTTCAACTGGCAAACTGAGGCTGGTAGAACCGCGCTATGCTAGTTTGAAAAATTTCAAAATGAGGGAAATTCCCGGAATTCCCTATACCTTCAAAGACACTGAACTGCTGGCGTTGGCCCTTTCGCACCGTAGTATCGGGCAAATCAATAACGAGCGTCTCGAGTTTCTCGGTGATGCCATCCTTGATTTTGTGGTATCAGCCAGCCTGTTTAAATTAAGAACCGACAATGACGAAGGTGATCTGAGCCGTTTGCGGGCCAGGGTGGTGCGTGGTGATACACTGGCAAAGCTCGCAACCAGCCTGAAACTGGGTGATTACGTGAAGCTGGGTGGGGGCGAACTGAAATCCGGCGGGTTCAGACGCAATTCAATATTGGCGGATACACTGGAGGCCATATTTGGCGCGATTTATCTCGATGGCGGGTTTGAGCCCTGTGAAAAGGTCATACAGCATATCTGTGATCCGGTGATTGCCGGGCTTCCCGACGCCGACGAACTGAAAGATCCAAAGACCCGGTTGCAGGAATGGTTACAGGGGCGCGGGTATCCATTGCCGGATTACAGCCTGTTGAGTGAAAATGGGCCACCACATAACAAACATTTCGTCGTGGAGTGTGTTGGAGAGGCCGCGGGCATCAGGGTGACAGGCGCAGGCGAAAGCAGGCGGAAAGCGGAGCAGGCTGCTGCAACCATCGCACTGGAGATGATTGCCGGCCGGTCCAAGAAATGAGAGTGTGCAAATGAGCGGCGACAATTCGCAACATGAAGATTTCCGGTTTGGCTACGTATCTATTGTCGGCAGGCCCAATGTTGGCAAATCGACCCTGCTGAACCAGTTGCTGGGGCAGAAGGTCAGTATCGTGACAGCCAAGCCGCAGACGACCAGGCAAAGGCTGGCCGGTA
>CALBDB010000157.1 GCA_937927755.1 uncultured Lysobacterales bacterium
GTACCACCGCCAGTCGTTTCTTTGCCTGTGCCACCACCAGTCGTGTCTAAAAACTGATTGTTACCAGCCAGTGAAACTTCTGTTAATAGCAGGTTTGCTGAAGTGCCAGTTAAGGCAGTCACTCCAGAAAATATGCTTCCATCAATCATCCACGAAACAAGGATTGAATTGTTCTGAATCGCTACACTTAGATTGCCTTCTGGTCGTAATTCGTTCGCGTTGATTTGCGCAGAAAATGCTATGGAAGCTAAAGATAATGCTAGTAAGCTTTTACGAATTCCAGTTCCAGACTTCTCAATTCCAGTTCCGGATTTTTCAATTCCAGTTCCGGATTTTTCGATCATCCAACGAGTCATTTTGATCTCCTTCTTTTCTTAATTATGGTCTCCCCACTGGTACCAACAGATACCGTATGCAAGTCGACCAGTTAGGTCTAATCCCCTTCGTCTTCTACGTCATGATCTCCCCACTGATACCATCCGATTCCGACAGTGAGTTGGCCTGGTCGCTTCTGTGTTTCCTCGAATTTCTCGAGTAGAGCATCCCCTTCTTTAATTTGACTCTCTAAGAGCCTTCTAACTTCAGATCTGAATTCTTTGTAGTTTTCAGGGTTTAGTCGATATGTCCAACGCCCTTGTTGTGGAACTCTATGTTCTTCGTCTGTATTGATATTGTGTAGAACTGCCGAGAGCACCCTTGACGATTCAAGTAGCCCAATCTCTGTTGACTTAGCATAATCTGAGGAAATTGGGTTATAGAATTTTGAAATTAGCTCTACTCTTGGAATGTCATCATTAATCACTTGTACCGTGCCACCTTTAAGCAGTCTGTCTAAAACCGTTTTTACAGTTATATTTCTGCCTATGGCTCTGAGCACCAATGCCTGAAATGTGCGGCCCTTACCTTCAATTGGCAGAATCGCTGGTTTCCCTGTCTCCGGATCTTGGAATTTCTCGTCGCTATTCCAAATGTCGATTAGCGTATTTTCGGGGTTTGCTGATTCAGGAATTTCAATTGCACCGCCTTTATCTTTAAGTAATGAACTGACTACTCGGGTGTCAAGGCCTGTTATCAAAGCAAGGGCACTGTTTGTAGGTTTGGAGCCACTGTTTTCAAGCTTTCTTTTCGCCTCCTCTATGTATATAGATTTGAGCATATCTGCCAGTGCCGGAAAAGATATTGTTCCAATTAAAAGACGAACAATTTTTTTGAACAGCAGGGGCAATACTTGCAGGACAGCATTGTTCTCAGTCATTGTCTTATGTTGTATGTGATGCGGATTGCTGGCCATAAGTTGTCCCAATATTCTCTGGCTTTACCCAATGACTTCCTTTTTATGCACAAGCCTATTAGTGTCCCTGTTTATTCCAGAAGGTCGGGTGACTATCACCCATCACATAGGGTAGTATATTTTTCAATGACTTGCACTATCAAATTAAGATAGTTCTCGTCACTTCATATGCTTGTATAGTATGGGTTTCAGTATCAAGTATCCTCACAAATTAAATAAAAACAGGCGCCCACATTCCATGTGGGCACCGGTCGCAGAGCGAAAAGGCAGAACCTTCTCACGATTTGAACAATCCCTGTCCATAAACTCGGAGCCTTGCGGCCCGTTCACGGTTGTACCCGTGTGGCTGTAGGTACGACGCTCCGTGCGTACCTTTTCATCACGTCCTTGCCATACTTCCGGTGCATCATGCATCCGGTACCTCCCTGATCTTTTGCCCGAGTGGCCATTGAAGGCCGTTTTCTCAACCCACTTCAGGAGCCAATCTGCTGCAAGATTTTGAGTCTTGGAGCGGGCCGATCTGGGCGCGTAGATGTAAATTACCAAATATAGCCATCGATGTCTATAGACATTAGTGTATATAGCCAAATAAGAATTTAGACAATTTTGTAAATAGACACTTGTGCTTTTAGCCAAAGATGGCTATACTTGAATCATCAAGGAACGAAAATGGCATGGATGACCACATTTCGTTAGCAGAAGGAACTGCAAAAGCAAAAGGAAATGCTGGACCTTGAGAGGCACGGAGGCAATTGGCGGGTGGCGACACGTCCGCAGGGCGACCAGGGATATCAAGGAAGATAGCCCGGTCGCTTTTTTATGTTCAGTAGAAGTTGAAAGCGTGAACCGCTCAAGAGGCTGGCCTGGGCCATGAACGGTATGAACCGGGCGCGCTACCCAAGTGATGCAGGAGGTAAAGTGCCAATAGTAGGCGCTTTAGACCACGCAGGAGCAATCGCCTAGTGGCAACGAGGTCGCATATATCGGGCTTTGGGTCGAATTAAATTTCGAAATAGCTGTAATTGAAAAGCCAAGTCAGAAGTCTGCCCGGCCCGGTACACGTGGATATGGAATTACATCACGGATGTTGGACATTCCGGTTATATAGGTTATCAATCGTTCGAAGCCCAGTCCGAAACCAGCATGCGGTACCGTTCCATAACGCCGCAGGTCGATGTACCAACTGTAGGTGTCAGCATCCATCCCCTGGTCATTCATCCGTTTTTGTAAAATATCCAAACGTTCTTCGCGTTGTGATCCGCCGATAATTTCGCCAATGCCGGGTGCCAGTACGTCCATGGCGGCCACGGTTTTGCCGTCATCACTCAGGCGCATATAAAACGCCTTGATTTCAGTCGGGTAATTTTTTACCACGACCGGGGCATTGAAGTGCTGTTCGGTCAGGTAGCGTTCGTGCTCGGTTTGTAAGTCCAGACCCCACTCAGGTTTAAACTCAAATTTCCTTCCGGAATTTTTTAATATCTCAATGGCGTCAACGTAGTCAACGCGAACAAAGGGTGCATTTATCAGGTTCTCAAGCCGCTCGATTGCGGTCGGCTCTATACGTTTTGCAAAGAAAGCCATATCTTCCGGGCACTCATCGAGCACTGCTTTAAAGACATATTTCAAAAAATCTTCAGCCAGGTCGGCGAGATCATCAAGATCGGCAAATGCGATTTCCGGTTCGATCATCCAGAACTCGGCCAGGTGCCGTGATGTATTGGAATTTTCAGCGCGAAAGGTCGGGCCAAATGTGTACACATTGGACATGGCCAGGCAGTAACCTTCCACATTCAGTTGTCCGGAAACGGTCAGAAAGGTCTCGCGCCCGAAAAAATCCTGCTCAAAATCAATGTTTCCATTTTCGGTGCGTGGAAGATTGGCCAGATCCAGTGTGCTCACCCGAAACATATCGCCGGCACCTTCCGCGTCCGATGCAGTGATTATTGGTGTATTAATCCAGAAATAACCATGCTCATGGAAATAGCGATGAATCGCCTGTGCTGCCACATGGCGAACGCGTGCAATTGCGCTGAAAGTATTTGTGCGCGGACGCAAATGGGCAACATCACGCAAAAACTCAAAGCTATGTCGCTTTGGCTGAATAGGATAAGTATCAGGATCTTCAACCCAGCCCATCACTTCTACGTTTGATGCCTGGACTTCAAATTTCTGGCCACGGCCCATGGACTCTACCAGTTCACCTGTGCAAACAACCGAACAACCGCTGGTCAGTTTCTGGATGTCCTCGCCATAATTTGAAAGATCTGCTGGTGCCACGACCTGGATCGGGTCGAAACAGGAACCGTCATGGACGGAAATAAAGGAAAACCCGGCTTTGGAATCCCTGCGTGTACGCACCCAACCCTGAATTGTTACTGTAGACCCTGTCGGAATTTCCCCGTTGAGCGCCCTTTTTATACTGACCGAAGACATGATGATATGGTTGATCTCTGATTCAAGTGGCCCAAGATAATAAATCACCCGGAGCGGTGCGCACAGTCTTTTGAAGGCAGGCGTCCAAAATTTTTAGCATTGGTAAAGAAAATATGAGCATTCAGCTAACCGAAATTGCAGCACAACGAGTGAAAAGTTTTCTTGAAAAAGAAAATGGCCTCGCATTGCGTCTTGGGGTCAGGAAAACCGGTTGCTCCGGTTGGGCATACGAGGTCAGTATCGCTGCGGAGTTAAAAAATGAGGACGAGATCTTTGAGGACAAGGGCGTTAAAATTATCGTGGACCGTGAGAGTTTGCCGTTCCTGAATGGCTCCAAGATTGATTTCACCGCGAGCGGGCTGAACAGGACTTTCAAGTTCGACAACCCGAACGCTACGGATGAATGCGGCTGTGGAGAGAGTTTCACGATCTCCTAAATGGCAAACGGCTGGATTTCTGGGTTCTTCAGGATATTGCAGCCCTTGATGATACAAACCTTGCCAGCCGGATTGCCGCACTGATATAATTCGTCGGCTCTGTCTCTGGCAGAGCAAACAATCCTTGCTTCACGCACCCAACGGTTGGGTTGTCGGAAGCTTTGATGGTTCCGGGCAGTCACTGAGTTTGATGGCCGCGGAGCTTGAAAACCCATAGGGAGTTAACAATGCGTCATTATGAAATCTGTTTCCTGGTCCATCCGGACCAGAGCGAGCAGGTTCCAGCCATGCTGGAACGTTACCGTAGCATGATAGAAGAGAAGGGCGGCAGTATTCACCGTCTGGAAGACTGGGGCCGCAGGCAGCTTGCCTACCCGGTTGCCAAGCTACACAAAGCCCACTACGTACTTATGAATATCGAATGCGACGACGAAACGCTCAGCGAGTTGGAAGGTGTTTTCCGTTTCAATGATGCGGTATTGCGTCATCTTACTATCCGCCGCCAAAACGCTTTGACCGAGCAGTCTGAGATGCTGAAGGCCAAGGAAGAAAAAGACCGTTCCAGCCGTGATTATAGTGATCGCCGCCGCGCAGACGCGGAAGACGGACCGGCTGAAAAATACGACGATAGTGCGGATAGCGAAACAAAGACCGAAGTTGCCGCTGAACAGGATGATTCCGATTCAGAACCTGAAAAAGCGGAAGTCGCTGCACCGGCCGAGGCCGAGGCAACTCAGGATACTGAAACCAAACCGGAAGCGGGAGAATAATCATGGCACGTCAATTTCGTCGCAGAAAATTTTGCCGTTTCACGGCTGATGGAGTCTCCGAGATCGATTACAAGGATCTCAACATTCTGAAACAGTACGTTGGTGAGTCCGGAAAAATTGTACCCAGCCGTATTACCGGAACTAAAGCCAAGTACCAGCGTCAGCTGGCAACTGCTGTAAAGCGGGCGCGTTTCCTGGCTTTGCTGCCTTACACCGACAACCAGTAATCACCCGGGAGAACTATCATGGATCTTATTCTGCTTGAGAAAGTACAGAACGTGGGTGACCTCGGAGACCTCGTAAAAGTAAAGGCCGGTTATGGCCGTAATTACCTTGTGCCGCAGGGCAAAGCCGTACCCGCCACCAAGGACAACCTTGCTGCTTTCGAAGCCCGAAGAGCTGAACTTGAAGCGGCTGCACAGGACAAACTTGGCCAGGCGCAAGCCCGCCAGGCAAGCCTGGCTGAAGTGATTGTTGAAATCACTGCCAACGCCAGTGATGAAGGTAAATTGTATGGTTCCATTGGCCCGCGTGAAGTTGCAGATGCAGTATCAGCGCTTGGTCATGAAATCAACAAGAGTGAAGTCATCATGGGCGAAGGCCCGATCAGGACGGTTGGTGAGTTTGACGTTGCCGTGTCACTTCACGCAGACGTTGAAACACAAGTAAAGGTTATCGTGCACCCGGAAACAACTTAATGCGTCAACCCGGATAGTCACGACAACTGTGCTCTGATATGCTGAACTGCGAATCGTCAAAAGATGGTTCGCAGTTTTTTTTGTTCAATTAAACGATAAGACCCACTCATGGCCGCACCAAAACTGTCAGTCGTCGAAACCCCGAAAGTTCCTCCACACTCGCTGGAAGCTGAACAATCGGTGCTTGGAGGCTTGATGCTGAGTGCGACTGCATGGGACCAGGTGGCGGATAAAATTGCTGAGGCGGATTTTTATCGTGAAGATCACCGCTTGATCTTCCAGGCTATTGCAGACCTCCACGAAAACAGCCGGCCGTGCGATGCGGTCACCGTCAGCGAATGGTTTGAGTCACATGGCAAAGCAGACCACGTCGATGGAGGAAATTACATTTCCCAGCTCGCCAACAATACGCCGAGTGCGGCTAATGTCGGCGCTTACGCAGATATCGTTCGCGAGAAAAGCATACTGCGCAGTCTCATAGATGTAGGTGCACAGATTACTTCCAGTGCATTTTCTTCCGATGGAAGAGAGAGCAAATCCCTCCTTGAAGAGGCGGAACGTCTCGTGTTTGCCATTGCGGACAAGGGAACAAGGGGCGGGTCCGGATTTGTATCTGTTCAGGATACCCTGAAGGAGGCAATGGCCAAGATTGAGGAACTCAATGCATTTGAGGGTGATATCACTGGCCTGGCAACGGGTTACCAGGATTTTGACCGCCTGACCGCAGGTCTTCAGCCCTCTGACTTGATCATCGTTGCCGGTCGGCCAGCCATGGGTAAAACCACGTTCGCAATGAATATCGCCGAACACGCTGCCATCAAGCATGGCAAATCGGTGGCCGTATTCAGCATGGAAATGGCGTCATTGCAGTTGGTGATGCGTCTGTTCTCATCACTGGGCCAAATCGAGCAGAACCGTATCCGCACAGGTTCGCTGGATGACCTGGACTGGCCAAAACTGACCTCCGCCATGAACCTCCTTCACAAGAGCAAGATTTTTATCGACGATACACCGGCATTGTCGCCGGCCGAGCTTCGGGCAAGGGCGCGCAGGTTGAAACGTGAACATGACATAGACATGATCGTGGTGGATTACCTGCAGCTGATGTCAGTGCCTGATACCAGGGAAAACCGGGCCACTGAGATCGCCGAGATTTCACGTTCGCTTAAGACAATCGCGAAAGAACTGAATATCCCGGTGGTTGCATTATCCCAGTTGAACCGTTCGTTGGAGCAACGGCCGAACAAACGGCCGGTTATGGCCGATCTCAGGGAGTCCGGCTCGATTGAGCAGGATGCCGACCTGATCGTGTTTATCTACAGGGATGAGGTCTATAACCCGGAAACCAGCGAAAAAGGCAAGGCCGAAATTATCATAGGAAAGCACCGGAACGGTTCAACAGGAACCATTCACCTGGCGTTCCAGGGCCCTTGGTTACGTTTTGTAAATCTGGCGCCGGAAAGCGCCTATCAATACGACCAGCATTGACGAACTGACCGGTTCGGTCGTTAGCAAAAAAGGGTCTGCCAGTTTATTCCCCGGTCTCCGTCAGCTCGTATTTCCGCAAATAACCACGCAGTTGGTGGTATGTCATACCCAGAAACTCAGCGGTTTTCTTCTGGTTGAAGCGGCAGCGTTCCATGGCGTCCTTGATGCGCCGCACCTCTTCATCCTGGATGTGCTGTTTGAAATCATACGGGGTATCGGTTAATTTCGCGGGGGCAGGACCCTCTTTCACAACCTCCGCACCGGGGCGCCAGGGTGAATCAAACGGATCAAATATGATTTCCACGATTGGCTGATCATCATCCTGGCACGTGTAAACCGCGCGTTCCACCACGTTCTTCAACTCCCTGACATTTCCGGGCCAGGTATATTCAAGCAGTTCATCGCGCGCCGCTTCACTGAAACCGTTGAACACGTCCTTGCCAAGCTCACCGGCCATCTTGATCGCGAAATGATTCGCAAGTGTCATGATGTCACCCGGGCGCTCACGCAGGGGCGGCAGGGTGATGACATCAAACGCCAGGCGATCAAGCAGGTCAGCGCGAAACTTACCCTTTTCCGCAAGAGCGGGGAGGTCTTCGTTGGTCGCGCCGATGATGCGGACGTTGGTGCGGATCGTTTCGCTGCCCCCGACCCGTTCAAATTCACCGTATTCAATCACGCGGAGGATTTTTTCCTGGACACCCGAAGATGTGCTGGACAACTCGTCCAGAAACAGGCTGCCGTCATTGGCCAGTTCAAACCGGCCAAGCCTGCGTTTGGCAGCGCCGGTAAATGAACCGGCCTCGTGTCCAAACAGCTCGGTTTCGAGAAGGGATTCGGCCAGCGCCGCACAATTCATCTTGATAAACGGGTAGTCCCACCGTCCGGAAAGAAAGTGAAGCCGGGCCGCGATCAGTTCCTTGCCGGTGCCACGCTCGCCGATCACAAGAACCGGCCGGTTTAACGGCGCAACCCTGGAAACACGTTCAAGCACTTCAAGGAATGCAGGTGATTCACCGATTAACTGTTGATCCTGCGGTTTGCGCATGTATTGTTGTTTCAACCCGATTAGTCCCTGACCGACCGCTATTGTAAGTAATTTACTATTTATTGTCTTAGGCTGGTGGTCATGGGCGTGATCTGCTAAAAGATCATTGTAAATAAGGAATCCAGTGTGGCAAAAACCAAAACATCTTTTTTCTGCAATGCCTGTGGCAGCGAGCTAGCCAAATGGGCTGGGCAATGCCCGGATTGCAAGGCATGGAACACGGTGGAGGAATTTCGCCAGGCTGCGGTTGCAGGTGTTCCCCGTGTAAGCGGTTATGCTGGTACTACAAACCAGCAGGTGACTGAGCTGTCAGCGGTATCAGACCAGAAAGTTGCCAGGATTAAAACAGGAATCAAAGAACTGGATCGCGTCCTCGGCGGAGGCATTGTACCAGGCTCAGTGGTTCTGATAGGCGGAGACCCCGGAATCGGCAAGTCGACTCTGTTGCTGCAGGTACTCGCCGGTCTGATGGGGCAATTAAAATGCCTGTACGTCAGTGGTGAGGAGTCCCTGCAACAGATCAATATGCGTGCCAAACGTCTGGGCCTGGAAGTGGGTACATTGAGTTGCCTTACCGAAACCAGCGTCGAACAAATTCTGAATGTGGCGGGGAAGGAAAAGCCGGGGCTGGTGGTAGTCGATTCCATCCAGACACTGCACTCGGAACTGGTACAGTCTGCGCCGGGCTCTGTCTCACAGGTCAGGGAGACGGCAGCAGGACTGGTTCGTTACGCCAAGCAGATGGACTGCGCAATGGTTCTGGTCGGGCACGTCACCAAGGACGGTTCACTGGCTGGGCCGCGCATCCTGGAGCACATGGTGGACGCGGTGCTGTACTTTCAAAGTGACGAAGGCAGCAGATACCGCGTCATCCGGGCGTTTAAAAACCGTTTCGGCGCTGTCAACGAACTGGGTGTTTTCGCCATGACCGGTCTTGGCTTGAAAGAGGTGAACAATCCGTCAGCCATATTTTTGTCCGGGCATTCCGAAGCGGCTCCGGGTAGCGTCATTACCGTGATCAGGGAAGGAACCCGGCCAATGCTTCTCGAATTGCAGGCGCTGGTCGACGAGAGTCACCTGGCCAATCCACGGCGCGTAAGTATAGGCCTGGATCAAAGCCGGTTATCAATGTTGCTGGCGGTTTTGCACCGCCACGGTGGAATTAGCCTGGGTGACCAGGATGTGTTTGCCAACGTGGTGGGCGGGATGCGGATAACCGAGACCGGTTCCGACTTGCCGCTATTACTGGCCATACTCTCCAGTTTTCGGGACCGGGTCCTGCCTGAAAAAACCGTCGTATTCGGTGAGGTGGGCCTTTCCGGCGAGGTCCGGCCGGTGTATAACGGCGAGGAGCGCCTGAAAGAAGCTGCCGGGCTTGGTTTTGGCCGTGCCATTATTCCGCTGGCCAATAAGCCAAGACGGGACATCGAAGGTATGCGAGTCAGCGCAGTCAGCAACCTCGAGGAAGCGATTACTGCTGCATTTTAAGGGTTTACAGCCTGGTCGGGCTTGATCAGTACCTTGTGAATGACATTATCCCGGATGTCGACAATGGTCATGGTGTGTGGGCCGATATTGATGCAGCATTTGCCTTCTGGAATAACTTCCAGTTCTTCGATCAACAGCCCGCCCAGCGTGTGCGCTTCATCAAATGGCAAATCCCAGTCGAGACGCCGGTTCAGGGTGCGCAGGTTGGTGGAACCATCTACCAGGTAGCTGCCGTCATCCAGGCGACGCATGGTACTTGAACGCCCGCGGCCTTCGGGTGTAAATTCACCAACAATTTCTTCCAGTATGTCATCCAGTGTTACCAGGCCCTGGATGTCCCCGTACTCGTCAACCACCAGTGCCATCCGCTGTTCCCTGCTTTGGAACTCCAGCAATTGCCGGGTCAGCGAAGTTCCTTCCGGTATAAAGTAGGGGCGGCGGACAGAACGCTGCAGGTCCTCAAAACTCAGGCCGCCAACCGATAGCTTGGAAATGATAGTACGGATATGCAGCAAGCCTACGACATTGTCTATGTTTTCCTTGTAGACAGGCAGACGTGTATATACGGTCTGGGTAAGCTGGTTGAGTATGTCCGCCCAGTCGTCATCCAGGTCGATACCGACGATCTCCCCGCGCGGCACCATCGCATCTTCCACCGAAGCATGCTCAAGATCCAGGATGTTAACCAGCATGCGCTGATGGTCATTGGAAATATGCCCACCTTCCGATACCAGGGTTCGCAACTCCTCCCGGTTAAGGTGTTCCAATGCCACGACATCGGTCTTTACACCGAAAGGCTTGAGCAGCAAATTTGCAAATGAATTGACCAGCCAGACGAACGGGTTCAGCAGCTTGAGCAGGACAACCAGTACATACGAGGCTGGGAAAGCGATTTTTTCCGGGTGCAGGGCGGCAACCGTCTTGGGGGCGACTTCGGCAAATATCAGCACAACAACTGTCATCACCAGCGTTGAAACCCAGATACCGCCGTCACCAAACAAGCGTATTGCAATTACGGTGGCTATCGATGCGGCCAGGATATTAACCATATTATTGCCCAGCAATATCAGCCCGATCAGCCGGTCGGGCCGTGTCAAAAGCTTTTCCGCGAGACGTGCGCCACGATGTCCGCTCTTGGACAGGTGCTTCAGGCGATACTTGTTGATGGCCATCAGGCCGGTTTCCGAACTAGAGAAAAAGCCGGAAAGCATAATCAGTACAAACAGTGCAGTGTAAAGACTGGCTAGCGGTATATCGTCCAAATCGGTATCTGTTCCTGTTTGTTTGCTAGATGGACCAACTGCGCTGCAGGAAGATTTCCAGCACGAGCTTGCTGCCAAAATAGGATAGCAGCAATATTGCTATACCTGTCAGCGTCATGCGCACCGCAACCCGCCCGCGCCAGCCTTTTTTCCAGCGACCCCAAATTAACAAGGCAAATATCAGCCAGGCAAAAATTGACAGGATCGTTTTGTGGCCCAGGTGCTGGCCGAATAGGTCACTGACAAATATCAGACCGGTAACCAGGGAGACTGTTAAAACTGCGAAGCCGGCCCAAATCAGGTGAATCAGTAGTTCTTCCAGTGTATCCAGGGCGGGCAGGGTCTGGACCAGGGAGTTGAAGCGATGCTGGCGCAACAAGTGATCAATCAAAGTTACAAATAGCGCGTAAACCCCGGCAATACTGAGTACGCCAAATGCGACAATGGATGTGATTATATGCACCTTCATGCCGGCTGATGTATGCGTAATTTCTAATGCAGGTGCATAAATCAGCCCTTCAGTAACAAGGATCACGACAGAGATCGGCAAAGCAATCAGGCTGGCGTCAAATAAACTGTTCTTTAACGGGTAGGTAACCAGCGGTATTACCACGGTCACAAGCGCGCAAAGCGACAGGACATTCAACAGGCTGACATGCGGCACTGTTGGAATCCACCAGTGCTGGGCCTCGGCCCAGGCATGAAAGATTACGCCGATCAGGGTGAACCCTGCAGCCAGCAGGCGTTTGCCGTTGGAGTGTCCGGTAACGGCCACATACAGCAGGATCACACCGAGCAGGTAGCAGATTGCAGTTATCAGTAAAATCTTGTCATGCATCGCAAATTCTGTGCCGATTATTGATGGTCAACCGCTATAATACCTGACTGCTGAATTCCGGAGTACTTTAATGTTTGAAAGCCTGAGCCAAAGATTAACGCAAACCATGCAGAAATTGCGTGGTAAAGGCCGTTTGACCGAAGACAGTATCAGGGAAACTTTACGCGAAGTCCGCATTGCACTGCTAGAGGCCGATGTGGCCTTGCCGGTTGTCCAGTCCTTTATCAGCCAGGTCAGGGAACGTGCACTAGGACAGGAGGTCATCAGCAGCCTGCAACCGGGACAAGCGCTGGTTAAAATCGTCCATGACGAACTTGTCCAGATTATGGGTGAGGAAAATAAGGTCCTTGACCTCAAGGCCAATCCACCGGTCGTAGTACTATTGGCTGGTCTGCAGGGTTCAGGTAAAACCACCACCACTGCAAAGCTCGCCAAACACCTGAAGGAACAGGCCAAGCAGAAAGTCATGGTGGTCAGTTGTGACGTCTACCGGCCTGCAGCTATTGACCAGCTGAAAACGCTCGCCGAACAGGTGGATGTGCTGTTTCACCCTTCGTCCGTAGCTGACCAGCCGGTGACGATCGCCAAACAGGCCCTTGATGCAGCGCGCAGGCAGTTTGCAGATGTGCTGCTGGTAGACACCGCCGGCCGTCTGCACATAGACGCCGATATGATGGATGAAATCCGGCAGTTACACACTGCTGTCAGTCCCCATGAAACGCTGTTCGTGGTTGACAGCATGACCGGCCAGGATGCGGCCAATACGGCGCAGGCATTCAACGAAGCGCTGCCGCTCACCGGTGTTATCCTGACCAAGACGGATGGTGACGCGCGTGGTGGCGCGGCTTTGTCAGTCCGGCAAATCACCGGCAAGCCGATCAAGTTTGTAGGTACCGGCGAGAAGACCGAAGCACTGCAGCCCTTTCATCCAGAACGAGTCGCATCCCGAATCCTCGGCATGGGCGATGTCTTGTCGCTGGTCGAAGATGTCCAGAAACATGTAGACAAGAGTAAGGCTGAAAAACTTGCACGAAAAATCAAGAAGGGAAGGGGTTTTGACCTGGAGGATTTCCGCAGCCAGCTGGAACAGATGCAAAACATGGGCGGACTGAGTAGCCTGGCTGACAAAATGCCGGGCATGGGGGAATTGCCTGAGCATGTCAAAAACCGCGTCAATGACCGTCAGACGGTAAGCATGATAGCGATAATCAACTCCATGACACCGCAGGAACGGCGATTCCCGGATGTCATCCGCGGTTCCCGCAAAAAACGAATTGCAGCGGGTTCGGGTACCCAAATCCAGGATATCAACCGGATGTTGAAACAGTTCTCTCAAATGCAACGCATGATGAAGAAATTCGGCAAGGGTGGCATGAAAGGCATGATGAGAAAAATGGCCAGCCTTAAGGGCCAGATGCCGGGCGGGTTTTCCTGAACCGTGATTTCCCGATGCAACGTAACGACAGACGCAGTTTTCTAAAGCACAGCCTGGTCGCCGCCGGCGGCCTGGGTCTGGGCTGGGCAGCCTGGGCAAAACTGGCCCGCGAGGGCGCCGCGCCGCAATTCCATCGCGAATTGGGCCCTTTACTGCCGGTCAATGACACAACCACCGGGTTGCCACTTTTGAAATTGCCAAGAGGTTTTCGTTACCATAGTTTTTCCTGGGCGGATGAGACGCTCGGGGATGGGTTCACGGTTCCGGGCGCCTGCGATGGCATGGGTGTGGTTGTCGAGCATGATGGTATCGTTACATTGATCCGCAATCATGAGTTGCGCGGTTCATCGGCACCCCTAGGTGATCCACAAAAAGCCTGGGATGTCACCGGCGGTGGAACTACGACACTGAAATTTGACACACGCAACGAGCGTCTGGTGGATTCTCGGATAAGTCTCGGCGGCACCCTCAATAACTGTGCGGGTGGCGTCACACCCTGGGGCACCTGGCTGTCCTGCGAGGAGGGGCCGCTGACGCCGGAGTTGATGCATCTTGGTATCGATAGACGGCAGATGTTCTGGCACATAAAGGATGCGCAAAAACCGCATGGCTATGTTTTCGAAGTGCACCCTGAAGGTGAGTCAAATCCCCAACCCATAATTCCAATGGGCCAGTTTTATCACGAAGCGGCTGCGGTTGATCCGGCCGGCGGCATGGTCTACATGACAGAGGACCAGGCCCCGCATGCAGGTCTTTATCGCTACCTGCCGGATGTGCCGGGTGATTTGCACGCTGGTGGGAATCTGCAAATGCTCAGGGTAGAGGGGCATAAGGAGCTGACCGGGACCGTACCGTTAAATACGCCAATGACATGTGACTGGGTGCCTATCGCCAACCCGGAGCAAGGCCATACACCGGGAACCCACGACTGTGCCGGCATCGTGGCCCAGGGCATGGCGGAGGGCGGCACTGCTTTTGTTTCGCTGGAAGGCTGTGTTTTCCACGAAGGATCGATTTATTTCACCTCCAAGGCGGGTGGTGGAGCGGGTGCCGGCCAGATCTTCCGACTGGATATTGCCGGTAACAGCCTGGCAATGATCTTTGAAGCAACTGAACGCAATGGTTTTTCGGGTCCTGACAATATTATTGTCAGTCCGCGCGGCAGCCTGATGATCTGTGAAGACCGTCTTGGCCTGTTTACAGAGGGACAAATCCTTGCCGGCCTTGATAACAAGGGCAGCTTGTTCGCTTTTTGTCAATCCAATCCTGATCTGAAAGCGACTCACGGCGGGTACGATTTGCAGGACACATCGGTAAAAAGCGAATGGGCGGGCGTGTGTTTTTCCGCAGACGGCCAGTGGATGTTTGCCAATCTTTACAACCCGGGCATCACCATTGCCATAACAGGCCCATGGGGTAATGGACCTGTTTGAATAAAAAACGCAAGCTGTTGTTTTCTTTTGTTACAAACACGGTTAAAATACGCGGTTTCGTGGAGCCGGCTCAATGAAAGTGTTTGTGTGGCCGGTATCAGCAGTGAATTTTGGCTGTGTGACATAGGGTCAACAGGTGAAATCCGGCCAAATTATTGGTCTTAGCAAAAGGTTTTATGGAATGGTAAAGATTCGACTGGCGCGCGGTGGCGCCAAAAAACGGCCTTTCTATCACATTATTGTGGCGGACAGCCGCAGCAAGCGTGATGGGCGTCGTATTGAAAGAATTGGTTTTTTTAACCCGTTGGCAAAAGGCCAGGAAGAGCGTCTTCGTCTTGATCTGGAGCGTGTTGATTACTGGACCGGTGTCGGTGCACAGCTCAGCGAACGGGTACAAAACCTGGTATCACAAGCCCGGAGCAGCGCCGCTGCCTGATTGGCTTGTGACTGATGTCGCGGGGCTTGCGTGATGAGCGCACACAGACATGTAGCGCTTGGTTATATTTCCGCGGTTCACGGCGTCAAGGGCTTCGTCAAGGTGCATTCCTGGACCAGGCCCATGGAAGCGATTCTGGACTACCGGCCATGGTTGCTGGGGGAACAGAAAAGTCCTGTCAAAATAATTGACGGGCGCAAACAAGGTAAAGGGCTGGTTGCTTTATTGCCGGGATTTGAAGACCGGCAACAGGCCATCACGCTGGTAGGGCAACAGATTTTTGTTGGACGCGATCAGCTGCCGGCAACCGCTGAAGGTGAATATTACTGGTCCGACCTTGAAGGGCTGGAAGTTCATACCACCAACGGCGACTTGTTGGGCCGTGTGGACAGACTGATGGAAACCGGCGCCAATGATGTACTGGTCGTTCGCGGAGAACGGGAACACCTGGTACCGTTTATCCAGGGACAGTACGTAAAGCGTGTTGACCTTGAAGGCGGATTGATAGAGGTCGATTGGGATCCTGAGTTTTAGGCGGGAGCAGGAAAGTATCATGCGTATTGACGTGATCACGCTGTTTCCGGAGTCGCTGGAAGGATTGACAGGTCTGGGTGTTACAGGCCGTGCCATCAAGGATGGCCGGGTTGAGTTGAAAACCTGGAACCCGAGGGACCTGGCGACAGATAAGCACCGGACGGTGGATGACCGTCCCTATGGTGGCGGACCGGGTATGGTGATGGCCGTAGAGCCACTGAGTTCGACCATACAGGTGGTGCGAAAGGAACATGCCGGTGGCTGTCCCGTCAGCCTGATGAGTCCACAGGGCCGCAGGCTTGATCAGGACGGCATTAACGAACTGGCGGGCAGACAGGGTTTGATACTTGTTTGCGGACGTTACGAAGGCATTGATGAACGGGCCATTGAGTCTGAGATCGATGAAGAATGGTCGATTGGTGATTATGTTATCAGCGGTGGTGAATTGGCCGCTGCCGTCATAATCGACGCGGTCACCCGTTTGTTGCCGGGTGTGCTGGGAGATGATCAATCGGCAGTAGAGGATTCTTTTGTGGGTGGTCTGCTTGATCATCCGCATTACACCCGCCCTGAAGTTTCGGGTGGAAAGGCGGTACCGGAAGTACTGTTGTCAGGCGACCACGAAGCGATACGTCGCTGGCGCAGGAAGCAGGCGCTGGGCCGCACCTGGCTGAGAAGGCCGGACCTGTTGAAAGACAGGGAGTTGGATAAAGAGGCGAAGTTGCTGTTAAAAGAATTTCGCGATGAATTGGAACAGAATTGTTAAAGCCCGGATGTGGCTTAATCTTGAAAGGACAGAACGATGAATATCATTGAGCAGATCAACGCAGAGCAAATGACCCGTGAGTTACCGGAGTTCAACCCCGGCGATACCGTCATCGTTAGCGTTAAAGTTAAAGAGGGCAACCGTGAACGCCTGCAGGCTTTCGAAGGTGTTGTAATTGCGAAAAAGAACCGGGGCCTGAACTCTGCCTTTACCGTCCGCAAGATTTCCCACGGAACAGGTGTTGAGCGTGTTTTCCAGACCCACAGCCCGCTGATCGATTCGATCAAGGTCAAGCGTCGTGGTGATGTTCGCCGCGCCAAGCTGTACTATTTGCGCGGATTGGAAGGCAAGGCTGCCCGCATCAAGGAAAAGCTCAGCTGATAAAGCTGCAGTGCTGGATAAAAAAGCCCGCATTGCGGGCTTTTTTTTGCGTTGCGAATCTGGGATTTGATCCTTGAAAGTCAGGGTGAAGACCCAACTATGAGCACTAGCATTTAAATTAGTGGAAACCAAAATGACCGAAACCAGCAAGACAAAAGCCAAGAAAAAGGACACCGGCGCCACGGTTGCCGGAACCGAGAAATTCGAATTTCAGGCAGAAGTGCGCGAAGTGCTGAACCTGATGATCCACTCGCTTTATTCCAATCGTGAAATATTTTTGCGGGAACTGGTATCAAATGCGTCCGATGCCTGTGACAAGCTGCGGTTTGAAGCATTGCAGAATGCCGACCTGCTGGGTGGCGATGCTGAGCTAAAGATCGAAATCGAAGTGGACGAAGACTCCGGTCAAATCACGGTTCGTGATAACGGAATCGGGATGTCACGAGACGAGGTGGTTGAGAACATCGGCACCATAGCCCGTTCAGGCACAAGGAAATTTCTCGAACAGGTTTCTGACAAGGAGGAATTCGCAGCAAACCTGATCGGCCAGTTCGGTGTGGGGTTTTATTCCTCATTTATCGTTGCAGACAAGGTTACGCTGAAAACACGTTCCGCCGGTAGCGACGCATCAGAAGGCGTTGTATGGGAATCTGATGGTACGGGTGAATACACCATTTCGCAGATCGATCTCCCGGGTCAGGGCACCGAGGTTACATTACACCTTCGTGAGGACGCCAAGGAGTTCCTGGCTTCCTGGACCGTGCGCTCATTGATCCAGAAGTACTCCGACCACATCGGTTTTCCAATCTACATGCAGACCCCGCTACCTCCGAAAGACGTTGAAGACGGCGAAACAGAAGCAAAACCGGAATGGCAGACAATCAACCAGTCCTCCGCTTTGTGGACATTACAGAAGTCCGAAATCAGCAGTGACGAATACCAGTCATTCTACAAACACGTAAGTCATGATTTCGAGGACGCCCTGAGTTGGGCGCACAACCACGTGGAAGGCGCTCAAAATTATACCTCGCTGCTTTACATTCCATCCAAGGCACCGATGGACATGATGTTGCAGCGCGACGAGCGGCACGGTTTGCGTTTGTATGTCAAACGCGTGTTTATCATGGATGCGGCGGAGCAATTGCTGCCTCACTATCTGCGCTTTGTGCGCGGCGTGGTGGATTCCAGTGATCTTCCCCTTAACGTTTCCCGCGAGTTGCTGCAGGAAAACGAACTGGTCGGAAAAATCCGTTCAGCGGTAGTCCGCCGCAGCCTGGATTTGCTGGGACGTTTGGCCGATAAGGACCAGGAAAAATTCAACATCTTCTGGGACGAGTTCGGTAATGTCCTGAAAGAGGGCCTGGTCGAAGACATGGCCAACAAAGAGAAAATCGCAAAATTATTACGGTTTTCTTCAACTGCCGATACTGCCAGCGAACAGCGTGTCAGCCTGGAGGATTATGTCTCCCGTATGCAGGAAGGCCAGGATGTAATTTGGTACGTCACGGCGGAAAACCGCAAAGCGGCCGAGAACTCTCCGCACCTTGAGATTTTCCGTAAAAAGGGCGTTGAAGTGCTGCTGATGTCTGACCGTATCGACGAATGGGTGATGGGTTACTTCACCGAATTTGACGGCAAGAAAATGCGCTCCATTGCCAAGGGTGATGTAGATCTGGGCTCAGATAGCGACAAGCAGGAAGACGAAGAACAGAAGGATACAGACAAGGATCCGCTGCTGAAGCGCCTGTCAGACGCGTTGACGGAAGAGGTTACCGAAGTCCGCGCAACTCAGCGTCTGACCGAGTCCGCATCCTGTCTCGTGTTGAGCGAACAGGAACTCGCCATGCACATGCGGCGTATGCTGGAACAGGCCGGTCAGGCCCTGCCTGACAGCAAGCCGGTACTGGAAGTCAACCTGGATCATCAATTGCTCAAGCAGGTTGCGGCTGTTGATTCTGACGAAGAGTTCAAGGATTGGGCAGAACTGCTGTTCGAGCAAGCCGTTCTGGCAGAAGGCGGCCAGCTTGAAGACCCTGCTGGTTTTGTGCAGCGCGTCAATCGTTTGATGCTTATGGTGGGTTAAACACGAATGTAGGAGCGACGCTCGCGT
>CALBDB010000158.1 GCA_937927755.1 uncultured Lysobacterales bacterium
CGTACAGCCATGGCCAAATAGCCCCCCCCGCCCTGGCCGTGTATCTGCCCCGGGGCAACGCCTCTCTCAGCCGCGGTCATCAGCATATCCAGCACGGCATAACCAAATGGCCCCAGGTCAGTAGCGCGCATGGTCTCCAGGTCAGTGCCATACAGTTTGACCTCGATAAGATCCGGGATACGTCCGCTGACATACTGCTGCAAATTTGGAAGCTTGCCAGGCTCGGCAGCAGCTATCACTGCCAGCTCCTGGACCTGCTGGTCTTCCAGTACCCGCCGAAAATTCTGAACCAGATCTTTGACCTGGCTCATGGATTGTTTTGCACGCTGGAGCGCAGCTTCGTTGTCCTGCTGGCTGGGGCGGCCGGTGAATAACATCACCGCCAACGCGGCCAGCATCAAGGCGCCGATGACAATCAGCACCAAGGGGTTAATGCGCTCGAGATGCAATTGTTGCATAGTCGGCAGCTTGCCCCCATTGAAACTTTTAGTTGTCTTTTCCGGTTTTTTCATTGATGGCCCGTGTGTCCAAATCCGCCCGCACCACGCTCACTTTCATCGAATGATTCAACCACTTCAAAATCAGCCATGATGACGGGAACAAATACCAGTTGCGCAATGCGTGAGCCCGGCTCTATCTCAAATGCTTTCTCCGATCGATTCCAGCATGATACGTAAACCTGACCCTGGTAATCACTGTCGATCAGGCCCACGAGGTTCCCCAGTACAATACCGTGCTTGTGGCCCAACCCGGAGCGGGGCAGAATTACTGCCGCCATGGCGGGGTCAGAAATATGCATTGCAAATCCGGTTGGTATCAGCAGCGTTTCACCTGGATGAACGGTAGTGACACCGTCGACGCAGGCACGAAGATCCATACCTGCTGACCCGTCGGTGGCATGTTCAGGCAGGGGAATTTCCCGGCCCAGGCGGGGATCGATAATCTTCAACTGGACAGCTTGCGGTTTTTCCCTTTCCAACTGGTTTCCTTTTTTGTCGGTTTTTGTGCTGTCGCACGAACTACGTATCTCGTGGTTTCCTTACCGTTAACATCATACCAATCCTTCGCCTTGTAGTCTGCAACACCGGCGCTTTTCCAGTTTTGACCTACAAATCCCGCAGCCAGGTACCACTATAAGGTTCGGCGCCGATGCTTCAGCATGGATGGCAGACTAACAAACAGACAACAGTATGAAACCAGTCAAGACCATGCATACGAATGGCAGTCAGCCAGCATCACCACCGTTCCAGCCCGGCTTGTTGTCGGATGCAGAACTGCTCGGGCGCCTGTTGTTCGCCGGCAAATCACGGCAGCACGCAACCCGGCAGGCCGAAAGCCTGCTGCAATGCTTTGGCGGTTTGCGGCAGCTCCAGATCGCAAGCAGGTTGTCGACAGACGAACGTGAGGGCCTGGATGACGAAGATGCCAACCGTATCCGGTTGGCCCATGAACTGGTACACCGGCAACTGAAACAATCACTTCAAAGAGGTGTTTCCCTGACCAGCCCGGCGATGACCATGGATTACCTGCAAACCGTACTAAGAGACCGCAGACGCGAGATCTTTACCTGTTTGTTCCTGGATACACGCCATCGCGTTATCGCATCGGAAGACCTGTTCCAGGGCTCCATAGACGGTGCCTGCGTGTATCCCCGGATCGTTGCCGAAAGGGCTTTGCGGCTGAGCGCGGCAGCGGTGATCGTCGCCCACAACCACCCGTCCGGGGTCAGTGAGCCCAGCCTTGCGGACCAGGCGATTACACGGCGCTTGAAGGACGCTTTACTGCTGTTGGAAATCCGTCTGCTGGATCATTTTGTCGTAGGTGACGGCCCGCCGGTTTCAATGGCTTCTAGGGGGATGTTGTAATTTTTTGCGAATACATTGGCCAGGACAGTTAAAATGACGTGGTTTCAATGGAATTTGATTGCATATCTGTCTGCATTGCGGTATAAAGTGCGGCTCATTTTTGATAGTACAGTAAACGGAATAATCCAATGTCCAGAGTTTGTCAGGTAACCGGTAAACGACCAGTAGCCGGAAACAACGTGTCGCATTCAAACATCAAGACCAAGCGACGCTTTTTGCCCAATATTCACCATCACCGTTTTTGGGTGGAAAGTGAAAACCGTTGGGTTCGTTTGCGTATCTCCACCAAGGGATTGCGTATCATTGATAAGAAAGGCATCGACGCCGTATTGAAAGATATGCGTTCACGCGGCGAAAAGGTCTGAGGAGCATAAATCATGGCAAAATCAGCACGAGATAAAATCCGCATGGTATCTTCCGAAGGTACCGGCCATTTCTATACCACGGATAAAAACAAGAAGAACACCCCCGGAAAAATGGAGATGAAGAAGTATGATCCCGTTGTCCGTAAGCACGTGATGTACAAGGAAGCCAAGATCAAGTAACTGGCTTTTGGTAAAAGTTTTGAAAAAACCCGCTATTTAGCGGGTTTTTTTATGCCTGCAATAACAAATTTCCCCATTCATCCGGTGTTGCCACCCAGCCAGGTTTGACCCATGCGGTGGCTGCGGACTCGACAATCAGCAAAGGACCGTCCAATGACAAGCCTGCCTGTAGGCCAGCCCGTTGGTTTAATGGTACTTCCTTTGATAGTTCAGGCATTAAAACTCTCTCTCCATCTTTAAGGCCCGTGTGTTCCTGCCTGATATCAATCGACTGCAGCACTGCCGGTGCACGGGCACTCAAGCGTATGTTTACCAGCTCTATCGGATGCGGCAGGCGTAAGCCGCTGGCTTTTTCGTGCGCCGCGTGAAAACCTGCTTCGTGCTCACCCCCGGCAGACCAGTCAATTCCGATGGCCGCGCTCTGGCCAAGGTAGCGAAGCTCAAGCCGGCGTCTGAACTTTACACTCCCCGGAGTACAACCCTCGGCCGTCAGCTGTGACAGCGCGTCCTTTTCGAGGCTGCGGAACCAGGATGCAATTTCTGTATCTGCCAGTTCGGCCAGCGGTCTCAGCACCGGCCTGGATGTCTCGCGGCCGGGTTCGCTGACCAGCATTCCCATCGCCGAAAGCACACCGGAGCGCGCGGGGATGATTATGCGTCTCATATCCAGCAATTCAGCCAGGTCACAGGCATGCAGACCACCGGCGCCGCCAAAACAGAGCAGTGCATAATCAGCCGGATCATGGCCGCGCTCAACGGAGATGACCCGCAAAGCCCGGGCCATGTGCTCGTTGGCCAGTCGCACGATACCCGAAGCCGCGTCCAGTACATCACAACCCATCTTCACCGCCAGTTCTGCAACGGCCTGCTCCGCTTTGCCCATAACCAGTGGCAGGTATCCACCCAGCAGTGTGTTCCCGGGTATTCGGCCAAGCAACAGGTTGGCATCGGTCACCGTTGCCTGCGTGCCACCCTGTCCATAACAGGCCGGTCCCGGGCTCGCCCCCGCGGATTGGGGGCCAACCAACAACATACCTGCCCGGTCCACCCTGGCGATTGAACCGCCACCGGCGCCGATGGTATGTATATCCACCGAGGGGATCGAGAGAGGCCATGCACCGATCCTGCACTGGCCGGTCAACGGAATTTCACCGTTCAGCAGCGCCACATCGGTTGATGTGCCACCCATGTCAAAGCTCATCAGTCTCGGGTTACCCGTCTGCGCCGCAATGCTGCGTGCTGCTGCCAGGCCTCCTGCCGGGCCGGACAACAATAATCGTACCGCCTGGTACGCAGCCTGGTCTGCGGCAATGGTTGTCCCGGCGCTTTGCATCACGGCGATTCCCGCTTTTGGTAAACGGCTTTGCAAGCGCCCCAGGTAGCGGGAAATCACCGGACCCACACTGGCGTTCAGCCAGGTGGCCATACCCCTTTCGTACTCCCGGACCTCGGGCAGAATTTCACTGGAGCAGGACACAAACCACCGGTCTTCCAGTTCTTCCGCAATGCGCTTTTCTTCCTGCGGCCGCAGGAATGAAAACAGCAGGTTGATCGCCACTGACTCAATGTCTAGCTCGTCCAGCCGGCCCTTGATTTGCTCAAGTTCATCATCGCTGATCGATTCCAGCAATTCACCATCTGCGGAAATACGAGTTGGAACCTCAACACACAACTCCCGGGGTACCGGCGGGCTGACTTCAGGCTGCTGAAGCTGATAGACCTGTTCCCGCTCCTGGCGGCCGAGCGTCAGCACATCGGCAAAACCACGTGATGTCACGTAGGCAACACGCACGCCTTTACCCTCGAGTACGGCATTGGTACCTACCGTGGTGCCGTGAATTATCTGCAGGGCCCGGTCTTTAAGCCCAAGCCGGTTCAATCCCTCGACGATGGGCCCGGATGGATCGGCCGGGTCTGACAGCACCTTGCAGTGCCGAATTGTGCCGGCATTCGGACTACGCTCCATCACCACGATATCGGTAAATGTACCGCCCGTATCAATGCCGACCAGTGTAATATCTTCCATGGATGCAGATGCTACCACCGGCTGATTTACAATGTCGGCTGACATAAAGGTTTCAACAAAAAATGCCCGAATTACCAGAAGTCGAAACAACGCTCAGGGGGATAGAGCCACACCTGCTCAAGCAGCGTATTGCGCAAGTAACTGTGCGCGATTCCAGGTTGCGCTGGCCGGTGCCTTCTGCGGTCGCAAAGGCCGAGGGTCAGCAGCTGATCAACCTTAGGCGGCGCGGCAAATACCTGCTGCTCGAACTGGAACAAGGCGGCCTGATCATACACCTGGGCATGTCCGGCTCACTGCGTATCCTGGATTCGCCAGTAAGCCCCGCCAAACATGACCATGTCGACATCATACTGAAGAGCGGCGCTTGTCTGCGCTTTAACGACCCCCGCCGCTTTGGCGCATTTCTGTGGGTGGACGGTATGATGGAAGACCACGTATTGCTACGTGATCTCGGTCCGGAACCTCTGTCCGGTGAATTCACCGCAGACTACCTGCACGGCGCATCGCGGGGGCGCAAGGTAGCCATCAAGAATTTCATTATGAATGGCCACATCGTTGTGGGTGTCGGCAACATTTATGCCTCGGAAGCATTGTTCATGGCCGGCATCCATCCATTACGCGCCGCCGGCCGGATTTCCAGGCAACGTTATGCGGCACTAGTTGATGCCATCCGCGACGTTTTGGCCCGCGCCATCCGGCAGGGAGGAACCACCTTGAGGGATTTTGTGAGTTCAGACGGCGCACCAGGCTATTTCGCCCAGGAACTGCTGGTATACGACCGGGCCGGCCTCGATTGTTTCCAGTGTGGGGCCCCTGTCCGCCAGAAAGTAATCGGCCAGCGGTCGAGTTATTACTGCACCACCTGCCAGCGGTAGCTCAGCATTTGGGCTATTCTGCTGTGGGAGGCGCATCTCGCGGCGATTAAGTCTTCAACCCTTTAAACCATGCACACCCTGGCAGCAAGGGGTGGGTATCCTCATTCAGGGATCTTCGTGAACGGGACGTTCGCGGCACGGGTCCAGGGAAGGACTCGCTAAAGCGATGCAGGAGGCCCGAGCCGAGACCCCCCATGGATGCGTTCCCGGCGTGTCCCCGGGAGGGTGCCCGCCGCCTGATGCTTATTGGCACTGGTATTGGAGCGAATTGAATTTAACCGCCTGTAAGTCTGTGTATTACTGTATGAATCCGCGCGAAGGAGAGTGTTCCTGCCGTTTGCGTAAGCTCAACTGGTTAAATTTGGCGACCGGTGAACATCTGCTGAGTACTGACTAACCGCCGGAACCTTTCTCCAGTTGCTCTTCCATTTTCTTTTTACGTTCTTCGATGGCGTCCAGGTAGGTCTCTTCGTAGCCCTCGGCCTTTCGCAAGGCTTTCACGGGTTCACCGATAAAGCTTTCTTCTATTGGGGGTGGCTCTACTTCTTTGATGCCCCTGATGTACCAGAGCACTGCGAACACCACGATTAAAAAGAACAACCAACGCATGACCGGCTACCTCCTGTAATGTGGTGAAATCATGTTCTGACTATAGCAGGCCTTCGTCTTCCTGCTCTGGACCAAGGCTATCTCCATCCGTAGCTTCGCTTTCTACCGGCTCGATAAACTTGATCCGGCGGCCACCGATAAACACATTTTTGAACTCGGCCCGGCTGACCGAAACGTATCTTTCGTTGCCGCCGATTTCCACCTGGGCGCCTTCTTTCAGGGCATAGCCTTCTTCATCGACCCGCACCACCATGTTGGCTTTTCGTCCCGTGTGACAAATGGTTTTGATTTCGGAAAGCTCATCGGCCCAGGCCAGCAGGTATTTGCTGCCCTCGAACAGCTCACCCTGGAAATCGGTTCGTAAGCCGAAACACAGTACCGGTATATTCAGGCGATCAACAATTTCAGTTAACTGGAAAACCTGATCACGGTTTAAAAACTGTGACTCGTCTACCAGCACGCAATGGATGTTGTTGTCTTCCAGTTGTGCCCGGGTTATTTCAAACAGGTCGTCTTCGGTCGTGAACATCGTCGCCTTGGACTGCAGGCCTATACGAGACTTGATCCAGCCTTCCCCGTAACGGTCATCCAGTTTTGGAGTAAACAACATCGGGGTCAGGCCGCGCTCACGGTAATTGTGTGCGGATTGCAGCAAAATCGTGGTTTTGCCGGCATTCATTGACGAGTAATTGAAAAAGAGTTTTGCCATTGGATTTTCAGTTTACAGGGCTTTACTTATCAGCCACAAATTCACGGACCAGTGCCAGCAGTTCATCACGTTGGGTAAGGGCGAGTAACACCAGGCAATCGCCGGGCTTTGCTTCCGCCAGGGCCTTTTTGACGCCTTCAACGGGGCTTGCAAGCTCCGTGACCGTATCCCTGGGGACACCTGCATCAATCGCGAACGCTGTTATCAAACCGGGAACTTCGCCGGCCTCGCGTCCACGCTCATATCCCGGCAGTTCGCATACCAGCAGACGGTCGGGATTCAATCCACAAGCCGCCGCTACAAATTCACCGAGTTCCTTATCCGCTCGGTCGCCAGCCTGCCCCATTAAAACGATGTGCCGCCTGGCCTGAAATGCTTTGATGGTCTCACTGACGGCCTTGATACCGTGCTCATTGTGGGCAAAATCGAGGAAAATCCGGATGCCGTTCTTTTCAAACAGGTTACCGCGACCGGGGTTTTCATCAGCATCGCCGCTGAAGCTTTCGAGCCCCTTGGCCAGTGCCTCATCGGAAGCGCCCAGTACATGACACAAGGCCATGGCGGCCAGGGCGTTACTGATGTTGTATCGCGCTATACCACCAAAGGTGACCGGGATTTTTGCAGCTTCTACGATATTTCGTGTGCCAATGTTCGTCGCCAGCACAAGCCAACCGTCAGAAAGGTAGGCGGCCTCTCCCTGTTTTTCCAGGTGCGTTTCTAAAACCCGATTGTCTTGATCCAGCCCGAACCAGATGATCCTGTTGGAAAGTGTCGCTGCCATGCGGACACTCTCGGGGTCGTCGGCATTCAATATCAGCGGTGCGTTCGCACCAAGCGCACGGCGTACGATGAACTTGGCCTCAGCCATTTCAGACACCGAATTGATACCGTAATCGCCCAGGTGATCGGCTGCGATATTGGTAATCAGGGCACCGTCCGCATGTTCCACACCGATGCCGCGCCGCAGCAAACCGCCGCGGGCAACTTCCAGCACCACTGCTTCGGATTTCGGGTGACGCAGAAGTGTGCGCGCACCACCGGGGCCGGAGTAATCACCATGGTCGAGGATTTCTTCGCCGACACGTATGTAATCCGTGGAGGTGATACCGGCGCGCAGACCGTCTGCTGCCAAAATGGCCGATGCCAGCCTGACCGTCGTTGATTTGCCGTTGGTGCCAGTCACGATACCCAGCGGAATTGAACCCACCTGCTGCCAGTTAATGGTCTCCGGCTCGGGAACAGCCGACGCCGGCCAGACTATGGCCGATTTTCCAAAACCAACGGAGGCTTCGTCATCATCCCAGAGAAAGGGCACATGGTTGTCTTGGGCTGCACGCTGCATTGCCAGCAGGGCCGTGTTCTGTTCTTCAGCCCGTTGGGCAACCAGTTTGGTTATTGCATCATCGAAACTCGGCAACGGTTCGCCGGCCAGTCGCGCGGCAACCCTGTTCAAGGCGACTTCATTGAGCTCACATGCGGTGTATAAAACATCGATAGGCGCATTGATCACCAGGCTGGCACCGCCCGAAAATACCCGCCAGCAAATGTTTTCCGCACGCCAGCCCATGGCCTCCATCAGACGGCCGGTCTCTTCGGCCCAGGCTGATGTGACCCTTTCCGTGGAAACGCCATCAATGGCAATATCCAGCACTGCGCCCGGCATGTCCCAGAACAGATTGGGGCCGGTCAGCCGGCGGTTGTCCAGCAATTTAATACTCATGCTGATGCTTCAGTCGCTTTCTTCTTCGTCCCTGGCAAGACGCACACCGCGCTCATCCCGGACCAGTCGCGCACCGGGGTCCAGCGAAAACGCATCCGGATCTTCCTCAACAAAACTCTGTGCAGCTTTTGATTCATCAGAAGCACCGACAGCCGCACTGTCACCTTCATAATGAATCACCTGGTTCCAGCTGCGCCGCACATCATCGGCAAACAAGACCACCAGGTCGCCGTCCTGTGCCATGTCGAGTGCTTTGTCGACAGAAAGTACTTCATCCGGCACCACTTCAATGGCGCTCGCCTCTACGCCATTGACCAGTAACTGGTCACGCAGCATGTCCGGCACTTCAGATTGGCCACGCCCGCGACGGCGGTCATCGGCCCTGCAAATATAGTGATCGAAATGGCCGCTTGCTTCATCGGCGATCGCCCGGATATCTTCATCCCGGCGGTCGCCCGGCGCGGAGAGAACACAGATTCGGCGCCCGGCAACCTCGAGCCGGTCAACTAACTGGCAGATACTGTGGATCGCTGCGGCATTGTGGCCATAGTCCAGGATGACCCTGAACGGGTGCTCATCGAACACGTTCATGCGGCCCGGCGCCTGGAAAATTGTTGAGCTGAATGAACGCAGGCCATGACGGATATCGTCCAGTGATTTGCCCATCGAATAAGCCAATGCTGCAGCAAACATTGCATTCTGGACGTTGTGGGTTGCCTTGCCATCCATCGTAGCCGGTATCTGGTGGGTCCAGACCAACTGGGAATGGGTGCCATTGTCGTACAGGGTAATCATATCGCCATTAAAGCCCTGTTCAAGCACCATCGCCCTGCCGCCGGCGTTTACGTGTTCTTTCACCAGGGCGTGGGCCGGGTTCATGGTTACGTAACAGACGTGCTCGGCCTCGGTGTAATCCGCCATCTTCAGACAAAGATCATCATCGGCGTTCAGCACAGCGGTATCACGGGCTACTTCGATAACGATGCGCTTGAGCTCTGCCAGTTGTTCCAGCGTGTCAATACCCTTCAGCCCAAGATGGTCTGCGGCAACATTCAAACAGGCCGAGACGTCGCAACGCCGATAACCCAAACCCGAACGCAGCAATCCGCCACGGGCCGTTTCCAACACGGCGACATCCACTGTCGGGTCACGTAAAACAATATGTGCCGAGGTCGGCCCTGTCATATCACCTTTGACCGACAAACGCCCATCGATATAGACACCATCCGTGGATGTCATACCCACCGTGTGCCCGGCTGTTTTCAGGATATGGGACAACATACGTGAGGTCGTGGTTTTGCCGTTTGTGCCGGTGATGCTGGCCACCGGTATACGGGTCGGTGTTCCGGGCGGGAACAGCATATCCATTACTTTTCCGGCCACGTCTCGTGGTTCGCCTTCGGACGGAGCCACGTGCATCCGGAATCCGGGCGCCGCGTTGACCTCAACAATAGCGCCACCCACTTCTTTGTAAGACTCGGTGATGTCCGAGGTCAGAAAATCCACTCCGCCTACGTCCAGGCCCACAGCGCGGATCGCCCGCACAGCCATTTCACGGTTATCCGGATGCACCACATCAGTCAGATCAATGGCGGTGCCGCCGGTCGACAGGTTGGCAGTTTTGCGCAGATAGAATATCTCGCCATCCGGCAAAACCGAATCCGCATCGAGACCTGCCATTTCCAGTAGTTCAAAGGCTGGCCGGTCGAGTTCAAGCCTGGTCAGCACCTTCTCATGGCCTATCCCGCGGCGGGGGTCTTCGTTGACTTTGTCGACCAACTCCGTAACCGTACTTTTCCCATCACCGACAATGTGGCCAGGGACCCGCTTGGCAACCGCCACCAGCTCGTTATTGACCACCAGCATACGGTGGTCAAAACCTTCCACGTAGCTTTCAACCAGCACCGCCCTGCTACTGCCGTGCTCGCGGGCAAAGACAAATGCACTCGCGACCTGCTCATCACTGGTCAGGTTGATAGAAACACCCCGGCCGTGATTGGCATTGAGTGGCTTGAGGACCACCGGAAAACCAATACTGTGGGCCGCGCGAATCGATGCGCGCTCGTTGTAGATCATCCTTTGAGTTGGCACCGGAAGTCCGAGATCACGCAACAGGTTGTGCGTGTCTTCCTTGTCACAGGATATTTCCACGGCTATATGCGGAGTCTTACTGGTAATCGTGGCCTGTATACGTTGCTGGTAAGCACCATGTCCAAACTGCACCAGCGAATACTTGTTGAGCCTCATGTAAGGGATTGCCCTTTCTTCTGCCGCGTTTACCAATGATGCGGTACTGGGGCCCAGCTCCTTGCGTTGTGCAAACAGGATAAAGTCGTCGCGCTCCTGTTCAAAATTGAAATCTTTTTCGATTTCATCGGAAAATTCCTGCTCCAGGTTTTCCGGCAGCAGGCTCAGCAGCAGTTGCAGCGCGATACGTGCGGCCTCCAGCCCTACATCACGCTGCTTGTACTGAAACACCATGTTGTACTCACCCACCACGCCTGTGCCACGGGTGCGGCCGAATGATACATCCGAGCCCGCCTCGTTTTGCAGTTCCAGGGCCGCGTGCTCCCAAACGTGGGCCATCCAGGTGCCTTCGTCTTCACGCATGCGGCGGATAAACCCACCCTCTTCACCATAAGAACAGCCGTGGTTCTGCAAACCCGGCAAGGCTTCGATCAAGCCATCAATAAAGGCATTACCAAGCCGTGCTGTCGGCCACTCTTCGAGGACACCGAGATCCACCTGGTGCCGGATAACCGGAAAATGCGCGTACAGGCTCGGGCCGACGTAAACGTTTGTGGAGAGAATTTTCATAGCAATACCTTATATCAATTTTTCAGTAAAAATAGCACGCCGGGATTCCCAAGTGGCCTTTTCATCAATAACCCGGACTGCTGCTTGGCTTCATTTCAATGATGCTTCGCGGGTTTCAAGATTGAAATGCGAACCGTGCGCCAGTACGTGAAGTTTCAATCCAATCAGCGAAACAGCTTCAGCCTTGCGTACATAACTCATCGATGAATGCCGCAAATCAGCCGGATCCACCACTGTAACGGTACCGTGACCGACAACTTCCAGGACGCCATCAGGTGCTATAAACGCCGCGGTATTTTCATCAATACCCAGGCCGCAGGCAAAAGGGTTGAATGACAGTGCCGCGAGCAAACGTCCTAGGCGCCCACGCTTGTTAAAGTGCTGGTCTATAATGGCGCGATTGGTCAGGCCAAGTCCGGGCGCCAGCACCACACCACTTTCGCGTGGCGATGGACCGCCCCTCCCGCCCGCGATCATGTGTTCGGAAACAATAGCAGCACCAGCTGAAGTGCCTGCCATGTGAACCCCTTCTGAGTTCAGCCTGCGTATCGCGCGGGCCACCGGCGTTCCGCCCAGTATCGTGCTCAGACGCAACTGGTTTCCGCCGGTTATAAAGATACCGCTGGCTCTTTCAAGGGTGTCGAGAATCTTATCCTGGTAACAATCGTCGCGTTGTTCGATCGGTATACACATCGCCCTGGCGCCCATACCTTCAAACAACTCCTGGTACAGGGGGCCAGTTTCATCCAGCAGCGATGCCGTTGGAATGACCAGTATGCGGGCATCATCGCCACCGCATAAATCTACGAAACGCTCCAGGATTACGGGGTCTTTGCGTTTCGCCTCCGCTCCTCCAATGGGAACAACAAAACCTCGGTTCTGGCCTTGGGCAGGTGTAGCTGGGCTCATTAATAATTACCTTCAAAAGCGGGGCGGATATTGTAGTTGCTTATGCCATGATTGGAAATGCAAACATCATTTTATTTGCACAAAACATGCTGAAAACATTGCCAAAACGCTGAGACTGACCCGGCTAATTGCGGGTATAATGCCTGGTCACCAGAAGAGGAATTATCATGAGCCTGCAACAGGTCCCGGCCGGAAGAAATTTGCCGGACGACATTAATGTCATCATCGAAGTCCCGATGAACAGCCCGGCCATTAAATATGAGGTTGACAAGGACTCCGGCGCAATTTTTGTCGACCGGATGCTGAAGACCGCCATGTACTATCCCTGCAACTATGGTTATATCCCACATACACTGTGTGGTGATGGCGACCCGCTCGACGTCCTGGTTGTCCTGCCCCTGCCCATGTTGCCGGGCACCGTGGTGCGCTGCCGGCCGGTAGGGGTGCTGCAAATGAAGGATGAGTCGGGTGAAGATTCCAAGATCATCGCTGTCCCCGTTTCCGAAGTTACCGGTATTTACAGGGATGTCGTGTCCGTTGAAGATCTCGACGATCTTTTGATCGACCAGGTCGAACATTTTTTTGAACACTACAAGGATCTTGAACGTAACAAGTGGGTAAGAACCGGTGACTGGAAAGGAGTTGACGTTGCCCGCAAGGAAGTTCTTGATGCCGTTGCCCTCTACGAAGCAACTCCCGACAAGCCCAACTTCTAACGATACATTTTCTGGCTCACCTGAAAAACTGCTGGGCGGCTTGCCAGATTCGCCATTGGGCGGGATCCATTAACAGGTGACGGCTCAGGAAATCTGCGTAGTTCTGTAAGAACTCCTGCGCCTCACCGGTGCTGAACGGGCCCTCGAGTTCCAGCTTCTTTTTTACCGTGTCGCCCGGCTGAAGACTGATCGCGTAGAAAACAAATTCCTTTTCCTTTTCTGCAAGAATGCCCGGAAAGCCTGCATTAAAAATGGCGTTCCTGCCAAGAACCTGGCTATCCATCGTCGGGCGTCCTGCCATCGGGGGCGCGTCCATTACTACTATGACGCTGCCTTCCTGGTCCATCATAGTCCTCAACACTTTACCGGCACCGCCGACCGGTACTGCCCGTTCACCCATGGTTTTCACCATGTAGCGGGCCGCCATTTTGCTGAAAAAATAGTAGAACGGCCGGATTTGCAGTATTTCCCTTTCCGGTGGCCGGTACGGCAACGCCGGGTCGAGACCCGCCTCCCGCAATAACCTGAGAATGGAAACGGATGGCCCCCAGTGCATGCCGATGATGACACGGTCCTTTGCGAGCTCAACGCTGGTGTCGCATTCTACTTCTGAAAGCACGGTCTGGGCGCGGCCAAACAGCATCATGTACAGGTCGCGCACATCAAGCAATTCCACCTGCTTCCAGCGTCTCTTGAAAACCGCTTCATCCTCAATTTCAACAAAGTCACGGGCGCCCTGGTAGGCGGCCTCAGCGGCCGCCGCCATGAACCATCGCCAGCAAGATGTCCTGTATACAATCGAATGGGATACTGATGCCGGCAGAAGCACTGCCAATCCGGGGATCAGCAGGTAAGTAAAAAGATCAGACAGTTGTTGAGATATCTTCGTCGCGCTCATCACCCATCACCCCCGTCCGGATATATCATCGCCGGCCTTGCGTCCGTGCAGGCGGACCCAGCCGTCGTCGATGGCCATTGTGATATGCGGAATCTGCGACCGGTAAGCGGCCATGACTTCTCCCGCCTGCTCTTCGAGTATCCCCGACAGCACAATTGTCCCGCCTGGGCGAAGTAAATTCATCAGCACCGGCGCAAGCTCAACCAGCGGGCCGGCCAGTATATTGGCCAGAACCACGTCCGCCCCCCTTGTATCGGCTTGTTCTGTATCGGTCTGGGCTACTGTGAATTGTTCCGGCATCAAAACCTGCATCACTTCAAGTGAACTGTTCCGCCCGGCGTTGTCACGGGTGGCCAGCAGGGCCTGGGGGTCATTGTCAACACAGGTCACCCGGACTGCGCCCTTTATGGCGGCGGTAATACCCAGCACACCGGACCCGCAACCATAGTCAATCACGGATTGACCGTTGAAATCATGGCCATCCATCCATTGCAGGCAGAGGCGCGTGGTCGGGTGTGTCCCCGTACCAAAAGCGAGCCCCGGGTCCAGCCTGAGGACATGGCTTGCTTCCGGCGGTGCTGCCTGGTCACCGGGCACTATCCACAGACCGCGCCCGAAAAGCATGGGTTTGAACCGGTCCAGCCAAACCCTTTCCCACTGTTGGTCTTCAAAATTACGAAAAGCCACCTGATGCGGCCGATCGACACCGGGCACAAGACTGAGCATCCGCGCCAATGGCTCCACCGGTGTTTCGCCATTGAACAAAGCCGTCACACAAACCGATGGCCACAATGGAGTTTCGCCAACACCGGGTTCAAGGACCGGGTTGTCGGCGTTATCTGTCAGGGTCAGTGCCAGGACAGGCTGGTTTTCCAGCAGCTTCTCCACCAGTGATGCATTTTCCCGTGACACACGCACAGTCAATTCCAGCCAGGACATGAGATTTCCTTACGCTTGCCTTGCCGTTATTCAGATGCCCGGTCTTTGAGTCGCTTTTCGAGGTAGTGGATGTTGAAACCGCCCTTGATAAACCCCGGATCCAACAGCAGCCACTTGTGCAGCGGAATATTGGTCTTGATGCCGTTCAGCACCATCTCATCCAACGCCATGCGCATGCGGGCAATGGCAGTCTCCCGGTCTTCACCGTGTGCAATCAGTTTGCCAATCATGGAGTCATAATTGGGCGGTACCGTGTAACTATCATAAATATGCGAGTCAACGCGTATGCCAGGACCACCGGGTACGTGAAAACCGTTCACTGTGCCCGGACAGGGCATAAAGGTTTCCGGGTCCTCCGCGTTGATGCGACATTCAATTGCATGGCCGCGTACAACAATGTCGTCCTGGGTATAGGAGAGTTTCTCCCCGGCAGCGACCCGGATCTGTTCCTTGATCAGGTCAACACCGGTAATTAGCTCGGAGACCGGATGCTCAACCTGTATGCGGGTGTTCATCTCAATAAAATAGAAACGGCCGCCATCGTATAAGAACTCAAAGGTGCCGGCACCGCGATAACCGATCCGCTTACAGGCTTCCACACAAACACCGCCAATCTCGGCACGTTGTTCCGGCGTGATACCCGGCGCAGGCGCTTCTTCGATAACCTTCTGGTGACGGCGCTGGGTTGAGCAATCACGTTCTGCCAGGTGAATGGCGTTGCCGTGTTGATCTGCCATTACCTGTACTTCTACGTGGCGCGGATTTTCCAGGAATTTCTCCATGTAAATCGTGCCGTCACCAAATGTTGTCTGTGCCTCCTGCTGGGTCAACTGCAGCGCATTGGATAAGTGCGCCTCCGTATGAACCACCCGCATTCCTCGCCCGCCACCGCCGGCAGCGGCCTTGATTATCACGGGATATCCGATGCGGCGGGCGATTGCGTGGTTTTCAGCCATATCACCCGTCAATGCACCATCGGAGCCGGGCACGCATGGCACACCGGCGTCCAGCATTGCCTCGATCGCGGATACCTTGTCACCCATCAGGCGAATGGTTTCCGGGCGGGGCCCGATAAATACGAATCCACTTTTCTCAACCCGCTCTGCAAAATCAGCGTTCTCGGCCAGAAAGCCGTATCCCGGATGGACGGCCACCGCGTCGGTGACTTCTGTCGCGGCAATTATGGCAGGGACATTCAGGTAGCTCTCAGTACCGGGAGCGGGGCCGATGCACACGGCCTCATCAGCCAGTGCGACATGCTTCAGGTTTCGGTCGACGGTGGAGTGCACTGCGACGGTCTTGATACCCATGGAGTGACAGGCGCGCAGGATGCGCAGCGCAATTTCGCCGCGATTGGCGATAACAAGTTTTTCAAATACAGCCATGTTTGCTTAATCCGGATTGATTGGCCAGTAGGTTCATCGAATAATGAACAATGGCTGGTCGTATTCGACTGGTTGGCCATTCTCGACCAGTATCGCCACCACCGTACCGGATATATCCGCTTCGATCTGGTTGAACATCTTCATGGCTTCAATAATACACAGAGTGTCACCAACACCAACTGTCTGGCCCATGGTCACGAAGGGCTGTGCCTCCGGCCCCGAAGCGGCATAGAATGTTCCCACCATGGGTGCGAGCACGGGCTCACCATCCGGAACCTTTTCCGCTTCATCCACAACCGGTTCGGCTGCCATTGGCGCCGCTGCCGGGGTTGCCGGGGGCACAGCAATCAGTTGCTGCGGTGCGGTCGCAGGCATCGCCTGAAACGGTCCGCCACGTATCAGGCGTACGGATTCTTCGCCTTCTACAATCTCAATTTCTGTCAGGTTGGATTCTTCCAACAGCTCAATGAGTTTTTTAATCTTTCTGATATCCACTTGCTGTCGCTCCCGTATCAGGGTTCAATTCGGTTCAAAATAGCCTGTAAGGCCAGTAAATAACTTTCGCCGCGAAACCCACTGATCACACCGATGGCGATATCGGAGAAATATGTGACCTGCCTGAAAGGCTCGCGTGAGCTAACGGCCGACAGATGGACTTCCACAAACGGAATCTCCACCGCCAGCAGCGCATCCCTGATGGACACGCTTGTGTGTGTATAACCCGCCGGGTTGATGATGATGTAATCCACGCCATCCTCGCCGGCCTTCTGAATGGCATCCACCATCCCGCCTTCAGAATTTGTCTGAAAATGGTTTAGCTCCACGCCACAGCTCTCAGCAAACGCTTCAAGCTCCTGCATAATGTCCTGCAAACTGCTTTGCCCGTATACACCGGGTTCCCTTTGGCCGAGAAGGTTCAGGTTGGGACCATTAAAAACGCGTATTTTAACCACGGACAGGTAATCCTCTTCGGGGGCGACAAGTCTGAACCAAAATTCGACATATGTCTACCGTTCGCCACCGTATTGAAGAAGATCGCAGCAATATCGCTGCACCACCGTACGTAAGCGTAGGGTTTGGGAGCGACCGGCGCAGCTGGTTGTTATTTTCCAAGCCATCTGCAAACCCGGGTCAATCGCGACACAAGCGTCGCTCCTACAGGTGATCGTCCAATAGTCCTGCAATATCCTCGGGCTTGATTTCACCGGCATGCTGCCAGCGTATGACTCCGTTTTTATCCACCAGCACACTGTAGGGCAGCACGCCTTCCAGGTTGCCGTAGGCAGCGCTGGTTTCCATTACGTCGGCAGCGCCTAAAAGGATCGGGTAGGTGATGCCGTAATTTTCAGCAAAATCCCTGGCGCTTTGAACATCGTCCAGTGCGATGCCGACAACCTGCAAACCTTTTGAGCCATGTTCTCTTTGCAGATCCACCAGCATCGGCATCTCGTGACGGCAGGGGGGGCACCAGGTGGCCCAAAAGTTGATCAGCAGAGTTTTGCCCGTAAAGTCCGCCGGGGTGACAAATTCTCCGCGGTTGCTGCCCAGGCGAAAATCCGGGCGCGGTACCCCGATGAGGCTGATATTCGATGGCCGCGTCATCACTGCGGCGGGTGCCGGGGCGACGGGCTCGGCAAAGTGCCTTGCAGACAAGTAAAATCCCGCCAATAGCGCTGCTATGGCGACAAGTGTGACTGCTAATTGCCTCACTATTGTTTATCCAGAACGTTTTGCAGGTAGCCGGCAAATTCGTCGGCTTCAAAATAGCCCACCAGTCTTTGGCCGCGCAATTCATTTCCATCCCGGTCAAAAAACAGGATGGCTGGTGGGCCTATAACACCGTATTTTTCCATTAGCGCGGCATCGATTTCATCGTTGTCGGTTACATCGGCCTGTAACGGCTGGATCTTAGCGAACAAGGCCTGGATTTCGGGTTCAGCAAAGGTATTGCGTTCCATGCGTACGCATTCAACACACCAGTCTGCGTAAAAATCCAACATTGCAGGCTTCCCCGCCCGGTTGGCTGCAGCCACTGCAGCATCCAGGTCATCCAGCGACTTGATCCTGGTGAATGTGATATGTTCTGCCCGGGCTGCCTGTCCGCCGGAGCGTATGCTTTTCAGCGGCTTCATCCACTCGTCCCCGCCGCTTGCTGCACCGATCACCTCAAGGGCGCCGAGCAACAACAACACGAGGCCCATTGATTTCCACAGACGACGCCAGCCTGATGCGCCTTCCGGTATACGCTCCAGGGCACCGAGGTAAACACCGCTGGCTATCGCCAATACACCCCAGAGCAGCAGGATGACCGGGCCCTGCACAATCCGCTCTAGCATCCAAATCGCCAGTGCCAGTAACCCGATACCGAAAACCGCCTTGATCGAATCCATCCAGGGACCGGCTTTGGGTACCAGTTTACCCGCAGACACTCCAAACAGTATCAATGGCAAACCCATTCCCATGGAAAGCGCGAACAATGCCGCGCCGCCCAACATGGCGCTGCCGGAAGCACCAATAACGATCAGGGCTGCAGCCAGCGGTGGCGCGACACAAGGCCCAACGATCAATGCAGACAAAAAGCCCATAATCGCAACGCCGGTAAGACTGCCGCCTTTTTGCTGGTTACTTGCCTCAGTCAAGCGTGTCTGGAACTTGGCCGGCAATTGAAGCTCGAAAAACCCGAACATCGAGAGCGCCAACGCTATGAAAATCGCGATAAAGAATCCGAGTATCCACGGGTTCTGGAATAAAGCCTGGAGATTCTGTCCGAACAGACCGGCCAATACACCGGCAACGGTGTAGGTGACCGCCATGGCAAGCACATAAACCAGTGACAGCCAGAAGGCCCGGGATGTCGTCATGCGGTCACCCTGCCCTGCAATAATGCCTGAAAGTATCGGCACCATTGGGAAGACGCAGGGTGTAAATGCCAGCAGCAGACCGGCGATGAAAAATGCAAACAGCGCGCCCGCCGGGTTTTTCAACAACATCTGAGCGAGGGCATCCTGCTCTGAAACCGCAGCCGCTTCGTAACGGGCATCCTCTTGTGATTCGATTGCCTGTGCTGTTCTTGGTGAACTTTCAGACGGTGTTGCCTTGTTTATGGCTTCGGCCGAAGCCGGCATAAGCAGGTTTACACTGGTGGTTTGCGGGGGATAACAGATGTCACCGTCGCGACAGCCCTGGTATCCGGCTTCCAGGCTGATGGTTTGCTCCTGCCCGGCAGGACGGTTGACACGAACGGGTACTTCTATCTGTCCGAAATAGACTTCCACCGGGCCGAATTCAGGGTCATCCTTGATTGTGCCGCCGGGGAAAGACGTCTCACGGACTTCAAAACCACTGCCCCCTGACACCTCGAAAGAAAACTTGTCCCGGTACAGGTAATAACCGGGTTGTGCCGTAAACCGCACGAGTATGCTGTCGGCTGACAGGCCGATCGCTTCGTACACAAAGGCATCTTCCGGTTGCAAAGCCGGTTCCTTGAATACCGCATCAGGCCCTGTTTCTCCACCGCCCTGGTTAAACAAACCATCCAACGATGAGGCAGGCTGTGACGGGGCAGTCAACGACCCTGTCGTTGGCGATGCGGGCAAATTTACGACAAGTAATTGCTCCGTGGGCGGATAACACAGAACGCTTTCCAGGCAGCCTTGGGAACGGACTTTCAGACTTATCGCATCCACACCTGCCGGAACCGATTCCAGCGGAACGCCAATTGTCAAACTATCGTGAAACTTGATGACCTCTTCACCGAGCAAATCGTCAAACTGGGGCTTTCCGTCGGGTATATCCAGTGCGCCTAAAACCACACCCGGGGTGTCGGTTTTGATTTTCAGAAACTTGTTGTTGTACAGGTAGTACTCTTCGGCGATTTCCCAGCTGACATCGATTCGGTCCCTGCTGTCTGCCTGCGACGAGATTCTGAAAACGTCATCAAAATCTCTGATTTCATCGAACTCCAGCGCGGCCGCAAGCTGCGGCAATACAAACAACAAGCTGGATAGCCATTTAATTTTTATATTTTTCATCATCGGAAAGGACCGTAATCTATTTTGTGCGTACATCGCCCCGCAATAGACGCTTGTTTTGCACAGTAGTTTCATAACACTGACCGCGAATTTTACCTGAACACAAGCGTGGTGACCTTGTTGTTTGTATTTTAAGATCATCGTATACTAACCGACCGTTCGGTCAGTTTATGAATTAAGCGAGATAGAGACCATGCAGACACCCCCGGACAACGCCACTGTCAGTGCAAGCGGTGAACAAGGCATCCTGGAAGCCGCCGAAATTTTATTTGCGGAAAAAGGTTTCGATGCCGTTTCGATGAGCGCCATCGCCAAACTTGCAAACACAAGCAAACCCAACATCTATCATCATTTTAAAAACAAGGACGAGTTGTACCTTGCGATCATAAAGACCGCCGTACAGCGTGCTTCGAGTCTGCTCGATGAGCTTGAAGGCGCACCGGGCACATTCAGGCAACGTTTGGCGAGATTCTCCGCCGGTCAGCTGGATAACATTATTGCCCACGGCCGCAGCACCCAGTTGGTACTGCGCGAGGCCCTGTCCGGTAACTCCGAGCGCGCCCGGGAGACAGCCAATTACATGGTGAGCGAAGTGTTTAACCGCCTGGTGGCAATGGTCCGGCATGGCCAGGAAAACGGCGAACTTCGCGAGGACATTGATCCGACGCTGGCTGCGTTCATGATCGAGTCTGCAAATATGTTCTATTTCCAGACCATGCCGATAATGAAAAACATTCCCGAGATTAATTATGCCGATGATGCAGGCGCGTTTACCGAAGGTGTCATGGATATTATTTTTAACGGGGTGCTGCAGAAATGAAAATCCTGAACATGGAGTCTCCGGCGGTCATCACCGCCGTACTACTGGCCACACTGACTCTTGGTGCGTGCAGCAAAGGGGACGGCAACGACACTGGCGCGGGGACCGACAGGGAGGCTGTTCTGATCTCTACGGCTAAAGCCGGGACGCGTGATCTGCCGATATGGCTGGAAACTGTTGGCCGGACCCACAGCCAGTCTGCGCCCACGCTGGCCGCCGAGGTTGCCGGCCGCATTACCATGGTATCCGCAGACACCGGTGACCGCATTGAACAGGGGCAGCTACTCGCCGAGACCGATACATCGACCCTGTTGCTTCAGCAGCAGGCAGCGCAGGCCGGTATTGATCGTCTGCTTGTACACATTGCCAATGGTGAGCGCCGGGTTCAGCGCTTCGAGACACTGTCCTCAAAGAACCTGTCCTCCCAAACCCAGCTTGATGACGCACGCGAACAACTGGAAGCCTTCAGGGCAGACCATAAAGCCGCCGAGGCACAACTTGCCATCGTCAATGACGCGTTGGCCAAATCCCGTATCGTCGCGCCGGTTCCGGGTGTAATTCAGAGGCGCATGATATCCACCGGTGATTTTGTGAGCCGTGGCCAGCCATTATTTGAGGTCACCCAGCCGGAATTTCTGCAGGCATGGCTGCCCTATCCTGAATCCGTCGCCCTGCAAATCCGGATCGGCCAACCGGCAAAAATCTACAGCCCGCTCACACCGGGTGAACCTGTGGAGGGAGCCGTTACAGACCTGCAGCCGACGGTTGGTATGGGGAGCCGCGCCGTGATGGCCATCGTCGATCTGGAAAATCCGGGCCAGTTGAGACCCGGCGCCACGCTGACAGGAATGGTGCTGGTGGAAACCCGAAAATCATCCGTCATGGTGCCAAACATGAGCATCGTACGACGGCCAGCCGGTGACATGGTTTACGTGATCAAAGACAACAGGGCCGAAGCACGACCGGTCATCAGCGGTCATCGTGAAGACGCCTACATTGAAATCATATCCGGTCTCGATGGCGGCGAAACGGTGGCGACCGATGGTGCTGCTTTTCTGACCGATGGCGCAGCCGTGAGTGTCGTGGATTCCGGTACTCAGGAGTACTTAAATTGAATCTTCCCGAGATTGCTATCCGGCGACATGTTTTCGCCTATATGCTCTCGGCAGTGCTGGTGCTGTTTGGCATCATCAGTTACAAGGACATCGGCGTTGACCGGTTTCCGACCGTTGAGTTTCCAATGATCTCCGTGACCACGATATTGCCGGGTGCGACCCCCGAAATTATCGACGCCAGTGTTACGAACCTGATCGAGTCGGTGGTCAACAGCTCTCCGGGTATTGATCACATCCAGTCGAACTCTGCGGCCGGTGTCTCATCGATCAATATTCGTTTCAATATGGAGAAGGATGTTGATGTGGCATTCAACGAAGTGCAGGCGCGGGTTAACAGAATCCTCAGAGACCTGCCCGATGAAGCCGAACCGCCCGTGGTAGCCAAGATCGAAATCGGCGCATTACCGATAATGTGGCTTGTCTTGAGTGGTGATCGTACTTTGCAGCAACTGAATCAGTACGCGCGCAACATCATCAAGAAACGTCTGGAAACTATTAACGGAGTGGGTGAAATACAGCTCGGCGGAGAATTAAGACGCACAATCCGGGTTAACCTGGACCCTGTTCGGATGGAACAACTTGGAATAACCGTGCCCGATGTCGTCAGGGTGTTCAACCGCGAACACCTGCGTCTACCGGGCGGTTTCCTGATCAAGGACGCCAAAGAAACCCTGATCGAACTGGATCTTGAATACCACAGCCCTGAACAACTGGGCGATATGATCATCAGTTATTCGGGTGATGCACCCCAGCGTTTGCGTGACTTTGCGAAAATTAAAGACGACCTGGCAGATTTTCGCCAACTGGCACGCTTTAACGGCCAACCCTCGGTTGGTATCGGTATTCTCAAGGTTCAGGACGCAAACACCGTGGCGATAGTCGAAGAAATAAAACGCCGCATGAACGAAGAGTTGATTCCCCAGTTGCCACCCGGCATCGAACTGGGTATAGCCCACGATGACGGGGAACTGACCCAGGGGGTTGTTGACTCGCTGGAAGAACACCTGCTTTCCGGCGCCCTGCTCACCGCGCTGGTTGTTTTACTGTTTCTCAAAAATCTGCGCTCAACGTTTATCATCGCCGTGGCCATTCCGGTTTCATTGCTGGGCGCAATCGCGGTCATGTATTTTCTCGGCTATACCTTCAATACAATGACCATGCTGGGCCTGTTGTTACTAATTGGCGTGGTGGTCGATGATGCCATCGTGGTGCTCGAGAATATCTATCGGCACGGCGAAGAACACGGTTCAGGCCGCGTGGACGCGGCTATCAGCGGTACACGGCAGGTTGTGTTCGCAGTGCTGGCTGCCACCCTGACCCTGGTCGCGATATTTGCACCCGTGATTTTCATGAAAGGCATTATCGGCAGGTTCTTTGAAGCCTTTGCCGTGGTCGTAACATTTGGTGTGCTGGCATCGCTTTTCGTATCGCTTACGCTTACACCGATGCTGTGCTCACGTTTTCTCAAGGTCGAAAGAAAGCATGGGAAACTGTACCTGGCAATCGACCGCGGCTTTGATGCCCTGGACAGGTTTTATGGGAAACTCCTAGGTTTTTCATTGAGCAACCGTCGGTTGGTGGCCTGGATCACGCTCGCGGCAGTGCTTTCCAGCGGCTATTTTTTCAGCCATACCGGATCTGGGTTCATGCCGGAAGAGGACGAAGGGCGTTTTATCATAAGCGTGAAGGCACCGCTGGGCTCTTCCATCAACTACACCGAAGCAAAGATCAAGGAGATTGAAAACATACTTGCCCAGGACGGGGACATAGCCAGTTACTACGTCACCGTGGGCGCCGATCGCTCCCGCCAGGTCAGCAATGCTAGTTTCCTGGTCCGGATGGTTTCCTGGGAAGACCGCGATATCAGCCAGGTCGAAATGATACATAAACTACAGGAGGACCTGGCAGGAGTCGCCGGCGTGCAGGCTTATCCATCACCGATGCCCATGGTCGGCGGTAACCGCGGCGAGCCGCTGTATTTCATACTGAAGGGTCCCGATCTTAACGAGGTTGCGCGCCTGGCCGATATCGTCAGGCAGCGCCTGGATAATCAGCCTGAAATCGGCAACCTGGACCTGGAGTTGCAACTCGACCTGCCCCAACTGGAAACAAAAGTAGACCGCGCCCTGGTCCGCAGCCTGGGGCTGACTACGGCTGATGTCGCGCTGGCCATCAATGTGCTGGCCGGCGGCCTCGATATCGCGCGTTTCAATGACGATCCCGGTGATGGCGAACGTTACGACATCCGTTTGAAGGCAGGCGCAGGCCAGTTGGATTTTAGTGACGATATCGCAAAAATATATTTGCGTTCATCAACCGGGGAAATGGTCAGCCTTGCCAACCTGGTGGACCTGCAACCAAGCCTGGGCGCTGCGGTCATTTCACGCTATGACCTGCAGTACGCTGCCAATTTCTACAGCACCCCGACCGTTTCCCTGGGCGAGGCCGTGGACATGGTAATGGCGGCTACCGAGGGCATGCTGCCGTTGGGCTATGAAGTCAAAATGTCCGGTCGGGCGGAAGAGTTTGGCAAAACTGTTTATTACATGGTTTTCGCTTTCGTGGTGGCCATCATCCTCGTATACATGGTGCTCGCCAGCCAGTTCAACTCTTTCATCCAGCCATTCATCATCATGGTCGCACAACCGCTGGCCATTATTGGCGGCGTGGTTGCACTGTGGTTAACCGGCCATACGCTGAACATATTTTCCATGATCGGCCTGGTGCTGCTGATGGGCCTGGTGGCCAAGAACTCCATCCTGTTGGTGGACCTGACCAACCAACGCCGGGCGGATGGCAAGAGCATCGAACAATCTTTGACAGAAGCCTGCCCGATACGTCTGCGCCCGATTCTGATGACCTCCCTTACCATCATCCTGGCCATGCTTCCCGCGGCCTTTGGCGTGGGTGCCGGCGCCGATGCCAATGCGCCGATGGCCGTGGCGGTCATCGGCGGCATGATCAGTTCAACGCTGCTATCGCTTGTGGTTGTGCCAGCGGTGTATTCGCTGGTCGAGGGTGCGCTGGAGCAAAGGTCAAGCTAGAATCTATATTCAGACCAATGTGGGAGGGCTTTCGATATGTGGCGAACTTGGAGACTGAATTCAGAAGCTGGTCGGTCGCAACCGGGGGTTGTCGTGGCAGTAATTGTATTGCTCACCGCCTTTAACCCCGTCTGTGCAGAAGCGCAACAACAGCAGACAAACGCTTCCCGCCCAATTGCATCCCATATCTGGATTCAGGACCCCTGGACCAATGAGTCTGTCCTCACAACCGTTCGTGAGCCCGACACGTCCTTGTGGAATGCCAAGAGAATCACGGATTACGAGGAAAGCCTGTTGGTTGAGACCGCCCCGCCGCTGGGCATTTTAACGATCAACAAGCTGAATATTCAGGTGCCCGTTTACAACGGTACAGACGAATTCATCCTGAACCGGGGCGCCGGCCGTATTAAGGGAATGGCAAAAATGGATGACGATGGCAACCTGGGCATCTCTGCCCATCGCGATGGTTTTTTCAGGGGCCTCAAAGACATTAAATTGGGTGATGACATTCAAATACAGACTACCCGTGGTGTAGAAAACTACGCAGTTACCGCGATCAACATCGTTCCAAAAGAAGATGCTTCCGTGCTGAAGGAGGCCGATGAAAAGACTCTGACCCTGGTGACCTGCTATCCATTTTACTTTGTTGGGCACGCGCCAAAGCGATGGATCGTTACAGCAACCCCAGCACCTCAATAGAGTTGGACGCACTAATCTACAACGTGCTAGCTTTCTGCCTCCAACAGCAAAAACAATAAGAAAAGAGGTATTTAGCTGATGCGTAACGCCCCTGATTCCACAGATTCAAAGCCTGTTTTTGAAAAGGCTGGTGAAGCAAAGATTTTTTATCTGTTGATTGCGCTGTTGGTAATCGCCGTGGCATTGGTTGCGATCATGTCCCGCATGGAAGATCCCGGCTCGTGGATGGAGGGCCCGGCAATTCTCATAATGATTTCCTTTATGCCATTGACGGCATTGACCTACCTGCATTACCGGCTTCCCAAGAAACAACAGGAGTTTGATGTCATAAAGGCCGCCTTTCATGCCCATAACAACGAACCGGAAGACGCCACGATCATCCTCCAGCGCTCGGATCATGCCGCGGACTATGTCGTTCCGATATTTTTCGTAAGCCTTTTCAGCATCCTGGGTTTCTATATTCTGTTCACCGATTCGGCCAATGTCCTTTTTAATAGTTCTCACTTTATCTCAAGCGACCATGAGGTTTTTAACACGCCGGAATATCGAAGAGGTATTGTCGCCATAGGGATGGCTTTTCTCGGCGCTTATATTTGGTCCATTCAATATATTTTCAGACGTATGGTCACCCTTGACCTGCCGCCCGGCGCATATTTTAGTGTTGGTACTCGCTTGATTTATAGCTCATTTCTTGCCGTAATTTTTCAATTCGTACTACCAAAGATTGAGAGCGGATCGGTCGCACACATCAATTCCCAGGTCGTGGTAATTTCGTTCCTGATAGGTATTTTTCCTGACCGGGCTCTGTCCTGGATGCGCGAATCAATCAGCCAGATTTTTATGCAGCCCAAACAATCAGCTGCTCAGTTGCCGCTGGAAATGATCGAAGGCATCAGTGGCTTCCACAAGGCCCGCTTGAACGAGCTGGGCATCGACAGCGTGCAGAACCTGGCGCATGCCAGCCTGATGGAGTTGATCCTGAAAACCCCCTTTAAACCCAGGGTTTTGGTCGACTGGATGGCGCAGGCCAGATTATGTCTCGAATTCAAAGATAATACCGCCGCGATCCGCAGTGCAGGCGTCCGCACCATTCTGGATTTTCTGGAGGTCTTGCAGGGTGACAGCGAAACCCGTGCAAGTGAATTGGCGGAATCTTCCGGCATACCCATCAACCTGATCAAAACGATATACACCGCCAGCTGTGATGAAAAATCTCTTACAAGATTGCGCAAAGCCTACGATGTGCTGAATATCATCTGACAGTCTTTAAAGCAGCGCTTGTTACACATCAAAAAAAAGGGGCCAGGCGGCCCCTTTTTCATAGTTAAAATCAGCTTCTAACCGAGCAAAATCCCACCGTACTGAACAAAAAACGGTGCAAACACCAGGCTCAGGATGGCTGAAAGCTTGATCAGGATATTCAACGACGGACCTGAAGTGTCTTTCAAGGGATCACCTACCGTGTCGCCAACCACTGCTGCATGGTGATTCTCCGAACCCTTGCCACCATGATGACCGGCTTCGATGTATTTCTTGGCGTTGTCCCAGGCGCCGCCGCTATTGGCAGAGGCAATCGCGAGAACACCGCCTGTAACCAGTGACCCAACCAGGATACCGGCTACGGCCTGAACACCAAACAGGAAGCCTGCTACCAGCGGCGTACCCATGATCAGCACGCCGGGGGCGATCATTTCGCGCAAAGCTGCCTGGGTAGAGATCGCAACACACTGTGCGTAGTTGGGCTCACCAGTTCCTTCCATGATGCCAGGGATGGTCTTAAACTGATGACGCACCTCCTCAATCATTGCAAATGCGGCTTTACCTACTGACTTCATGGTCATGGCGGTAAACAGGAACGGTAATACCGCACCGATAAACACGCTGGTGTATATCATCGGATCAAGCAGGCTCATGTTAATCGGCTCGCCCGCCAGTTTTTCGGATGCGGTAATGAAGGCAGCAAACAGTGCCAGCGAGGTCAGGATGGCCGCGCCAATCGCAAAACCTTTGCCAATAGCCGCAGTCGTATTGCCCGCGGAATCCAGGATATCGGTACGCCGACGGACTTCTTTTTCGAGACCAACCATTTCAGCAATACCACCGGCGTTGTCGGCAACCGGTCCGTACGCATCGATGGTCAATGCGACAACCAGCGTGCCGAGCATACCCAGTGAGGCGATGGCCACACCATACATTCCGGCAAGGTTCCATGAAATGAATATACTGATCGCAATACACAGGTATGGCAGAACCGTGCTCTTGTAACCCAGCGCCAGGCCATAAATGATGTTGGTCGCAACACCCGTTTCACAGGACTTGGCAACTTCCTGCACCGGTTTATATTTTTCCGACGTGTAATAACCCGTCAACAAACCCACGGCCAGGCCGGCTACCAGGCCAGAGAAGAAGCACCAGTACACACCCATGCTTGAGTACATTTTTCCGCCCAGCTCAAACGAACCGGGAATCAGCGCCATGGTGGCAAAATACATTGCAATCGCCATCAGCACACTGGAGATGACCAACAGTTTCATCAGTGCGGGTGCAACATCATGTTCGGTTTTTACACCGACCATAAGCTTGGTGATAAAACTGACGGGAATACCTATCGCACTTATCAGAACGGGATACAACAGGGCATTCGGGTCGGCGGCAAATGCAACCGCGGAAATCACCATGGCGGCACAAGTACTCTCAGCACAGGAACCAAACAGGTCGGCACCCATTCCCGCAACATCACCTACGTTGTCGCCCACATTGTCAGCTATAACTGCAGGGTTTCTCGGATCATCTTCCGGAATCCCCTGCTCGACTTTCCCCACGAGATCAGCGCCTACGTCGGCAGCCTTGGTAAAAATACCGCCACCCACGCGGGCGAACAGAGCGATGGTTGAACCACCCAGACCGAAACCGGCGATTACTTCCATCAGGACATGGTTGTTTTCTGTTCCAAGATCCTTCATCAACCAACTCATTGCTACGTAAATTATCACGAGACCAAGCACCGCCAGGCTGACAAGGGCAAACCCCATTACTGCACCCGAATTGATTGCTACATCAAATGCATGCGAAATGTCTTTCTTGGCTGATACAGTTGTACGCGCATTACCCTGCGTGGCAACCTTCATGCCAATGTAACCTGACATGATCGAGATAAACCCGCCAAACAGGAAGGCAATAGCGGTATAAATGCCTTCGCGGTAATCAGGTGTGTGGGCGTCATCAATCAGAACCGCTATGATGGCTGCAAAAGAGACCATGAAAATGGTCAGGAACTTGTATTCCTGTTTCAGAAAAGCCATCGCGCCTTGCGCAATTGCACCATGGATGAATTTCAGACGTTTACCATCAGCCTCATTTAAACCCAGATCCAATGGCACGCTGGTGACCTTTTTCATATAGAAAAAAGCAATCGCCAGCCCCAGCAAGGAAAGTACGGTGCTGACTGTAATTGTTATACCTGACATTTTGATTTATCTCCCCAGGACGTATTGATTGTTTTGATCGCGCGAACTATATCACAACAACCTAAATTTTTGCCCCAAATACACTGTTAATTATGGATAAAACAAGAAAGGGTGCGGCGCATTTTCTTATCTTAAAAAAGCGCTCGCAAACCTCTGTTGTTTACCGGACTGTTCAAAGCTCAAATCGCGGCAGCTTTCTCGGAACCAGCAGATTTTTCAGGTGGACGTATTTTGGCAAGCCGTGGCGGTCATACGGCGGATAGTCTTCCCCGATGATCAGCGGCTCCAGGTAACGCCGCGCAGCGGCAGTGATACCAAATCCGTCTGCGGATATGTATTTTCTCGGCATCATTTTTTCGCGGTTGGCAACCCTGGCAATGTCCGCTTCGCCGACTTTCCAGCGATAAGGCTGATCGGATGTCCTTACAACCACCGGCATGACACCGGATTTACCCTGCAGGGCCAGATCAACGGCGGCCTTGCCCATGGCGTAAGCCTGTTCCACGTCATTTTTCGAAGCAATATGCCTGGCGGATCGTTGCAGGTAGTCGGATACCGCCCAGTGATTTTTATAGCCCAGTGCATCGGTGATCATGCCTGCCACCACCGGCGCTACACCGCCCAGCTGTGCATGACCAAATGCATCCCGCCGGCCGGAGTCGGCCAGGAACTTGCCCTTTTTGTCCCTGACTCCCTCGGAAACGACGATTGAACAATAACCATATTTCTTAACCGCCTGGTCAACTTTAGCCAGCATGGCTTTTTCATCCAGCGGAATTTCCGGAAACAGGATTAGGTGCGGCGGGTCGCCTTTCTTCCTTTGTGCAAGACCGCCGGCAGCCGCAATCCAGCCCGCGTGGCGGCCCATGACTTCGAGCACGAACACCTTGGTTGAGCTAGACGCCATGGATTCGACATCAAGACTTGCTTCGAGAATTGAAACGGCAACGTACTTGGCAACAGAACCAAACCCAGGGCTGTTGTCTGTAATGGGCAGGTCGTTATCAATCGTTTTTGGAACACCGATGCACTGCACCGGGAACCCCAGGGTTTTGCCGATCTGCGAAACCTTGTAGGCCGTATCGGCCGAGTCACCGCCACCATTATAAAAAAAGTAACCGATATCATGAGCCTTGAAGACCTCGATCAATCGTTCGTATTGCGCACGGTTCTCATCGATACCCTTTAGCTTGAACCGACATGATCCGAATGCTCCGCCCGGTGTATGCCGCAAGGCTGCGATATCCGCTTTGCTCTCTTTACCGGTATCGATAAGTTCTTCATTGAGGATGCCGATAATGCCGTCTTTTCCAGCGTAAACCTTACCCAGTTTGTCTTTATTTTTACGGGCAGTTTCGATCAAACCGCAGGCCGTGGCGTTAATAACCGGTGTGACGCCACCGGACTGTGCATATAGTAAATTCTTTTTAACCATGATTGTCCCTGATATTCCTCGTAGATCTACATTGACTTGGCTGTGTTGAGCGGTTAGCGTTAGCGCCTATTTTAGAGGATGGGAACCCTCTCATGCGAATTGTTATTTTAGGGCCACCGGGATCGGGCAAAGGTACCCAGGCAGCCATGTTGGTTGAGGAGTTGGGCGTACCTCATATTTCAACCGGTGCACTACTTCGCAATGCCGCGAAGAGAGGCACAGCGCTCGGGTTGCAAGCCAAGGCTATCACCGATAAAGGTGAATTGGTTCCGGACGACATCATGTCAGACATGATCGAGGAACGTCTGAGCAGGGTTGACGTTGCCAATGGTTTTTTGCTGGACGGCTACCCCCGAACAGTGACGCAGGCCAAATCGCTTGACGCCATGTTGGCGCGCCTCGGAAAGCCGGTTCAGGAGGCTCTGCATATTGATGTCGACCCTGAGTTGATCATAAAGCGCATTGCCAAGCGTGCCAAGGAAGAAGGACGCAGCGATGACACTGTAGAAACCGTCCGGAACCGCATGCGGGTTTATGCGGAACAAACCGCACCGGTCGCGGATTATTATGAAAACCAGGGATTGCTTACCCGGGTTTTGGGTGACGGCAACAAAGAGGAAATTCTGCAGCGTATTCTCAGTGTTTTAAAAGTCAACGCCACGATCGATTGAGTGGCCGGATGAAACATCACAGTCCGGTTTAAGCAGGCAGGATTACTACTTATTTATATGAATGGCATCTTTTTGAGCCTGGTTAATATGTTGCGCTTACGCGGTGGGCCTGAGAGCCTGCCGGCTTCATGGCCGCTGTTGATCTTCCTGGTGGCTGCCTACATAGTGCAAAACCTGATTACGGGACAGCAGTTCGAGGATGAGCATGCCGCCGCCAAGAGCCTGGTGGCCATTTCGTTGCAGGTTGTTGTATTGTCGGGCCTCCTTTACTGGCGCCGTCACCCGGAACGCTTTACACAAACACTTAGCGCAATGGTCATGGTCGGGATTGTTTTCAATATCGTTACCTGGGCGCTTTTGACCCAGTCAGACCCGACCGCCAATCAACCGGTATTGGCACTGGCCTGGTTTTCTGTTTTTATCTGGAGCATGTTTGTCGATGCCAATATTTACCGTCACTCATTGTCGATCACTTTGTCCATGGGCATGCTGATTACCGTGCTGACACTTGCAGCCAGTTACGTCCTGATAGAAATGTTGTTCCTGGTGGGCCAATGAAGATTCATATTCTGGGTGCCTGCGGCACATTCATGGGTGGTGTGGCCATCCTGGCACGGCGTGCCGGCCACGAGGTGTCCGGTGCCGACCAGCATACCTACCCTCCAATGAGCACTCTGCTCGAGGGTGAAGGCATCGTCCTGCACGAGGGCTACAGCGAAGAGCCCATGCACGACAAGCCTGACCTGGTCATCATTGGAAATGCGCTTAGCAGGGGTAACCCTGCTGTCGAGTATGTTCTTAACCAGGGGCTTAAATACACTTCCGGTCCACGCTGGCTGGGGGAAAACTACCTGCGCGACCGCGATGTCATTGCAGTGGCCGGCACACACGGAAAAACGACCTCTTCCAGCATGATTGCCTGGATACTGGAGTACGCCGGCATGAATCCCGGTTTCCTGATCGGCGGGGTTCCACTTAACTTCAATGTATCGGCCCGGGAAGGGTCCGGTTATTTCGTGGTTGAAGCAGACGAATACGACACGGCGTTTTTTGACAAACGCTCAAAATTTGTCCACTACCGCCCGAAAGTCGCCACGCTGAACAATCTTGAATATGATCATGCCGATATCTTTCCGAATCTCGCGGCCATTGAGACCCAGTTCCACCATCTGATCCGGACGATACCCGGAAATGGCATTATAATCAGTAATGGTGAAGACCACGCTCTCGAGAATGTCCTGGCCAGGGGCTGCTGGAGCAACCTGCAACGTTTTTCCTTTGACGGCAAGCATGAATGGCATGTTGAAATGATCACCGCCGATGGCAGTGAACTGCGTTTCAGTCACAAGCAACAGGAAGCAGGCGCACTGAAATGGGATTATTGTGGCCGCCACAATGCGATGAACGCCTGTACGGCCGTTGCGACTGCCGCGTCCATCGGTGTGCCGGCGACGACCGCCATTGAGGCGCTGGCGTCATTCCAGGGTGTAAAGCGTCGCCTTGAAGTTATTGCCCACCAGAACGATATCCATGTCTACGATGATTTCGCCCATCATCCAACAGCCATCAGGCTTACCCTCGAAGGTCTGCGGCGAAAAGTCGGCAATGCACGAATTCTTGTTGGGCTCGAACCACGCAGCAATACCATGCGCGCCGGTGTTCATGCG
>CALBDB010000159.1 GCA_937927755.1 uncultured Lysobacterales bacterium
TGTCCATGTTCGCCCTGGCAATTGCGCCAGTGACCATGGCGCAGGATGTCACATCAGAACAGGATGACGCATCAGGAGAGGCCGTATTGGAGGAAGTCATTGTTTCAGGCATCCGGAGTTCTCTTGCAAACTCCGTTGAAACAAAGCGAAATTCGGATAACCTGGTTGAAGCAGTTTACGCGGAAGACATCGGTAAGTTGCCTGACCAGAACCTGGCAGAGGTCCTGGAAAACATAACAGGTGTCCAGATTACCCGCAGGGCCGGTGTCGGCACCGGGGTACAAATTCGCGGTACCAATGCAAACCGGGTCGAAATTAACGGTGTATCCACTGTGGGGTCCGGTGCTGGCCGCAGCGGCATCAGCTTTGAAGATGTCAATGCCTCAATTATTTCAGCTGTTGAAGTAATCAAATCCCCCGATGCGAAAACGATTGAAGGGTCTGTTGGCGGAACGATCAACCTGAAAACGATTCGTCCGCTTCAACTCACTGAAACATTAGGCCATGCTCGTATTCAATTCGAAGACAGCGAGCTTAGCACTGAAGGCTGGCAGCCAAGACTCTCGGGTGCTTTTGGTAAAAACTGGGAAACTGGCGCAGGTGATTTTGGCCTGGTCGTTAGCGGCAGCTACACTGAACAGTATGCGGTGTCATTCCGCCCCCGTACGGACAGGGATAATATCGCCAGCCCTCCCGGCGCCAATCCTTCTGAATTTCTCGGCATTCAATTCCTGGTCCAGGAGCAAGAGGAAGATATATATGAAACCGGCAATCTTGCGGCAACCCTTGAGTGGGCGCCCAACGACAGCCTGAAGTTTCATGTCGACACCATTTATAATGACCAGACACGAAACCAGAACAGCTACAGACTCCAGGCATCGGGTGTAAGCGCCTTTAAAAACCTCAGTACTCCTGTAGAGTTTGAAACCATAGACTTCGGTGTGGGCCCCGGCGTGTTTCCGGCGGCGCTCGCGGGCTGGATAGAGCCAGACCTGGCTTTTGATGATGACGATCCAAACCTGCGTTTCTCAAGTGACACAGGTTCTCGTGAAACAGAAAGTACGTTATTTGCGTTTGGTGGTGAGTGGCAAGGCGACAGGTGGTTTGCAAGTTTTGAGTACGCCTCTACGAGCTCGGATACGGCCAACCCAAACGTAAGCCCGACTGTGAATTTTATTAACCCCAATTGCCCTCTCGATGGAAGCAGCAACGATAATTGCGTGCCGTTCCTCTACAATCTAAGCGGTAAGTCGTTGGCATGGGGCATCAACTATAATTCACCGTTTGCACCAACAACTGCAGACTTGACGAACCCAGCCAATGTTGTCCTGGACCAGGTCATCGTAGGTAACGACACAACAGATAACGCGGAAGACGCATTACGTTTCGACTTTACTTACGATCTGGACTGGGCAGGGATTACTACCCTGGATTTTGGTGCTCGCTTCAGTGAAGCTTCAAGTGAGTTTAACTCTCGTGAGGACCGGATTGGTGGCTTCAGCAGAATGGTCGATAGCCCGAACGGGCTGCTGTTCGAAGAGCTTCTTGTGCCTGGTCCCAGGAACTATAACCGTGCCGACGGCAGAGATCTGTTCCTCGCAGACTTCCTTCTCTTCGATGCGAATCGCATATTCAATAACCCGGATGAAGTGGTAAGGATTCTTCAGGCTGCCGTTCTCCAGCACAATCCGGATAAACCTGAAAATGCCGTGCTGGACCTGAGCTCTCAAGAAAATTCATACTATGATGTCAGGGAAGACACCACTGCTTTCTATGCGCAAGCAAACTTTGGGTTTGGTATGTTCCGCGGAAACATCGGTGTGCGTTACCTGGATACCGATATTGATTCAATCGGATACGGTCCTGAGGATGCCAATGGAAACAGGGAGCTTCAGTCAACAAAGGGTAGCTACGACTTCTGGCTGCCCCGTTTGAATGTCGTTGCCGATGTGACAGAAGATCTGGTCGTCCGGTTTGGTTATTCGAAAGACATCAGGCGCCCCGATTTTGACCAGTTGGCGACCGGGTTCCAATTTAATAACCAGGAAAATTCCGTTGTTGCATTGGGTAACCCCGGGCTGGAGCCTGAAGAAGTGGATTCTATTGACCTTTCGGTCGAATGGTATTTTGCCCCTGCAGCGGTGGTGAGTGTTGGTTACTTCAGAAAAGAACGCACCAACATATTTGGTATAGATTTCGAGGGTGCTGCACTTCATCCCGATCCAACCGTACCAGGTGGTTTCGCCCGGGAGACAGACCCAACGTGCCCGGGTGGCGGTATCTATAACCCAATCGTTGTACCCAATATTTTGGGAGATCCGGAACAATTGGGAATGTGCGTTGACTTCACGATACCCGGAAACGATCCGGCAACGACTACGCAGTCAGGTTGGGAATTTGCCTTCCAGTACGACTTTTCAGAGTGGGAAGACAAGCTGGGTTGGGCTTCCGGTTTCGGTGTGATCGCCAACTATACCATCCAGGACTTCAGCGGCGGATCCATCGAGGATTGCACTTCGGGTCGAGGACTAACTGTCCTTGGCGATGTATGCATAGACAGGGGTCTGCTTGATTTCTCTGAAGATGCTTATAACTTTACGCTGTACTACGAGAACTATGGCCTGTCCGCAAGAATGCGCTACACATGGCGTGAAGCATTCCGCACACAGGACTTCGGTGGTGGTGCAAACACGAGCGGAAGCAGTACATTCAGCTTCCCTGTTTACACATTGGACAGAGCACAGCTTAATGCCAGTATTTTTTATGCGGTAACCGATCATCTTGATATCGGTGTCGAAGGTGTAAACCTCCTAGAAAATGAAATATACCAGCATTGTGTGAGCAAATCCGGACCTCTTTGTTTCGTGGGGTATCCCGATCGCAGAGTCGTCGTCAGTGCCGCATACCGCTTCTAGTAAGCAAGGCTGAACCGCCGTACATAAGGGTGCCATCGATGATGGCACCCTTTTTTTTGCAAGCGACTAAAACCTCGACTCAGGATACAATTATTTGGCAGGAACCCCGCAGTCATTGTTTCCTGCAGTGGAACTCTCGTGTTCAAGACGCAACCGGGTTAAATGTATATAGTGCAGCGGAATTACCAGGTCTGTCTTGGCCGTGGTTAACATAACAGCATGGTATCCATCATGAATTTACGAACTGGCACGCTCATTTTCCTGATAAGCACCTGCATGTCTGTTACCCAATGCCTTAAGGCAGACGAAAGCGCGGTTGTTTTCATGTATCACCGCTTTGATGAACAGAAATTCCCTTCTACCAGCATTCGCACCGATCAGTTTCGAATGCAGCTGGACTACCTGCGTGATGGCGGCTTCGCAGTTATTCCGATGACGGAATTGATCGCTTTTCTCAAGGGTGGGCAGCCACTGCCGCCAAAAGCAGTGGTGATAACCATTGACGATGCCTACCTGTCCATTTACGAAGTCGCCTACCCCTTGTTCTCAGAGCACGGTTTTCCATTCACCGTGTTTGTTTCCACCGATGCTGTGGACAACAAGTTGCCGGCCTACCTGAATTGGGAGCAGGTAAGGGAAATGGCCGCTCATGGCGTCACCTTCGCGAACCACGGCGCAGCGCACATCTCAATGGCCAGGATATTGCCGGGTGAATCTGACGCTGAGTGGCGTAAGCGGATAACAGCCGATATTGAAAAGGGCTCCCGGCGGCTGAAAGAAGAACTGCCGGACTCCGATCAGCTTCTTCAAACTGTATTTGCTTATCCTTATGGTGAATACAACACTGGTTCTGCGGAGGAACTGACAAAGTTCGGTTACATTGCCTTTGGCCAACAATCTGGCGCCATTGGCCGCCATGGGGATCAACGTGCGTTGCCACGCTTTCCGATGGCAGAAAGTTTTGCCGGTATGGATGGCTTCCGCACCAAGGCGGCGAGCCTGCCACTACCGGTATTGGAGGTCGAGCCCTGGGATCCGGTCACCAGCGGCCCGATACCTGAAATATTACTGACCCTTGGTGAAACCGACGCCAGGCTCGGTGAGCTTGCCTGTTTTGTCACCGGGCAGGGCAAGGTGGATGTGCGTTGGGTAGAACCAGGCAGGCAGTTTGCCGTGGGTCCGAAAAATGCCCTGCAGACGGGGCGCCACCGGGTTAATTGCACGGCCCCTCGTAATGACGGGCGCTATTATTGGTTCAGCCACCAGTGGATTACATGGTGAAAATGGCCTTTTAAGAAGCGGATTTGATCTTCTTCAAGGATTTGAGTTCCGGTTATGAAATAATTGGTCCAACAGCACCGGCAGTGATCAAAAAATGAACTTTATAAAATCGGACGGCAAAAAATATTACCCGTCAAAGATAGTCTGCATCGGCAGAAACTATGTTGATCACATCAGGGAACTGGGAAATGAAATCCCAACCGAACCGGTGTTCTTTCTGAAACCAAACTCGACTATTTCTGCTGAAGTCAACGCGGGTGACAACGACGATATACATTACGAGGCCGAATTGTCTTTTATGGTCAGCGCGGGGAAACTCTCAACAGTCGGTTTTGGGCTGGACCTCACCAAGAGAGAGATCCAGTCCCGCTTAAAAGCAAAGGGTCTGCCGTGGGAGCGCGCAAAGGCTTTCGACGGTGCCGCGGTTTTCAGCGGGTTTGTCAGCTTCAACGGCAAAACGGATGAACTGCAACTGGAGTTGTATATTAATGACCATCTGGTGCAACAGGGCGGTTATGATCTGATGATCAACAAACCGGATGAAATTTTAAGCGAGGCCGGCAAGTTTCTTTCTTTTGAAACGGGCGACCTGATCATGACAGGCACACCGGAGGGTGTTGGTCAGGTCAGGCGCGGCGACCGGATGACCGGGAAAATCTACGCCAAAGAAAAACTGTTGTTGGAAGAAAACTGGACAGTCAAATGAGACGGGTCGATATTAGCAGGGAACCTGTTGAACTCTTTAAGATCCTCAAATTCGAAGGCATGGTTGCAAGTGGTGGTGAGGCCAAGCTGGTAATTGCCGACGGACTGGTTCTGGTAAATGGAAAGGTTGAAACACGGAAACGGAGAAAGATCGTTTCAGACGATGTCATCGAGTTTGGCGGTGATGTCTTCCTGGTAAAAAGCCCGGCAAACACACTGGAAAATCATAATGAACAGCAATGATGTCCTGCGTCGAATTCGCTATACCTTCAACCTGGATGACTCGAAAATGATTTCCATATTTGGCCTCGGTGGCCTTGATACCACACGCGCGCAGGTCAGTGACTGGTTGAAGAGGGATGATGATCCTGAGTACGTGAAATGCGGCGACCGGCAGCTGGCAATTTTTCTGAATGGCCTGATCATCGAAAAAAGGGGCAGAAAGGACGGACCGCAACCGGAGCCGGAAACTCAACTGTCCAACAACATGATCTTCAGGAAGCTGAAGATCGCCCTGAACCTGCAGGCCGATGAGGTCCTCGGAATGGTCAACCAGGGTGATTTTCATATATCCAAGCACGAGCTCAGCGCGTTTTTCCGAAAACCCGGCCACAAACACTATCGCGAATGCAAAGATCAGGCCCTGCGAAACTTTATGAAGGGAATGCAGCTTAAATATCGCGGCTGACTGCCAGTTTAAAAACAGGTCCGGTAGCAAATGGATATGCAACAACTATTAGAAGACAACAGCCTGGTATTGATGGAAGCATCCATCGTCGAGTCATTAAGGCGATCAGAGGGTATTGAGCTGCACCCCACCCTTGTCAATGCACCGCTGATCTATGAGGATACGGGAAGAAAAGCCCTGAACAGGCTTTATCAGGGCTATATTGATATAGCGGCCGAAGCAAACAAGCCCTTCCTGATGTGTACGCCCACGTGGAGGACAAACCACGCCAGGGTTATCGAGACCGGGGTCAATCCCGCCATTAATATCGACGCGGTGAAATTTCTGAAAGACTTGCGTGAATCACAGGCCGCAGGCAAAGAAGACATAAAGATCGGCGGCATGATCGGATGCAAAAATGACTGTTACAGGCCGGAACAAGGCCTGTCCGCAGAAGAGGCGGAAAGGTTTCACGCCTGGCAGCTTGACCAGTTAAAGCAAGGCGGGGTGGATTTTCTGATTGCGGAAACGCTGCCGGCTGTCGAAGAGGCCATCGGCATCTCAAGGGCGATGGAAAGCACCGGCCTGCCATATTTCATCAGCTTTGTAATATCTCGAAACGGACGGGTACTGGACGGTACCGGTCTCGACACAGCAATCAAAACCATTGATGCGGAAACAAGCAGGCAACCACTTGGTTTTATGGTGAACTGCGCCTATCCGTCATTTTTGTGCGCTGCTACCCAGCCACGCGGCCTGTTCAAAAGACTGATTGGCTACATGGCAAACGCATCTTCTCTGAACCAATGTGATCTCGATGGTGCGGAGGAATTACACAAGGAAAGCACCTCCGGGTGGGGTGAACTGATGCTGGGTTTAAACAGGACCCATGGTGTGAAAATACTTGGCGGGTGTTGTGGGACCGGTGAAGAACATTTGCGTTATATAAGCTAGTGGAGTGATCGGTTGACATGGAATACTGGAAAGCAATCAGCTTTGAAGATATCGAATCGGCGTCCCGTATCGTCTATGCCAATATGCAGGCAACCCCACAGTACCATTGGCCGTTGCTTAGTGAACGCTGCGGTGCCGAACTGTGGGTAAAGCATGAAAATCACAGCCCGGTTGGGGCTTTCAAACTTCGGGGAGGGCTGGTGTACTTCTCCCGCCTGGTGCATTCCGGCAATGCGCCCGATGGCGTCATCAGCGCCACACGCGGAAACCACGGCCAGTCAATTGGCTATGCCGCAGGTCTTTACGGTATTCCTGTCACGGTTGTTGTGCCGCGCGGCAATAGCGTTGAAAAGAACGCCGCCATGCGAGCACTGGGTGTGAAGCTGATTGAACATGGCGATGACTTCCAGGAATCCCTCGAATTTGCCGTGGACTGTGCAGAGAAAAAATCTTTGTACATGGTGCCGTCCTTCCACCCCTGGCTGGTTGCCGGTGTAGCCACCTACAGCATGGAGTTGCTAAAAGCGGTCAGGGATATTGACGTCGTCTATGTACCCATCGGTCTTGGGTCCGGAATCTGTGGAATGATGGCCGCGCGTGATGCGCTGAAGCTTAAAACCAGAATAGTGGGGGTCGTCTCGAGCCACGCCAGCGCCTATGCGAAATCATTCAGCGCCGGCCACCCTGTAGATTCTCCGGTCACGACGCGGTTATCAGATGGAATGGCTTGCCGCACACCCCAAACCGTGGCGCTTGATCTCATTTTGAAAGGTGTTGACCGCATTGTGGAGGTAAGCGACAACGAGGTGTCCGCGGCGATGTGTATGATGTTTGAATGTACACACAATGTCTGCGAAGGCGCGGGTGCGGCGGCATTGGCAGCAGCAATGCAGGAGGCTCCATTGATTGCCGGTCGCAAAGTCGCCGTAATCGCGTCCGGCGGGAATGTTGACCAGGATGTCTTCGCCAGGGTGCTGAAAAGAGGAAGCAGTTATGCCGATTAAGATACTTTTTACTATTGCCGCCTTTATGCTGATGATGGTGAGTAACGCCGTTACAGCACAAACACAGGAAGATCTTCGACAGCAGGTAGAGGATACGGAGCGGGCTTTTGCTAAAACGATGGCAGACCGGGATCACGACGCCTTCGTTTCGTTCCTGTCCGAGGAGGCCGTGTTTTTTTCAGGGCCGAATGCAACGAGCGGTAAACAGCAGGTAGCCGAGCTGTGGAAGCCTCTTTACGAGGGCCCCGATGCCCCGTTTTCCTGGCAGCCTGAACAGGTCGTGGTGCTGGATTCGGGCAAGCTCGCGCTGAGCACAGGCCCGGTGAACAGCCCCGACGGAAAACTGATGGGAACATTTACTTCCATCTGGCGGCAGGAGGCCCCCGGCACATGGCGGATAGTCTTCGACAAGGGAAATGAGGCATGCAAAGCCTTAAACACTGAGTAAAGCTATAGTGCCCAAGGCCCTTTCGAAGCGCTTGTTGGCTGAAGCGGCAACCGCCCTGGCAAAAACAGACAAGGACCTTGCCAGAATACTGGCGGACCATGGCACACCGCCCCTGTGGAAGAGGGAGCAGGGTTTTGTAACACTGCTCCGTATCATTCTGGAACAACAGGTTTCCCTGGTTTCGGCCGATGCCATGTATCGGCGTCTCACCGGAATTGTCGATCCGCTGACACCGCGCTCGGTACTGGATGCCGGCGCCCCATTTCTGCGGTCATTTGGAATAACCCGGCAGAAAGCAGCCTACTTTATCAATGTGGCAGAGGCGATTGAGGGCGGGGTCCTTGACCTGGGTGAATTGGCAAAAGAGAGCGACGATGCCGTGATGGTAAAACTCACCTCCGTAAAAGGTATCGGCCCATGGACAGCAAACATATACCTGTTGATGGCATTGCTCCGGCCGGATGTCTGGCCGCCCGGTGATGTTGCTCTTGCCACGGCATTCAAAAACATCAAGAGATTGAAACAGGCACCTTCACAAGCAGAACTCAGCGAAATCGCAAAGGCCTGGCGACCACACCGCGCAACAGCGGCAAGGCTGTTGTGGCATTATTACCTGAGAAATCAGTCAAACCAGGAATGAATTTATGAACAAGCCGGTTATTTCAGACAACAGTCCGAAAAAAGTTACGCTTGGCAAGGATAAAAAGTATTTTTTCTGTGTCTGTGGCCGCTCCGGGAACCAACCGTTCTGTGATGGTTCACACAAGAGTACATCGTTTACCCCCAAGGTATTTGTAGCAGACAAGGATGGCGATGCCTGGCTGTGTTGCTGCAAACATACCGGCAACGCGCCGTATTGCGATGGCTCACACAAACGGTTCTCTTCCGACCTGGTGGGCAAAGAAGCCGCGGATTCGTGAAAGCCTGAAATGAAAATCTGGGTGGATGCCGATGCGTGTCCCGTGGTTATCAAGGATATCTTGTTCAAGGCAGCGGAACGCACCGCCACGCAGGTGACCATGGTCGCGAATCAACCCGTGCGTGTGCCGCCATCGCGTTTTATCAGGTCCGTACAGGTGGCATCCGGTTTCGATGTCGCCGACAATGAGATCGTTGACAGGGCCGCTGCCGGAGACCTGGTTATCACGGCCGATATTCCCCTTGCTGCCGATGTCATCGCAAAGGGCGCGTACGCCCTCAGCCCTCGTGGTGAAATGTTTACCAGTGAAAACATCAAGGCGCGTCTCAACATAAGGGATTTCATGGATACGCTGCGTGGCAGTGGTATTGATACGGGTGGACCGCCGGCGCTGAACCAGAGCGACCGCAAATCATTTGCTGATCACCTGGATAGACTGCTGGTCAGGCACGCCGGAAAGGAATAATGACGATGGCCATTAAAGGTTTCTCTTCCCTGCCAATACCCAAGGCGCAGATCGCAAACCTGGATTCGTTGGGCTACAAAAGCATGACACCGATCCAGGCGCAAAGCCTGCCCCACGTGTTGAAGGGCAGGGACCTGATAGCCCAGGCCAAGACCGGCAGCGGTAAAACTGCGGCTTTTGGTATCGGTCTGCTGGAGCAAATCAATCCGCGCTTCTTCGGGGTGCAGGCACTGGTACTGTGCCCAACCCGCGAGTTGGCCGACCAGGTCGGAAAGGAACTCCGCCGGCTGGCCCGCAGTACGCCCAATATCAAACTGCTCCTGTTGTGTGGCGGCAAGCCGTTCGGGCCGCAAAAGGGCTCACTCGAGCACGGCGCACATATCGTTGTCGGTACGCCGGGACGCGTACAGGATCACTTGCGCAAGGAGAATTTAAAGCTCGACGGACTCAAAACCCTGGTGCTGGATGAAGCCGATCGCATGCTGGACATGGGGTTTCTTGATGTAATGACCGAGATCATCACGCAAACACCAAAGAAGCGGCAGACACTGATGTTTTCGGCGACCTATCCGGAAACGATCAGAAAGATGTGCCGCTCTATTCAACGCGACCCGGTAACGGTAACAGCCGAAGCCGAGCACAAACAGGGTGTCATTGAGCAGCTGTTTTATGAGGTTAAAAAGCACGAGAGAAACAATACGCTGCTGGCGCTGTTTGAGCACTACCGGCCGGATAACGCGCTGGTCTTTTGCCATACAAAAAAACAATGCGACGAGGTCGCCCGTCATCTTCGTGACAGGAAAATCGACGCCTTGGCCATCCATGGTGATCTCGATCAACGTGAGCGTGACCAGGTACTGGTCAGGTTTGCAAATAACAGTTGCCCGGTATTGGTTGCAACCGATGTTGCTGCCCGCGGGCTCGATATAAAATCACTGAAAGCGGTGATCAACTACGAACTTCCACGGGACCCGGAGATCTACACCCATCGCATTGGCCGTACCGGCAGGGCTGGTGAGAAAGGCATTGCCCTGAGCATTTTTACCGAGGCTGAACAGCCCAGGGTGAACGCGATTGAGCGATACCAGGACAAGCCTTGTATATGTGATGTTTGCCAGTCACTCGACCGTGACCCGGATTACAGCCTGCAGGCGCCAATGGTGACGATCCAGATGGACGCCGGGCGTAAAAACAAGATACGCCCGGGTGACTTGCTGGGCGCCCTGACCGGTGACGCAGGTTTGAATGGGTCACAGATTGGCAAGATCGATATATTTGACATGTCCAGTTTTGTAGCGATCGAGCGTTCGGGCTTACGCCAGGCGCTCAATTATTTTGCAGACGGAAAGGTCAAAGGCCGCAACGTTCGCGCCCGTAAAGTTTAAAATAGAAAAGTCTGAACCAGGGATGGCCGTCTAAATGACCCACTATTCACCATTGGAAGAAAGAACCAATATCATTTCCCATGCAATTGGTTTTGCACTGGGTATTGTTGCATTGGTGCTGATGGTTGTCCGGGCAAGCACGTATGGTAACGCCTGGCATATCGTAAGTGTCAGCATTTTCGGGGTCAGCCTGATTTGCCTGTATGCCGCATCCACCATGTATCACAGCGCCAAGGACCCAAAAACAAGAGGCCGGTTGAGGGTGATTGACCACGCTACCATTTATGTTCTTATCGCCGGCACCTATACGCCCTTTGTGCTGGTCACGCTAAATGGCTGGGTCGGGTGGGTGATTTTTGCAGCTTCCTGGACGATGGCCGTGACCGGGATCACCCTGAAATTGTTTTTCACGGGGAGATACAACATGTTATCGACCTTGATGTATGTGTTCATGGGCTGGATGATTATCTTTGCAATAAAGCCGCTCGTTAACAGCTTGTCCGCAGATGGTTTGTTTTGGCTGATAGCCGGGGGTGTGGCCTATACCGTGGGCGCTATCCTGTACAGCATCAAGAAAATCAAATTCAATCACGCCATATTTCACATGTTCGTTTTACTTGGCAGCGTTTGCCATTTTATTTCGGTGTACGCCTATGTTCTGCCAACCGGCCGGGGTCATTGAGCAAGTAACCCGGGGTAGCGCGCATGGGTGAAATACTCACAATTGTCGTGATCGCGGCAGGCGCATTTATCGGCACCAACCTGGATAACCTGCTACTGCTGGTGGCTTTACACAGGCGCTTCGGGGATCACGCCAGGATGGTGACGGCCGGCTATTTCAGCGGCATGATACTCATTGGCGCGATCAGTTTTGTGATTGGCGAGGCAGGGGAGTTCGTTCCGATAGCCTATCTCGGGTTGCTTGGCTTGATACCGATCCTAATAGGTGTGCATGGGTTAATCGCGTTGACAAGGAACAAACAATCTGAAGAAATGACCGGCCCTGGCATCTATAAAAATCACCACGCGATATTTATCACTGTGTTGATGACCCAACTGAGCAATAGCGCAGACTCGATCATCACGTTTTCCGTGCTATTTGCTGACTCCGCAGATGTGGCAGATTACCTGATTGCACCAACATTCCTGGCCATGACCGGTGGATTTGCCTGGTTGAGTTTGTATGCGCTCAAGCGCCGCAGACTCGGAAATTTCCTCGCTCGTTATGGAAATTACGTGACCCCGTTCATCCTGATACTGGTCGGAATCTATGTGCTCAGTAACACCGCTAGCGATCTGATGCCAGGCTGACCAGATGCGCGCCCCACGGGCTTACAAATCAGTTCCTTTTCCGGGGATGGATTTTTGTACTGGTATACGTGGTACACTCTCCGCCGAAAGAAAAAGGGTTGACGATGAAACGGCAACGTTTTTGGGTATTATGAATAAGAATCTTCTAAATTTTGAGGGATAATCCCTTGAAATATTTTGAGGGATGACCCCTCGAAATGTAGCAAAGTAAGGAAATGAAGTTATGAGTACAGGTACAGTTAAGTGGTTTGATGCGGGCAAGGGTTATGGATTTATTACCCCTGAAGATGGCGGCAAGGATTTGTTTGTTCACCACTCCGAAATTCAGACCGATGGTTATGCGACCCTCAATGACGGGCAGCAGGTTGAATACGAAGTAGGGGAAGGCCAGAAAGGGCCGTGCGCAACCAAGGTTGTCGCGCTCTAAGAGCACCTATTCAAGTTCCAAAATGGTCGTTGGTAACTACTGGCGACCTTTTTGTCTCCACAAGCATTAACTCCCGGTATGCCAGGACATCAAAGTCTTTGGCAGCGGATTAAGCGTGTTCTATTTGGTCAAGCGTCAGCTGTTCTGCTGGCAGGCCCAGCTTTGTCAGGGTTTTCCTGCATACATCCAATAACGGACCATTACCGGCAACGTAAAAATCAAAAGCCGTTACGTTTTCCGGCCTAATTTTCAATTGCCTGGTCATGAGCTGTTCCAGGTCAACCTTAGCATCAGCTGAGCCGGATTCAACAGCGGTGTAGCTGAAGTCATCCAGCGCGTCTTGCCAGGATCTGCATAAATTGTCGAGATAACGGTCGTCTTTATCGCCGGTTATCCAGACCAGGTGCATGGTTTCCGTGTGCTCAAGCGACATTGCGTGCTCAACCAGGCTTTTGACCGGGCCAAAGCCTGTATGCCATGCAATAAACACGAGCGGACGGTTGGAGCCTTCATCCAGGACAAAATCTCCCAGGGGTCCATCAAGATCAACCGAATCTCCCTTTTTCATGACATTGAAAACATGATCGGAAAATCCGTCGCCGGCCAGCCGGGGAACCTGGAAATGGACGTTCATATCATCACAGGGGCAGCTTGAAATTGACTGCTTGCTCACAGGTATACCGTTACCGCCCAATTTGACGTGCTGGCCAGCCAGAAACCGTAATCGATTGGTGCGGGGGGTTTTCAGGTGCAGCAGGGCAACGTCATCATCTACGATCTGGATGTTTTTGACCCTGGCCGTTATTTGTTGCCGGGGTATTTCACTGACATCCCGTGCCTCAGCAGCCTCCAGCCCCACATCGCTCAAGGCAGTACTGCAACACATCAGGATCAGCTTATCGTTTCGCTGGCTATCGCTTATCCGGTAATCGTGGTGTTTTGTTTGTTCTACCTCACCGGCGACCAGTTTTGCCAGGCACTCACCGCAATTGCCGTTGCTGCAGCCATAGCCAAGGGCAAGGCCCGCGCTGAGGCCGGCTTCAAGCAGCGTGGAATTTCCCTCGGAAACAAACTCGCGACCACTGGGAAGTATACGTACCTGTTTTGTCACAAGCTACCCGGCAAAAGTCATGCCGGGTATTGCCCAGCATGACATCATAATCAGTCGGTGCTGCTGGTTGAAGAGCGTGCTTCATCCAGGGCAGACCTGAGAGCCTTGGCCCAGGGTGTCATCATGCGCTTGGCATCGGCGCGATTGCTGACCCTGGTTCTCCACTCCATGTAGCCGCGATCATAATCTCGTTTGCGGTCTGTCGCCTTGGCAATCTTGTCACCGGTTACCGAGTCGAAGAGCTCCAGGTTGAGCGTCATTTCCCCTGCTGACCTGGCATAACTATGGGTGCGGTTTGCAGATTGAATATCCGGTGCGTACACATCGAGATCGACAATGGCCGGCTTGACGATCAGGACATCCGCGCCTTCTTCTTCCGCCATTTCATAGCCCCCGTCAAGCAACTCCTTGGTCATTACTTCACGGAATAATGTGGCTACATCCTCGGTGATCCTCACCATGTCCCTGTCCTTGACCTTCAGTGAATTGCCACGGTTCTGGTCGCGTTGCCAGTTTTTTCTGAAAGCCACCGTGGCGTCTTCGAGCCAGATGCGCTTGTAAATACCCAGGTCGGCCCCGGGATCCGCATAAACCGTGGCCAGATCAGAGTCTTTGATAAGTTCCATGCCCTCATCATTTACTGCTGGAAGATCTTTCTTGGCCCATGCAGGCGAAATAGCCGCTACGCTTATGAGTAACGCCAGAAGCATAAGTGAAAGTTTGAAAAATCGCATAAGTCTTACTCCTGGAAATCCTAAAGGAAATCGGTTTAATAATAACTCAACTGGTACATTAAACTATGACTGCGTGCTGTCAAACTGGTTTCAATGACCGGTAAAATCAGGATGGGATACAATGATTTCAACCCGGCGCGGCTCACTGAAACTATGTCTGACAGAAAAACACATTGGGAAAATGTCTACGCAAGCAAATCTCCTGTCGAGGTGAGTTGGTATCAGCAGGAGCCGGCGCTTTCGTTGCGGTTAATCCGAAACACGGGGTTGGATCATGATGCGCCCATCATTGATGTGGGTGGCGGATCGTCCACGCTCGTGGATCACCTTTGCAATGATGGTTTCAAAGATATCAGTGTCCTGGATGTATCTGCCAGGGCGCTTGCACACGCTAAACTCAGGTTAGCGGAAAAAGCTTCTGGTGTGAAATGGCTTGAATCAGATGTCACCGAGTTAAACCCGTCAGGCCGGTTCGCGCTTTGGCACGATCGAGCAGTGTTTCACTTTTTAACGGCCAATGAGGACAGGAAAAGCTATGTTGAAGTACTGAAGCGCGCACTGAAACCGGGCGGGCACCTAATAATCATGGCGTTCGCCATCGATGGCCCCAAAAAATGCAGCGGACTTGATATAGTTCAGTATGACGCCGAGAAATTAATGGCAGAATTGGGTGAGAATTTTGAATTATTAGAACAAGGGCATCAGGTTCACATTACCCCGGCAGCCAAAGAGCAGAAGTTTGCGTACTTTCATTTCACGAGATCAACTAAAAATAGTCCAAACATCTAAACACACCAGTACGTTCGGACTTAATAACCTGGCAGGCCGGGTATCGCCGCGTGCAAGCTGACGTCAAGCTTGATCCACCGGGGCTTTCATCCAGGCGGGCAGCCGAGCTTCTTGTCCATCACGGCCTCAACGAATTGCCGGAAAGATCGCCCGAACCATGGTGGAAAAGGGTCTTGCGGCAATTGCGCAGCCCGATTATTTACATCCTATTGTTTGCGCTGGCCTTTGATGCTGCAGTCTGGTTCATGGAGGAATCGGGTGGTTGGCCATTTGAGTCGATCGCTATTGTCATCATCCTGGTTTTCAATACCGTCATGGGTGTGTGGCAGGAATACCGCGCCGAGGACGCCCTTGCACACCTGAAAAAACTGTCTGCACCCAATGCCTGGGTGCGCCGTGATGGTGAAATGAAGCACATTCCGGTCTCGGAACTGGTTCCGGGCGACCTGGTGCGAGTCGAGGCGGGGAACCGGGTATTTGCCGACGGCACTCTTGTTGGTAAGGCCGGCTTGATGATCGACGAGTCCATGCTGACCGGTGAGTCACTGCCGGTGGAGCATGTCAGAGGCCAGGAGTTGTTGGCCGGAACACTGGCCGTGCGTGGTCTCAGCTGGATGCAGGTGAAAAGAACCGGTCGGAGATCTGCAATGGGCCGTATTGCCGGCATGCTGTCCGGTGTAGCCGTTGAGCTCACCCCGCTGGAACGCCGGCTTGCCCATTTTGGTCACGTGATTGCCCGTTGGGTGGCCGCCATAGCAGTCGTACTGGTGGTCGTCGGTGTGGGAATTGAAGGTATCAGTTATTTCAACCAGGCCCTGTTATTCGCAGTAGCAGTAGCAGTAGCAGCAGTACCGGAGGGTCTGCCCGCCGTACTGACATTGACACTGGCGCTTGGTACAACCCGGATGGCTTCCCGCAAAGCCGTGATCCGACGTCTTGCAGCCGTAGAAACGCTTGGATCAGTCACGGTAATCGCAACTGACAAGACAGGGACGCTGACCGAAAACTCGATGGCGGTGCAAAGCATCGACGTAACGGACAGGCAGCTCGCCCTGCGTGCCATGGTGCTGGCTTGCGAGGCAGAGACCGATGAGACTACTGGTGATCCGCTCGAGGTCGGTCTGTTCGAGTTTGCCAGAAATAATGGTGTTGACCCCGCAGATACCCAGGCGCAATTCCCTCAACAGGCGATGCAGCCATTTGATTCGGCTTTACGCTATATGCAGGTGACCGTGCTCGAAGATGGCCAGGCGGTTTCCTACCTGAAGGGCGCCGCGGAGGTATTACTGCAACAAAGCCGGTTGACTGCGGAAGAACGCGACAAGTGGAACCGGAAAATTGAGGTCGCAGCGGCCCAGGGTTTCCGCGTGATTGGCCTGGCGCGACTGGTCGGCGGGCTCGAAGGAAATGCTGAGTGGCTTGGTACGGTTTCATTATGGGATCCGCCCAGGCCGGAAGTCGCCGATGCCATCAAGGCCAGCCAGGAGGCAGGCATCCGGGTCATTATGATCACCGGCGATCATCCGGTAACCGCTTTGGCCATTGCCAATTCGATTGGTATCGAAACCGACACGGTAATCACAGGGGAGCAACTGGACCAACTGAACAGCAAGGAGTTTGCTGAGAAAATAAGAACCATCAGCGTTTTTGCAAGGGTCAGCCCCGAGCACAAGCTTGAACTGGTTGATGCGCTGAAAGCGAACGGCGAGACAGTGGCGATGACAGGCGATGGTGTCAATGACGCACCAGCTTTGAAGCGAGCAGATGTGGGTGTTGCAATGGGGCAGCGTGGCAGCGATGTCAGTCGCGAGGTGGCCGACCTTGTGTTACTGGATGACAATTTCGCCACCATTGCCGCAGCAGTCGAGGAAGGGAGGGGCATTTACGCCAATATTCTCAAGTTTATCCGTTTCCTGTTTTCCACCAATGTGGCGCTGGTGTTATTGATCGCATTCGGCGTTGCCGGGGCCGCGTTATTCGATATGCGCAATGAGGCCGGGCACCTGCTCGTGCCCCTGATCGCAGTTCAGCTACTGTGGATCAACATCATCGCCGACGGCCCACCTGCGCTGGCGCTGGGGGTCGATCGCAATCCCGGAATGATGTCACAACGGCCACGGCTGCCGTCATCACCACTGCTATCCAGCGTAGATGTGCATTTCATTCTGTTTGCGGGTTTTCTGAAGGGTGGAATTGGCATTTTCCTGTTTTTCCTGTTGCCCGTGATGGGTTATTCCGGAAGCAGTACGCAAACCGCACTGTTCTTGTTCGAATCACTCGCCCAATTGGCCTTTGTCTACCCCTCAAGGCGAATCATGGCGTCGACCGCAAGCAACCGCATACTCAATATCATTATCATTGCCAGCGTTATTCTGCAGGTATTGACCATCACTGTACCCGGTCTGCGAATCCTGCTCGGACTTGTGCCGCTCGACGGTTTCTCACTGGGGCTTGTAGCAGTTTGTCTGCTGGTGACCATCGCGGGTGCTGAGATCTGGTCCCGCCGATCGCCTGTCTTTTCACCAAAACACTGACTCCCAAGATCACAGAGCCTGGTGGCAATGGGCCAGGCCACCGACTAGGCTTGAAGAACACACCGCTTACGAAGGACGATCTTTTTGACAATAAGACCAGCCACACCGGAAGACATTGAAAGTATCAGCCAATTGCTCTGTGAGCTTTCTGAAAGATTTATTACCGCTGAGTTTTCATCGGAAGGGAAACGGGCATTGCTGGAGACACTGACGCCGGATGGAATCGGGAAATCTATGCAATCCGGGTTCAGGTATCATGTCGCCGAAGAAAAAGGTCAACTCGCCGGTGTGGTGGGCATGAAAGAAGACAGCCACCTGTATCACCTGTTTGTCGCAGAGAGTTTTCAGCGCCGGGGGATTGCCAGGAAACTTTGGCAGTGTGCAATGAATGAGTGCCTGGAAAGGGGAAACCCGGGTAAATTTACCGTCAATTCCTCCATCTATGCACAGGGAGCTTATGAAAAGTTCGGGTTTGTCGCCATATCCGGACCCACGGATAAAGGCGGTGTTGTATTTGTTCCGATGAAACTGATAGTCAGCCGCCGGCAATAGGTCATGTCCTATACCCGAATCATCAGCCTGACTACGCTCGCCATGGTTGCATTTGCGGGCAATTCACTGCTTTGCCGACTTGCGCTTAAAAGCACGGCGATTGACCCAGCCAGCTTTACTAGCATCCGGCTGGTCTCCGGTGCACTGGCGCTCTGGCTGGTGGTACGGTTAAAACGTGGTGCGCTGCCCGGCAATGGAACCTGGTCCTCGGCATCCGCCCTGTTTGCCTATGCCGCCGGTTTTTCATATGCCTACGTAAGCCTTCCTGCGGCAAGTGGCGCGTTACTGCTTTTCGGTGCGGTCCAGGCCACCATGATTGGTCATGGAATCTGGGCGGGGGAACGTCTTGTGAAGCCACAGGTGCTTGGTATCGTGCTTGCCTTCGGCGGCCTGATCGGGTTGCTATTACCGGGTCTTTCCGCACCACCGCTGATCGGATCGCTGCTGATGATAGGCGCCGGTGTTGCATGGGGTGTTTATTCACTGCGTGGCAAGGGTGCGGGCGACCCAACCAGGGTAACCGCCGGGAATTTTCTGCGCGCCGTGCCGATAACGGTGGTATTGAGCCTGCTCATGATCAACTTCACCACGCTGGATCAAGCGGGATTCTGGTATGCGGTCTGTTCCGGCGCCCTTGCTTCCGGCCTGGGCTACGCCATTTGGTATACGGCATTACCCGCACTGAAAAACACCAGTGCCGCCACCGTTCAACTCAGCGTCCCGGTTATCGCAGCCATCGGTGGAATTATTTTGCTGGGCGAACCTGTGACACTGCGGTTGGTGTTGGCTTCCGTTGCTATACTTGGCGGAATTGCACTTGTTATCCTGCAGAAGCAACCAGCCATGGATGCAAAGCAAATAACCCGCGATTAACAGAAACCCCAAAACACAGAGGTTTAATCATGTCTGAAGAAAAAGTAACCGGCAGTTGCCTCTGCCAAAAAGTCAGCTACGAAATCACCGGCAATATGGGGGTATTCCAGTATTGCCATTGCTCACGCTGCAGAAAGTTCACCGGCAGCGCACATGCTTCCAACGTATTTGTGCCGCCTGGAAAATTCCGCTGGTTAAGCGGTGAGGATAGTGTAGGCAGGTACAACCCTGACTTCACAAAATACTTTGCTACCTGTTTCTGTAAAACCTGCGGTTCATCATTGCCGTGGTTATCAAAAAGCGGAAACGTGGTGATCGTACCGGCCGGCACGCTTGATGGAGATCCCGGCATCAGGCCGGACAAGAATATCCATTGCGGGTCGAGACCGGAATGGTATACCAGCGCAGAATCACTGCCTGAGTATGCGGAAGGCCCACCGAGATGAAAGCACTGATAGCCGGGATGCTCCTGGTATTTGTCCTTTTTCCGGCAACGGGTGAAGCACAACGCGTGGGAAACGGAAAAAGCCACGGGGATCTCCAGGTTCTGTTTGAAGAATGGCGCGAATTTGAAACGCCACCATTACTCGAGGGCGCACCGGACTACACGGCACAGACTACCGCCAACCGGCACGGGGAGTTGAAGTCGTTTCAGGAACGACTGATGGCATTCGATACCGCGGGATGGGGCGTCGGCCAGTTGGTGGACTGGCACCTGGTACGGGCCGAGATGAATGGCATGGATTTCAATATCCGTGTATTGAAGCCCTGGGTACGCGACCCGGCTTTCTACACCTCGGTATGGACCTATCAAAGTGATACCCCTGCTCACGAAGGCCCCATGCACCACGCGCCGGTCGAGTTATGGACTTACCAGTTTCCATTAAGCACGCAGGCAGAAGCCAAGCTCACCGCAGAGTTGAATACCATACCGCCATTACTAAAACAGGCACGGGTCAACCTGGTGGGTAATGCCCGGGAGCTATGGGAAGGGGGTATCGGGGACCTGAAGAACCAACAGGCCACGCTGGTTGAGTTGGCAGCTAAAACACCGGAGGCCGGTGATGACTTCAAGGCCGCCGTCGAGAACGCGAGAGTTGCAACTGGTGATTTTGTGGACTGGCTGGAACAACAGGCCCCTACAAAAACAGGGCCATCCGGTATCGGTAAAGAAAACTACACCTGGCAGTTACAGAATGTACACCTGGTGCCGCTAAGCTGGGAGGATGAGGTTGCCTTGTTGAGGCGGGAACTGGACCGTGCGCGTTCGATGTTGATGCTGGAAGAGCACCACAACCGACACCTGCCGCCACTGGAACCGATCGCCAGCGCAGAAGAGTATCAGCAGCGGGCAGAGCAGTCGGTTATCAAGTTTACAAAATTCCTGAAGGACGAGGATATCCTGCCGGACTACGATTTTATTGAAGCAGTTCTGCGTGAGCATATGGGTGAATTTGTGCCACAGGAATCACGCAACTTCTTCTACACGGTCTCACACCACGAACCACTGGCACTGTGGACCCACTGGTATCACTGGTTTGACCTTGAGCGCATGGAAACCCAGCCACACCCAAGCCCGGTACGGCGTGGTCCATTGCTCTACAACATCTGGGACAGCCGTTCGGAAGGTATGTCGACCGGCTTTGAAGAGATGATGATGCACGCAGGCCTGTTTGACGATAACCCGCGTGCACGCGAGGTCGTCTGGATCATGCTGGCGCAACGGGCCGCACGTGGCCTGGGTTCGTTGTACGCACATGCCAACATCTTCACCATGAAACAGGCACGGGACTTCCACGTAGCAAACACACCGCGAGGATGGATGCGGGATGACCTCGACTTACTAGGATTTGAACAACTGCTGTATATGCGCCAACCCGGGTATGGCAGCACTTATATCACGGGAAAATACCTGATCGAACGCCTGTTGGGAGTGATGGGGAGCCAGTCGACTGATGGCATAGAGCTTGCTGAATTTTTCCGGCGGGTTGATGAGCAGGGGGTTATTCCGGTTTCTTTGATTCATTGGCAGTTGACGGGGGATGGTACGCAGGTTCCCGGGGTGGGTAGTTCTCACTAGGTTAGTACTTAAGCCTTGAAGGTTTAAGTGGTGCGCTTAGGGTGTGGGGCGCTGAGCCGGGGGTTACTCTCAGGACACGCCGTTATGTTCAGGATGAACGGTACTTCGCGATAGAGCACATGGATGTGCGGCGCGAAGCATCCATGGGGGCTCGGTCGCGACATCCTTGTCGCTCACGGTCCTGAGAGTAATCCCCCGACCCATCACTGAATACCCCCGTGCATAAGCACATATTCAATCGAAGATTTTGCAAGTTTGCACGGCACTCGCTTCGCCAAGGGGGTGTGGTACCTCCCTTGGCCGGGCACACCGTTAAGGACTTCAACGTGTACAAATGGCACCACATTAAATTTCAGTAACCAGCTAACTTAATTCACGCTCCCTCCGTCTATACTCCTGAAATGGCCCAAAACGAACAAAAAACCATTATTAAGGCTGCAGCTGGCGACCGCCTGGCGTTTCGTGAGCTGGTGCTGGAGCACAGCCATGCCATGTTCCGGCTGGCCTGGCGGCTGACCAGCGATGAGGCTGCTGCCGAGGATATTGTTCAAGAGGCATTTATCAAGGCCTGGAGAAAAATTGGAGATTTCAGAATGGATTCCAGTTTCAAATCCTGGCTTCACCGGATAACGGTTAATACGGCAATGGATTACATGCGTAAACATCTCAGGCGTAAACAGTTTGAAACCGAAGAGCCCGAATGGGAAACCACCCAGCAGGCGGCCGCCTTGCCGGATACCGGAACGCAAATTGATATCAGCGAGCAAACAAAGGCCGCCATGATGGATTTGACCGAGTCGGAGCGCACCGCGCTGCTACTCAAGCATTACGAGGGACATTCCATCCAGGAAATTGCCCACATCATGGAAATAACCACGGGCGCCTGTAAACAGAATATTTTCCGCGCAGTCAAGAAGATGCGCATTGCATTAAGACCACTGGTGACAGTATGAACAAGATCACTGACGACGACCTGGCACTGTTATTTTACGGTGAGCACGATGACCCGCATTTGGCTGCAAGGGTAGCTGCATCCGAAGAGTTGTCTGCCCGCTTTGATGCACTCAGTGCTGAGCTCAAACTGGCCGACGCCTATTCCCCTCCACACCGTGGGAGTGACTACGGGGCGGAAGTCTGGCAACGGATTTCTCCGCAGCTGGCAGAAGAGGGTGTTGAAAACAGTGGTCGCTTTAAGAACTGGCTGGCTGCAATCTCACAACCGCGTTTCAGCCTGGCAGGTGCACTTTCAATTGCACTGGTTGCAGTATTTGCATTCATGCTGGGTCGCAATGACGTCCAGGACAGCATTGGCCAACCGCCAGTTCCGGCAAATGGGATGGCAACCGCCCTGGCGAGCATCGACTCCGGCCGTTTGTTGACCCATTCGGTATCCAGCCACCTCGAGCAGGTCAACCTGGTACTGACCCAGTTTGCCAATACCACAGAATCCAGCAGTTCCGAAGCTGAATACGCCACCGACATGCTGGTGGCCAACCGGCTTTACAGACAGGCGGCGGTGTCGCAGGGCAATCACAAACTGGCCACATTTTTGAGTGAACTCGAACCAATATTGATCGAACTGGCCTACGAGGCCCAGTCCGGATCACCTGCAACCCGTGAACGGATGCAAAAAGAGGTCAGAGACGGCCTGCTGTTCAGGGTTCGCGTTATGAACAATCAACTTAATAAACCTGAAATCTCGGTTTAAGGACCACATTATGTCTAGTAAAAACATCTTGAAGAAAATCATCCTGGCCACCGTGCTGGTAGCAGTCACGGCAATGGCGCAGACACCTTACGACGAAGGCCAGAAGGCGCTGCGTGAACAGAACTGGTCAGTCGCGGCTGAGCAGTTTGAGAAGGCCATCAAGGCCGACAAGGACAATGCCGATGCTTCCATGTACTGGCGCGCCCACGCACTTTACAAGGCAGGCCGCAGCAAAGAGGCTGAACGCCAGGTACGTAGCCTGCAACGCAAGTATCCCGATAGCCGCTGGCTGAAAGAGGCACAGGTGCTGCAAATCGAAAACGACAGTGCTTCAGCACTGACCAGTGCCAGTGAAGATGCATTGGTGGACGAGGAGTTACGCATGTTCGCACTGGCGCAGTTGATGGATCGTGATCCTGACCGTGCCCTGCCACTGGTGCTGGACGCGCTCAAGAACAGCGACTCGGAAAATGTCCGCGGCGATACGCTGTTTATGCTTGGCATGAGCGATGACCCGCGTGCACAGGAAGCAATTGCAAAAATTGCACGTGACCACAACGATCCGAAATTGCAGGCAGATGCCATTCGCATGCTTGGGATTTCTTCAAACCAGCCTTCATTGGACCTGTTGGCCAGTCTGTACAGGGACTCGGATAGCGTGCAGGTCAAGCAGGCCGTCATCGAGGCCTACATGATCGCCGACGATTCAGGTGACCTTGCGGAGACCATGGTGGACCTGTTGCGGAAAGAAAAGGATCCGGCACTGCAAAAGGAAATCATCCAGACACTGGGTTTGATGGATGCCACGGATGAATTGAAGGCGCTCTATCCGACACTGACAGACCACGATACAAAGGTTGCCACCCTGGAAGCATTCTTCCTCGCCGGTGACTCACAGACCCTGCGCCAGGTTCTTGAAACCGAGACAGACCCCGAACTGCGTAAAACAGCTATCCAGGGCATTGCCATGGAAGACGACAGGGACGCGGCAGCGCTTTTAGAGTCGATATACGACAATGCCGGCACGATTGATGAGAAGAGAGTAGTACTCGAGTCACTTGTCATGATGGATGATGCTGAAGACCTGGCGATGAAAATCATCCGCACCGAATCCGACGAAGGACTACGGCGCGATGCGATCCAGATGCTGGGTGTGATGGAAGCCACAAAGGAAATGGAGCAACTGTACTCAAGTCTCGAAGAAGCTGAACTGCGCAAGACGGTTCTCGAATCCATGATGATCGCTGATGACACCGATGGATTGATGGAAATTCTGAAAACGGAAAAAGATCCGGAACTGAGGTCTGCGGCAATCCAGTCGCTGGCCCTTATCGACGATGATGATGCGGCAAAATACCTGGCCAGCCTCTACCCGCAGGCTTCCCGCGATGAGAAGCAGGCCATCATACAATCCATGATGTTGATGGATAACCCCGAGGGCTTGATCAGCCTGATGAAAAGCGAGACCGACCCGGAACTCAAAAGTGAGATGCTGCAGGTACTCACCATGATGGATTCAGAAGAATCTGATGAATACCTGTTTGAACTGCTGGAGAAAAAATAATGAACGCCAAGTGTTTGACTAAGTGCCTGGTACTGGCTTTGACGATGGCCAGTGCTACGGCCTGGGCCCAGGCCGCTGAATTGTACGATGCCCTTATAACGGATAAGTCATCAATTACGGATCCGGCAAAGGCGGTCAAGGACGCGGAAGGCCAATGGCTGGCATTCAGCCTGCCGGCACTGGAAGGAACACGTTCGCCCTGTTGCTGGAAAGGCAGATGGAACGGGCGGTCAAAGGGAATGGGCCAGGCCGGTTGTGACCTGGATGCCAGGCACCAGAGCTTTGGTACAAGCTCCAACTCTCCGCTAACGGACAATGTGATCGTATACAGCGAAATTCGCGATGGCAGGGTGCAGGATCTTCGACTTGTCGGTGAACATTGCCCTGTCAATGCCAATGGTGCACAAGTGACCTGGATTGGCGAGGTTGATGACAAAGACGGCCTGGACTGGCTGGAGAACCTGGCACGCCAGATCTCAAAAGATTCCGAAGGCGACATGGCCATATATGCACTCTCGTTACACCGCAGTGAAGAAGCCGGTAAGCGTCTTTACTCGCTGGCGAAGGAAACAGAAATCGACTCTTCCCACGAAGCCATTTTCTGGCTGGGCGAGGCACGTGGTGAGCAGGGTTTCAAACTGCTCAAACAACTGCTGGACGAATTGCCCATGGGTAACCGGCGGCGTGAAATCAACTTTGCCCTGTCCCAGAACAACTCACCGGAGGCAGCCGGTCTCTTGTTTGAAATCAGCAAATCCGACCCCGATCCCGGGCAACGCGGCGAAGCCATGTTCTGGTTGGCGGAAGCGTACCCGCAACGGGCACAGCCGTACCTGATGGAAGTGATCAAAACCGAGCGGGATGAAGATGTACTTGAAGAGGCCGTATTTGCCATTTCTCAACTTCCCGGCGATATCGGCGGCAAGATGTTGCTGGATATAGCCCGGGACAGCGAGGCACCCACGGATGTACGCCGCCAGGCTATTTTCTGGATGGCCCAGTCGGATGATGACAAGACGGTTGCCGCCCTGACGGAACTGCTGACACGCTAAAAATTAGTGGAGTTCAGTGCCGCGGCGCTATACTGGTCCCCAGGTGTATAAACACTTTTTCTGAATTCAGTACTGACGAGCCCGTGAATGTTCACGGGCCGTATACATTCAGAATTAATGGGAGGCTCTAATGGATATCCAGACACTCACTACATTCTTCATGTGGTGCACCATCATCAATGTTGGCATGTTGCTTTTCCTGGCCCTGGTCTACGTGGTGGCTCCAAATCTCGCCTATAGCCTGCAAAGCAGGTGGGTTCCGATATCGCGGGAGACATTTGATGTGGTCTTTTACGCATTTGTCGGGCTCTTCAAGTTAATCGTATTGGTTTTCAATGTGGTTCCGTGGATAGCGTTACTGATCATCGGATAAGTACGTATTTGAGCAGGCCCTGAGAATGTATCACGAAGTTCTGAAATTCTGGTTCGAGGAGGTCGAACCAGAATTGTGGTGGAAGAAAGATGAGTCGTTTGATGCACTTCTGATTGAGCGGTTCTCAAACATACATACCATGGCTTCCAGGTGTGAATTGTACGAGTGGCGGATCGAACCTGAAGGCAGGTTGGCAGAGATCATTGTTCTGGATCAGTTTTCAAGGAATATGTTCAGGGGCTCTGCCCTGGCGTTTGCCAACGATGCCATGTCCCTGGCCTTATCACAGGAAGCCATAGCCTGTGGGGCGGACGAAGCTTTAACACCGCTTCAAAGGAGTTTTCTGTATATGCCGTTCATGCACAGCGAGTCGCTGGCAATTCACAATGTCGCGGTAGAACTTTTCCGTAAAAACGGTATCCCGAACAACCTGGAGTTTGAGATGAGGCATAAAAAAATCATCGAGCGATTTGGCCGCTACCCACACCGCAACAAAGTTCTTGGAAGGCAGTCTACGGCGGACGAAATTGAGTTTTTAAGACAACCTGGTTCCAGTTTCTAGGCAGTCCGGACTTTTAATCCGATGGTCGAAGGTTCGAATCCTTCACGGCCCACCATTTTTCCCTGGTCCTTACCGGGGACATAGGTAACAGTTTATACCGAGCACATGGGTTACAGTTTTGGAGCGAATGGGTTAATTCCCATTGG
>CALBDB010000160.1 GCA_937927755.1 uncultured Lysobacterales bacterium
TCCCCTGTAGGAGCGACGCTTGCGTCGCGATTGTTTCAATTTTGTACCAGGTTTAAGGAAAATCGCCGCGAGACGCGCCTCCTACAGGTCAGAGATTTCTTGCCATCCAGGTCCCGCAACTGGTGTGGCCGGTATTTCCCATGGGTTGGTCCAGGTATTTGAACCCGTATTTACTGTACAGCTGCCGGGCCTGTTTCATGTCGTCCATGGTTTCCAGGTAACAGGTTTTGTAACCGGCTTTTGCCGCTTCCTCGAGACACAGTTCCAGCAGGCGCTTACCGACACCAAGGCCGCGCAACTCAGCCATGAAATACATCTTGCGCAGCTCACAGGTATCTTGACTTCCGCCTGTGAGCGGAGCAAAACCGCCGCAACCGAGCACATGGCCATCCATTTCCACGACATAGAAAGCCGACCCGCTTGGTGAGTAGGCGGTGTGCATATCATCGACCTCGGAGTCGGTAATCGAAAACCCGCTACCGACTGCTTTGAACTCGGTCATCACCAGGCGAATGATCTCTGCCACCGCCTGGTTGTCACCTTTCCCGATGGGTCTTATTTGGATGTCTGGTGGGGTTTTACCCTGCTCCATCTGTGATTGTTCCTGTTCGGCCCGGAATAAGGGATACTTTACCCCACTATTTTAGAATACGGTTTAAACCTCTTGATTGCCGCCTGCATCAAAAACACTGTATAGATAGCTTAATTTGCCTACGGGAGACTCGTCATGGAATTCAGATCATTGGTTTTAGCAGTTGCGTTGTTCGCAAGCGGCAGTGTTTTTGCAAGCGTCACCGAAGAGGAAACTTTTTCATTCACGCTTGATGACGGCGGGCGTTTCGCAATATCCAATGTGAACGGCTCAATTACAATTACTGGTGAGGCTAGCAACCAGGTTGAGATCGTGGCAACCAAGAAAGCGGATAACCAGAAAGACCTGGACAATATTGAAATTGAGATTTCACACTCGGCCAGTGAGATCGTCGTGGACACAGAAGTCGGCGACTCCGACAAATGGTTCTCCTTTGGCAATAACAGCGGCGAGGTCAGGTACGAGGTAATTGTGCCAGCTGGCACGATGCTTGATTCTGTTGATACCGTCAACGGCGATGTAAATATCAGCGGTGTTTCAGGGGAGGTGGTCGCCGAGTCCGTAAATGGTGATCTTGAAATCAGCGACCTGGCAGATGATGCCACTCTCTCCACTGTCAATGGCAGCATTGAAGCCGAGTTTGTAAAGCTGGAAGGCCAGCAAAGGGTCAAGGCAGAAACCGTCAATGGCCGCGTAACGGTTATCCTGCCGTCTGACGCCGATGTTGATATCAGCGCGGATACACTGAATGGTGGCATCAATGCCCGCGACTTTAACCTGGAGACCGAGAAGGGTTTTGTCGGCAGTGACCTGAACGGGAAAATTGGAAATGGAAGCGCACGGCTGAATATCGATACCGTGAACGGTTCGGTCAAAATCCGCAAGAACTAACCGGCTAAACAATCAATAGCAAGAAAACCCGGCAGAGTTTTTCTGCCGGGTTTTCTATGTCTTGAGAAAGCAGATTCTTACGCGGGCTGGAAGGCTTGCATTGTGCTAACAGTCATGGACAATGTCAGCCATCCCCCGCAACAGACAGGGCTTATCCATGTCAACTTTTGAACGTTACCTGACCATATGGGTTGCCTTGTGCATCGTTGCCGGCGTTGCGCTGGGCCACTTTATGCCGGACGTATTCCAGCTCATTGGCGGCTTCGAAGTCGCGCGGGTCAATATCCCGGTGGCGGTGCTGATCTGGCTGATGATTATCCCGATGCTGGTGAAGATCGATTTTGCGGCCTTGGGAGAGGTCAGGGAGCATTGGCGCGGTATCGGCGTGACGCTGTTTATCAACTGGGCGGTCAAACCCTTTTCCATGGCGGCGCTTGGTCTGCTGTTTATCGGTTACCTGTTTCGGCCTTATTTGCCGGCAGGACAGATAGACAGCTATATCGCCGGGCTTATCATCCTGGCCGCAGCGCCCTGCACGGCCATGGTGTTTGTCTGGAGCAACCTGTCGGATGGTGAGCCCCATTTCACCCTGAGCCAGGTGGCCCTGAATGACGTCATCATGGTGTTTGCATTCGCCCCGATCGTTGGCCTGTTGCTTGGCCTGTCGGCGATAACCGTGCCGTGGGATACGCTCGTGCTGTCAGTGGTGCTTTATATCGTCGTGCCAGTGATCATTGCACAGGCTTTGCGCAAGAAGACCCTCAAAGATGGCGGGGAGCAGGCGCTACAGACGCTGTTGGGTAAATTACAGCCCGTGTCGTTGATAGCATTGCTTACCACGCTGGTGCTTCTATTCGGGTTCCAAGGTGAGCAGATCATTGCACAGCCCACCGTCATCGCAATCCTTGCAGTGCCCATTCTGATACAGGTCTATTTTAATTCAGGCCTCGCCTATTTGTTGAACCGGAAAGTCGGCTCAGCCCATTGTGTGGCCGCGCCGTCTTCCCTGATTGGCGCAAGCAATTTCTTCGAATTGGCCGTCGCCGTTGCGATCAGCCTGTTTGGCATAGATTCCGGCGCTGCACTGGCAACAGTGGTGGGTGTCCTGGTCGAGGTGCCGGTTATGCTTTCGGTGGTCAGGATCGTCAATGGCAGCAAGGCCTGGTATGAGCGGTCTCCGGCCGTACAAAGAAACAGCCTTCGGTAAGCTTCAGTCTGACAACGCCAGCTTGTCCGGGCAGGTTTCGCTTATGAGCCTTTCCGCAATGATCACGGCGGGATCAATGACCGGTATGCCGTCAACTTGACTGTCTTTCATTGCCAATGGCAACTCCGTACAACCCAGTATGACGGCCCCGGCGCCCTTGTCATGCAGGTGGCGAATTGCAGAGCGAACCCGGTAAGATGCCTCTTCGGACACAGGAGAAGAGCACGCCTTGATGCCGAACGCAGGGGAGTAGAGCGTGGCATGTATATTATTCTCCAGTACTCCAGGATCGGGAATAACAACTTCAAGCCCGGCACCTTCCAGTGCCAGGTCGTACAGGCGCGACCGGTGTGTGCCCTTCGTTCCAAGCACCCCGACTTGCCGGATTTGTGGATAGGCCGCCCGGATATGTGCGATTGTTTCCTGGACCATATGCAATATTCGAAGCCGGATGCCTTTTCCCCGCAATAATTCCAGTACAAGATCAAATATGGGGCCAGCATGAGCCGTGTTGCACGCCATTGCGGCGATCGTAACTCCCATGGCCGCCATCTCTTCGAATTGCCCGGCGATGGCATGCGCCGGATTAATGTCTTGATTGCCCAGCAGAAAGTCTGTCCTGTCTGGCACGCTGGCCGGGAGCGAAAATAGAATGAATGGAATATGATCCTGGTCGCGTGTTGTTTGCGTCAGTCTTATCAACTTCTCCGCCAGGTCGAGGCCGGCCTGCGGCCCCATGCCGCCAAGAATCCCGATGAGTGGTGATGGTAATGTCATGACCCGGCAATGATAGCAATAAGCGGGCCCCAAGGTATTCCCCCGGCCATGCACGGGCCCTTGAAGTAAGGAACTGGTTTGCAGGATAACTGCCCAAGCGACTATACTGTTACTGATATATCAAAAATATATTAGATGATAAAAATAAATAAAATGATATTAATACAATAACATGGCCTAGTATGTGTCCAGCGATAGCAACGGATTTCAATGAAAAAGCCAGCCTGGCTGAGCGAGCCTGGCACCTGCTGGAGGAACAACTCGTCACTCTCAAACTTGCACCGGGCGAACTGATCGGCGAAAAGGACCTCATTGAAAATACAGGTATTGGCCGTACGCCGGTACGCGAGGCAATCCAGAAATTGTCAGCAGAAGGTCTTTTGCAGGTGCTGCCCCGCAAAGGACTGATGGTCACGCCTTTACGACGCTCCGATCTGATTAAAATAGTAGAAGCCCGGCGGGTAATGGAGCGGTTGATGGTCGTGAAATCGGCGGAACGCGCGCTGACTGAGCAACGCCAGGCGCTACGCGTGCTTGCTGAACGTTTCGAAACTGCAGTCGACGACATGGAAATGTTTTTCTGTCTGGCTGCACGTCTTGATGATCTGTTGGGGGCGGCGTGCCATAACCGCTTCCTTGCCGATGCGCTGGCAGCGACACATGGGCAGTGCCGGCGATTATGGTACTTTCAGCGCGAACAATTGAATCTCCCGCGCGCCGCTCAACTCCATGGCGGACTGAGCCGGGCGGTTGCAGACGGGGATGGCGCCGGGGCTATCAGGGCGCTGGATGAAATTATTGCTACCCTGGAGGGCCTTGTGAACGGCCTGGATGTTCTGAGTTGACTTGGAAAGGAATTAAATTGTGAAAAGTATTATCCACTTACTGCTTATCCCGTTGCTGCTCATCGTGCCACCATGCAGTGCTGTCGCAGCCGATGATAGTGTATTGTTCCAGGACATCCTGAAAAGAGAGTGGGACTTCAGGGTCAATGAGTTCCCGTCATTGGCCCGCAACAATGGCATAGATGGTCATGCGCACAAGGTTGCGCACGTCAGTGAAAAAGACCAGTCCAGACGCTATGAATTCTGGAAACAGATCAAGCTCGAGCTTGACGCGGTCTCCTGTGAAAACCTGGAGCGTGAGGGTTGTATCAACTACCGCATTTTCGAACGGCAGATACACCAGTTTCTCGCCGACTACGAAACCCGCGCCTACCTGATCCCGTTCAACAGCGATTGGGGGTTTTACCTGTCCTGGAACCGCTGGGGTGAAGAAACCGATTTCAATTCAGTTGACGACTACAACGATTACCTGTCACGCTTGAAAGCTCTGCCGCAGGTGATGGACGAGTACATCACGCTGATGCGCGAAGGTCTGCGTACCGGCATAACCCAGCCCCGCGTCATCCTCGAGGGACGCGAAGTTCCGATTAGAAAACAGCTTGTCGAAGACCCGCAGCAAAGTGCTTTTTTCAAGCCGTTTATGAACATGGATGAAAATATCCCGGCTGAGGTAAAGCAATCACTGGCGGCAGAGGCCCGAATGGTTGTGATGGAAGGCGTGGTGCCAGCTTACCAGCGTTTGCTGGATTTCTTCGTGGATGAATACTTTACCGGTGCGCGCACCAGCCTGGGTGCAAGCGGTCTGCCCGGTGGCAAACGTTTCTACGAGGAACAAATTTACCGCTATGCCACGGTGGATATGAGTGCCGGGGAAATCCACCAGCTTGGCCTGTCGGAGGTAGCGCGTATCCGCGCTGAGATGGAAGCCATCATCAACGAACTGAAGTTTGAAGGCGACTTTGCCGATTTCATCCAGTTTTTGCGCACCGACCCGCAATTTTATGCAAAGACACCACACGAATTACTGGCAGAAGCCTCCTACTTCGCCAAGAAAACGGATGGCCGCCTGCCACAGCTATTTGGCAAACTACCCCGCCAGCCATACGGCGTTGCACCGGTGCCGGATAATCTAGCGCCGTTTTATACGGGCGGTCGCTACGTGGACGCACCCCTGGATGCACGCCGTGGCGGCTACTACTGGGTAAACACCTATGCACTCGAAAGTCGGACCCTGTACACGTTGCCGGCGCTGACGCTGCACGAGGCCATGCCCGGCCACCATTTGCAGATCGCGCTGGCATCGGAGCAGGGTGATCAACCTCCTTTCAGACGCAACGACTATATATCAGCCTTTGGAGAAGGCTGGGCCCTGTATGCTGAGAAACTGGGTGTGGAAATGGACATTTACGAAACCCCTTACCAGGATTTTGGCCGCCTGACCTACGAGATGTGGCGCGCCTGCCGCTTGGTAATCGATACAGGAATCCACGCGATGGGCTGGAGCCGTAAACAGGCGCAGGATTACCTCGTCAATAACACCGCCCTGTCGGTTCACGAAATAACCACCGAGGTGGACCGTTACATTTCATGGCCGGCCCAGGCGCTTAGCTACAAACTGGGTGAATACACGATCTGGCAATTACGCCGCGATGCCGAAAGCCGTTTGGGTGAGAACTTTGACCTGCGGGATTTTCACGACTTTATCCTGGCACTGGGATCGGTACCGTTGGATGTACTCAAGGATGAAGTCGGCCGTTGGGTCAATGGACAAATAGGTTCATGAGGCAGAACAATGGCTTGACCATGGTAAGAGTGATCAATGACCGGAGGCGTTTACCTCTCTGGCTTCAGCCTTGTTACGTGCCTCTACACCCGCCAGGTACAAGGCCTGCTGACGCTTAACCTGTTCCTCGTTGCGCTCGATAAACTCCTGGTATTCAGGCCGGTCTGACCACTCCTGCAGGACCCGGTCCATGTAAAGCAGGCTGGAGGAGTCACCGTTGTTCAACCATTCTCTTGTCCGCTCAATGGCATCTTCTGTACGTCCGTCGATGGTGGCAAACAATACGAGGTCAAAGTAGGAGCAAGGGCACAAAAACTGTGCTTTCAGACGTTCTTCTGTTTTGTTTCGGCATTTGTCCATCATTTCGGTGATGCCCTCCTCAATACCTGCTTTTTTCATATCGTATAGCAGGTATAAACGGCAGCTATTGGTCCATGGAATATTTTCTTCCTCCAGGTAATTGATATATGTGGCAATAGCTGACCTGAAGGGAGCCAGACCTTGTTCAGTTCGCATTTCCCAGCTTAAAGCACGTTTGGGGGCGAACCTAAACCAGTGGGGCAGATCGGCATTGGCCTCAACCTTTTCAGCCAGCTCCCTGGCCTTTTCGAACCTGTCAAAGTGCAGGCTGATCCAGAAATTAACGAAATCATTACCCTTTGACTCGGCTTCATCAAACAATCCCATTGTCGCCAGGTCCCAGGCATGCCAAACTTTGAACAGATCTTTCTCAGGGTGGTGCTTCAATGCTTCTTCGAGGGTCAGAACGGACTCGGCATAGCGGCCGTGTGCACTCATATTTCTTGCCAGCGCGATATATGCCCTTTCGTGATGCGGGTGTAACTCGAACATCCTGGCGATGATCCTGTCAGCATCGCGCGGCCGCCAGAAAGCGCCATAATCATAGGCAAGCTGATCACTGATTTCGAGTGACATTGGGTCGAGCGAGTAGGCTTTTTCCTTGTCAGCCAGCATGTCCAGGAATTTTTCCTGTTCATAAAAGGTTTCCGACCGCCACAAATAAGCCAGTGCATAGTTGGGGTTTAAATGTATGGCCCTGTCGAAATCCTGGCGCGCTTCCTCGTACCTGAAGCGGTGCAGGTGGTGTAGTCCACGTACTGCAATGGCTTCCGGCAGGTTGGGTGAAAGCTCGATTGCGCGTTCAATGGCAGGGATGGCAACAAGATCAACCTGCTCTTTTTCAGGCCCCTGGTTTTGCCTCTCCAGGTTCAACCAGGCGCGCGCCAGTGCCGCATGGGCGGGTGCATAATCAGGGTCAATACTGATGGACTCTTCCAGCTTTTTGACCGCCGCTTCAACATTTACCCTGTCGAGTAAAGCCAGGCGCTCTTTACCGATAAGATAGGCGCTGTATGCATCCATGTCGTGGCTGCGCTCTGCAACAATGGCGTGTTCTTCTTCACCCAGCAGGTGCACCTTGAGTGAATCCATGATGGATGCGGATATCTCATCCTGGATTCCGAAAATATCGGAATAATCCCGGTCATAGGTTTCAGACCAGAGGTGATAGCCATCCTCGATTTTAATCAACTGGGCCGTGATACGAATTTTGTCACCGGATTTACGGATGGAGCCTTCCAGTACGGTATTCACATTCAGCTTGTTGCCGATATCCCGGATATCGATATCACTGCCGGCGAATGCAAAAGATGATGTTCGTGCCGCGACTCGCAACCCCTTGGTTTTCGCCAGCAGGTTCAGTATCTCCTCGGCGATACCACGTGAAAAGTGATCCTGATCGGCATTCTCGCTGTAATCCTCAAATGGCAATACAGCTATCGAGGGGGTGGCGGAATCTTCCGTTTTGGCCATTTCAACGTTGGCGGGTTGATCGGGTGCGCCGATCTGGTCGGCGGTTTGCCCGCCCAATGGGACAAATTCCTTGATCAGGAAAAATACCACGACCAGCGAAAGTGCCCCAATCGTAAAGTGCTCAAGTTTTTTGCCGGTTTTCGATGTGATTGAGCGGTTAAGATCAACTTCGCGGGTCAGTTTCACGCCATCTGGTGTCAGTTCAAACGCCCACGCGAAAAGTATCACTACAGGAAAACCGATCAACAGGAATACGGTAACCACCCGGTCTACCCAGTCGGGAAGCAGCAGTGCGGGTTCCAGGACGCCGGCGGCCTGTATCAGCAACCAGGACACTACAATATATGCGATGCTGACACGTACTACGTTTCGGCGTTTTAATTCGTTGAAAAATGACAATGGCTGGCTTCTATATGTCCACTATTACTGCTAAGCATAGATGCTGGGCTAAAAAAAGCCAGAACAAATCCACCCTTACGGTAATACTGCCTGCGCCAGATTGTTGGTATCCGTACCAAACCACAGGCTGTTGCGGTTCGGGTCATAGACCATGTGGCGGACCGCGCCGGCACCACTTGGAATCGGGGTAACGCTGAAGAAGGTGCCGAAAAGCGGGTCAAAACCCACCAACAGGTTCGGTTGCGGCCAGGTTTCTACAAACCAAACACGGCCCAGGTTATCGGCGGCCATGGCATAGGGGCCGGATTGATCGCTGGGCGTTTTCCACTCTTTTATTTCTCCGCTCTCGGGATTGTAGTTACCGATATATCCCCGGTTGTAGTCGGTATACCAGACGACATCGTCGTGGGTAATGGCCAGTCTGCGCAAACGCGCCTCCTTGCGGGGCAGGTATATGACTTTTGATTCCAGGGTCTTGGGGTCGATCGTCGCCAGTCCATTTGTGCCCAACAGGGCGATCCATGGATGACCTTTAGAATCCATTCTGATGCCGTAAGGCCGTGCTTGTTCAGTCTGCATCGGAACCAGGTCAATATGGCCGCTGCGCTTGTTCAGACGGCCCACGAAATTACTCCACTGCATCGTAAACCAGATTTCATCGTCGCCGGAGAACACCAGCGTATGCGGGTCCTTGGCGGCATCATCCGGGAATGTGAAGCGGCTCAATGCGCCGGTGGCGGAATTCATCTTGCCGATAAAAGCCTGCCGGTTTCCGGCGATCCACAGACTGCCGTCCCGGTCGATAATCAGGTTGTGAGGCCCGGTGCCCGGCGGTAAATCTCTGCGTCTAAACTCCTGGGTCTTTGGATCAAATCGCGCCGCGTAATCACCACCCTGCCCGACCATCCAGATCACACCATTTGGGGCAACATCGGGATCACGGGGGCGTGTGTCCTGCCAGGGTACCGGCCATTCGGTAATTTCAAGTTGCACCGGGTTTTCGACGATGGGGTTGATTACAATTTCGCTACCTTCGCCAACAGGCGGTTGCCCGGTTGTCTGCGACCACGAGCTTGCCGTAAATAAAAACAGTGAAAGCATCAGCCCATATTTTTGCAGTGGGAATAACCGTGGCATATCAGTTGGATTTGAAGTAAGCGAGGTTTCCATACAGAAACCATAGCGCACAAACAGTAAAAACGCAGCTACTGTTTGCAAGCGCAACCCGGGGTTATAATGCCATCCCCCTGGCGCCGTTCGCCGTGGTCTGATACCGAGAAAAACATGATTGCAGAAAAAAACATGGTTGTAAGTTTCCATTACACCTTAAGTGATGCCGACGGCGTGGAGATGGAGTCTTCACGTGAAAAAGAGCCTATGAGCTACCTGCATGGAGCCAGCAACATCATCCCGGGTCTTGAACAGGCCATGGAAGGACGTGCGGTTGGTGATAGCTTCAGCGTAACCGTGGACCCCGAAAACGCATACGGCATACGCAATGATAATAATGTCCAGCGGGTTCCGCTAAAACGGCTCAAGGGCATCGGCAAAATTTTGCCTGGTCAAATCCTGAACCTGCAGACCCAGCAGGGTCCGGTGCAGGTAACCGTGCTCAAGGTCGGCCGCTTCAATGTGGATGTTGATGGCAATCACCCGTTGGCCGGCAAGCAATTGACCTTCGACGTGGAGATAACAGGCATACGCGAAGCAACTGAAGATGAATCCAAACACGGCCATGCCCATGGCCCGGGTGGTCACCAGCACGACTGATCTGTCCAGAACCGATGGTAATACCGAGAAGATTACATATAGGCGGCAAATGCGCCCATCCTGACTGGGAAATCATAAACGCCGTTGCAGGGCCAAATGTAGATCATTTGGGAAACGCGAAAGATTTGTCGCGTTTTGAGGACGAAACATTTTTCGAGTTGTATGCCTCACATGTCCTTGAACATTTTGACTATTCAAATGAGCTCAACGTCGTCTTAAGAGAGTGGTACAGGGTATTAAAGCCGGGAGGCCGGCTATACGGGAATACGGAAAGAGGAGGAGTTTGGAATCTTCGATGACACCAGCAGTTACAGGCCTTTTGGTGAATTGACCAGCCTGAACGTGTACGCAAATAAATAAAGCAAGGTTCCAGCCCGGCCAGGGAGAAAGCATCCTCTACCGGCTTGGGATTTACTACAAGCCCTGCCCGGCCTGGACACGCCAAAGCGCTGCATAGATACCGTTCCCGGCCAACAGGTCAGCGTGCTTACCCTGCTCCATGATCCGGCCCTTCTCCAGTACATAGATCTGGTCGGCGTTAACGATGGTCGACAACCGGTGGGCTACCACCAGCGTGGTTCTGCCCTGGGTGATCACCCGCATGGAGCGCTGGATGGCGGCTTCAGTTTCGTTGTCGACGGCGGAGGTTGCCTCATCGAGTATTAAGACCGGCGGGTCCTTTAATACGGCCCGCGCGATGGAAACACGTTGTCTCTGTCCGCCGGACAGCTTTTGTCCCCGTTCACCGACGATGGTGTCATAACCATTGGGCAGTTCCAGAATAAAATCATGCGCCTCGGCCGCCCTGGCCGCTGCTTCGATGTCCACCTGCTTTGCACCGGGGCGACCATAGGCGATATTTTCGGCCACCGTGCCGTGGAACAAGAATACATCCTGGCTGACCAGTCCGAGCGCTGCGCGAAGATCGGGTATTTTCAGATCAGCCAGGTCGATTCCATCGAGCCTGATTTTCCCGCTGGCAGGTGAATAGAACCGCAGCAGTAATTTCATCAGTGTGCTTTTGCCGGAGCCTGTCTGGCCGATTACGGCTATTGTCTTGCCGGGCGCGATATGCAGATCGACGTTGGTCAGCACCTCTGCGCCATTGGGATAGGCGAAACTGACATCGTCAAACTCCAGTTCTCCCCTGATCTGCTCCGGGTCCAACTCCCGGGAACCGCTACGGGTGTGCACGGGCACCTCGATCAGGTTAAGGATACGGCGCGTGGAAGCCATCGCGCGCTCAAAAAGGTCTACGGTCTCAGCCAGCCTGGTTAACGGCCACAGCAGTCTTTGTGTCAGGAAAACCAGCACGCTGTAGGCACCGGCATTCAGTTGCCCGTCCAAAACCTGCTTGCCGCCATAGATCAGCGTGGCCACGAAACCCGCCAGGATGGCCATGCGAATAATCGGGATAAAGGCTGAACTTATGCGAATCGCACCCTGGTTGGCATCGACATATTCGGCGCTTTCCTGCTGTAGCTGCTCCAGTTCATGCTGTTCGCGGGTAAAGCTCTTGATGGTGGCGATACCCGAAATA
>CALBDB010000161.1 GCA_937927755.1 uncultured Lysobacterales bacterium
GTATTGGCGCCGGGCTATTACGCACGGCAGGACACCCGCACACCGGTCAAGATAGCGGTCACGGCGATGGTGACAAACATGTTGTTGAACCTGGTGTTTGTCGGCCTGTTATTGCGCGGTGGCTTCGAGGGTCCGCACGCCGGCTTGGCGCTTGCCAGTTCAGCTGCCGCATATTTGAATGCCATTCTGCTTTACCGCGGGCTCAAAAAACGCCAGGTATATGAACCGGAGCGGGGCTGGATCAGGGTATGGGTGGCAGTCATGCTGGCCTGCACGACCATGGCCGCACTCTTGCTGTTTATGACACACGATATCGAAGGCTGGCTCCAGGCAAGCGCGGCCCTGAGGGTTCAAAACCTCGCCCTGACCATAGCTTTCGGCGTGATTGTCTATGTTTTTGTCTGTATGGTTGCGGGTCTGAAAAAGCACGATTTGTTACGCGGCTCAAAATAGGCAGGTTTCAACAGTAAATTTGCGTGATCAGCGGGCCGTGGCTGCTATAATTCGCTGCTTTGCATTCAGGCAATAGCATCCAGATAATAGTATGCAGCTAATCAGAGACAATCCGGGCAGGCGGCTGTTGCAGTCTGCAGTTGCAACCATCGGCAATTTCGATGGTTTGCACCTCGGGCACCAATCGCTGATCCGGTATTGTCAGTCATTGGCCGATGGAAAGCGTCCGATTGCAGTCGTGACATTTGAGCCACTGCCGCAGACCTGGTTCGATCCGGATAGTGCGCCGGCCCGCCTGATGTCCGTTTACCAGAAGTTGGAATTCCTTGCGGACCAGGGTGTGGACCTGGTCTGGTTGATGCGTTTTAACCGCGACCTGGCGGAACTGAGCGCGGAAGATTTTGTCCGCTCTGTACTTGTGGACACCCTGGCGGTTGATGAAGTGGTCGTCGGTGAAGACTTTCAATACGGCAAGCGCAGACAAGGTGGCATCGATTCACTGAGGCGGGCGGGCAGGGAATTCGGTTTCGGCTTGACCGCGATACCAATGCTCAAAGTGAACGGCCAGGTGGCGTCCAGTTCCACCATACGCGAACACCTGGCCGCAGGTGAACTACAGCAGGCGAGCGACCTGCTGGGCAGGCCATACCGCATGACGGGCAGGGTCATCAGGGGCCGGCAACTAGGCCGGAAACTGGGATACCCGACGGCAAACATCCGCCTGTCGGCCTCACCCAGCCCGTTGAACGGGGTTTTCGCAGTCAGGGTCCGTTGGGCTGATAGTGGCTGGCGGGCCGGCGTGGCAAACCTGGGTACACGTCCTGCGGTGGGTGGTGAAGGATTCCTGGTGGAGGCGCACCTGTTCAATTTTGATGGAAGCCTGTACGGCCAGAGACTGGACGTGGAATTTGTTAAAAAGCTGCGCGATGAGGCACATTTTGAAAATATTGATGACCTCGTTGCGCAAATGCGTGAAGATGAGCAGCAGGCAAGGAATTGCCTGCCACAAATTCAGGGTTGACAGACCCGTTATTTAAGTAGCGAAAAAAGCATGGACTACAAAGATACGATCAATCTGCCGAATACGGCTTTTCCGATGAAGGCCAACCTGGCCAATCGCGAACCCGAAATGTTGAAACAATGGGAAGAAAGCGATCTGTACGAACGTATTCAGCAGCATACGGCCGACCGGCCTTCGTTTATCCTGCATGACGGCCCTCCCTATGCCAACGGTGATATTCACCTTGGCCACGCGGTCAATAAAATACTGAAGGACATGGTGATCAAGTCCCGTTTGCTTGCAGGTTTCAGGTCCCCCTATGTGCCGGGCTGGGATTGCCATGGCTTGCCCATCGAATTACAGGTTGAAAAGAAAGTAGGCAAAGTCGGCCGCAAGGTGGACGCCCGCACCTTTAGACAGAAGTGCCGCGAGTATGCAGACCGGCAGATTGATCTCCAGCGCGAAGGGTTCAAGCGTCTCGGTGTTCTGGGTGCGTGGGATGAGCCCTATGCCAGCAACAAGTATGCTTACGAGGCCAACATGGTCCGGGCCCTGGCAAAGATTATCGAAGGCGGTCACCTGGACCAGGGTGTAAAGCCGGTGAACTGGTGTTTTGATTGCGGCTCTGCGCTTGCCGAGGCGGAGATTGAGTACATTGATAAAACCTCGCCGGCGATTGACGTATTATTCAGCGCGGTAGATACGGCGGGAGTGTTTGCGGCATTTTCTGTTGATCCGGTGGATGCTGAAGTGGGGATCCCGATCTGGACGACCACGCCCTGGACGTTGCCGGCCAACGAGGCGGTTGCCCTGAATGCCGGTCTGGACTATGTGCTGGTCAAGGGACAATGGCGCGGCACCGCGCTGGCTATCGTGCTGGCCGAAGAGTTGAAAGACGACGTGATCAAACGCATCGGTATGGAAAACGCGGAAGTGCTCGGTAGTTGCACGGGCACAGCCCTGGAACACCAGTTGTTGAACCATCCTTTTTACGATCGCCGGGTTCCCGTGATCCTGGGCGACCATGTCACCACCGAGGCCGGAACCGGCGCAGTACACACTGCACCGGGCCATGGTGACGAGGATTTCCGTGTAGGTAAGGAGTATGACCTGCCGATTACCAATCCCGTCGGCGCCGATGGCGTGTACCTTCCCGATACGGAGTTGTTCGCAGGCCTGTTTGTCTGGGCAGCCAATACCAACGTCGTCGAATTGCTGGAAAGCAACGGCGTGCTGTTGCACCATGAACCGTTTTTGCACAGCTATCCACATTGCTGGCGGCACAAGACACCTACCGCATTCCGGGTGACACCGCAGTGGTTTATCGATATGGACAAGGCCGGTCTGCGTGCAGATGCACTGGAGCAAATCAAGGCTATCCGCTGGATCCCCGCCTGGGGCGAGGACCGTATCACCGGCATGATCGAAGGCCGGCCCGACTGGTGTATCTCCAGGCAAAGAACCTGGGGCGTGCCCATTACGCTTTTTGTTAACCGCGTTAAAGAAGAATTGCATCCGGATACAGGTGCATTGATGTACAAGGCAGCCGATTTGATCGAGCAACAGGGCATCGATTGCTGGTACGAAGCCGATATTTACCAACAGCTTGGGGTTGATGAGACGGAGTACGAACAGGTCAGGGATACCCTTGACGTGTGGTTTGATTCCGGCGTCAGTCACCGTTGTGTGCTGGATGAGCGTGACGAGTTATGCCGTCCAGCGGATATGTACCTGGAAGGTTCCGACCAGCACCGTGGCTGGTTCCAATCTTCATTACTGACTTCGGTCGCGATGCATGGCGAGGCACCTTATAAGCAGGTGCTAACCCATGGGTTTGTCGTCGATGCGGAAGGCAAGAAAATGTCCAAGTCGATGGGTAACGTGATCGCACCGCAAAAGGTCATGAACACCCTGGGCGCCGATATTCTGAGGCTCTGGGTGGCCGCGGCGGATTACCGCCAGGAGATGACGGTATCCGATGAGATACTGAAGCGGGTCTCCGACGCCTATCGCCGGATTCGCAATACGGCGCGGTTCCTGCTGGGTAATCTTGATGGTTTCCAGCCGGAAAACGCACTGGCCCCGGAACAGATGCTGCCCTTTGACCGTTGGGCGGTGGACCGGGCACTGCAGATGCAGTGTGAAATCGGCAAGGTATATGACGATTACCAATTCATGCAGGTTTATCAGAAGGTCAATAACTATTGCGCACTGGAGTTGAGCGCAATCTACCTGAATGTCCTGAAAGACCGTCTCTACACCACGGGGCGTGACAGCCTGCCGCGTCGTTCTGCGCAAACCGCCATGTACCATATCCTGGAAGGCCTGGTTCGTTGGATCGCGCCCGTTTTGAGCTACACGGCTGAGGAAATATGGGGTCTGATGCCGGGTGAGCGGGAAGACAGCGTATTCATGAGCCAGTGGTACGGGGGTCTGTTTGGCCTCGAGGGCGGTCTGTACGACGACGCCTTCTGGAAGGAAACCATGACCCTGATCAATACCGTCAATGAGGCGATTGAGCCGTTAAGACGGGACAAGGTGATCCGCGGGTCACTGGAAGCGACCGTGCGTATCCAGCCACTAAACGACAGTCGCCGCGAGTTCCTGGACAAGTGGGGTGATGAACTGCGTTTCATCCTGATTGTATCCGAGGCGACGGTTGAGACCGGGCAATTGGAAGGCAGCAATTTTTACGAGGCACAGGATTACCGTGTCTGGATTGAAAAGAACGGCGATGAAAAATGTGTTCGCTGCTGGCACCAGCGTGAAGACGTTGGCCGGTCAGCCGAGCATCCGGAACTCTGTGGCCGCTGTATCGAGAATGTAGCGGGCGATGGCGAAGAGAGAAGGCTTGCTTAGAATGACGGATAAGCCTGCAAAAGCGACAGTCCCGTTTCGCAATAAGCAAGCCGTGGCCTGGTTATTGATGTCGGTAGTAATCGTCGTGCTCGATCTGTGGACAAAAAGCCTCGCCACGGATAACCTGTCCCTTTACCGGCCGGAGGAGGTCAACGCCTGGCTGAACATGACACTTGCGCACAATTATGGTGCGGCTTTCAGTTTTCTCAGCGATGCGGGTGGCTGGCAGCGCTGGCTGTTCACAGGGCTGGCGTCAGTTGTTACGCTGGTGCTGATCGCCTGGCTGTTTCGTTTGCCGGCAAACGAAAAGCTGACGGGTGCGGCGCTGGGTCTTATCATCGGCGGCGCCATCGGCAACCTGGCCGACCGGATAAACCACGGTTACGTAGTCGACTTTATCGATGTTTACTACCGTGACTGGCACTGGCCCGCTTTCAACCTGGCGGATTCAGCGATCACTTGCGGGGTGATACTGCTACTGATCGACGGGCTGTTTTTGTCGGGTAAACGATCCTCCGAAAACTGATGGATATCCACCTGGCCAATCCGCGTGGTTTCTGTGCCGGTGTGGACCGGGCGATAGAAATTGTCGAACGCGCACTGGAGTTATTCGGCGCACCCATCTATGTACGCCACGAGGTGGTGCATAACCGCTTCGTTGTTGATCGCCTGGCGGGCCTGGGTGCGGTATTTGTCGAGGAGCTTGACGATGTTCCGGACAACGCCACGGTCATCTTCAGCGCACACGGCGTGTCCCAGGATGTACGTGAGGCGGGCAGGCAACGGGGTTTGAAGGTTTTTGACGCAACCTGTCCGCTGGTGACCAAGGTTCACCTGGAAGTTGCCCGTCATTGCAAGGCCGGGCGTGACGCGGTGCTGATTGGCCACGCAGGCCATCCCGAAGTGGAGGGTACGCTGGGGCAGTGGTACAAAAAGTCACCGCGTGGTAACAGGATCTACCTCGTGGAATCCCCGCAGGATGTTGCTGCGCTCGAGGTTACCTATCCGGATGACCTGGCCTTTGTCACACAGACAACACTCTCGGTTGATGATACAAAGGGCGTGATTGCAGCCTTGCAGGAAAAATTTCCGGCCATCGCCGGCCCCAAGCATGATGATATCTGCTATGCAACGCAAAACCGCCAGGACGCCGTGAAGACAGTAGCGCGCGATGTAGACCTGATGCTGGTTGTGGGTTCGGTTAACAGCTCAAACTCCAACCGTTTACGCGAGCTTGCAGAAAAGCAGGGTGTGCCTTCCTACCTGGTTGACGGTGCCCAGGATATCAAGCCGGAATGGCTGGTCGGTGTGCAAAAAATTGGTGTGACGGCAGGTGCGTCGGCGCCGGAGGGCCTGGTGACGGGTGTGCTGGAACACCTGCGCAAGCAGGTCGCGGCCACGGTCAGCGAGATCGAAGGCGCAGAAGAAAATATGGAATTTGCCTTACCCAGGGAATTGCGTATCAGCACAGAGACCTGAGCGGGTTATTCAACGGCCACTCCAGCATTTCATGACATTCCCATCCACCGCGCTGATGCTCCTTGCGCCATTCTGGTCGAGGGACAGACTGCCGCAATGGTCTGAAAGCTGATCGCCAATTGGGGTGGCCACGGCAACATATAACGGGCTTGCCGAGTCCGGCGGTTCATAGCTAACCCGGTAGCGATCGTGTTCCGAGCCAGGATGACACCGGCCTGTGTCATAGTTTCCCTCGGCGGCGTAAATGCGTTCCTGGCACATGGACGCCTGCAGTAGCATCCTGATGGCTTCCGTGCGGTGAACACGCAACATGTAGCTGCGGTAGCTCGGTACCGCCGTGGTCATCAATATGCCCATTACCGCCACGACTATGACAAGCTCTATCAGGGTCATGCCGCGCGGGTATTGTGTTTTGCGCCTGGCCGGGGCCGTATTCAACGCAGTTCCCGCCAGGACACGCGGCCACATGCGGATGCTTCCGATGCGGGGCAGGTTGCGGTTGTGCCTGCATCGGCGTCTTCAATTGAAATCCAACTGCGGGTCACGATACTTTCAATCACAGAAACACCTGCCTCGGTCCGGCCGCTGCCACGCGCGAGGATTCGATACCAGGTTTGCAGATAACCGGCACCGCTTTCGGTGGGTGGAACTTCATGAAGTTTAACAATGGCCCACATCGGTGGATTGATGCTGCCGGCACTGACTGTCGCGGTCCGGGTACCAGTTAATGGGTCGATTCCCGCTTCGTGACCGTGCTCCATCCACCATGACAGGTCTTCAAACTGCGGGTAGGCGGATAAAGTCCCGGGCGCATGAAGAATAAGACCTTCGCAGTGTTCACTACAGGTTTCCGGGGCACTCTCTTCGCGTTCGAGCAACCAGTCCTCTGCCCAGGATAATGCGGCTGACGCGGACTGCCTTGCGCGCTCTTTTTCCTGGAGGTTGGCGGTGAGTTGGTTTTGTATGACCGTGGCAGCGGAGGCGGACAGGCCCAGCAGCGTCAGGGCCGTTAAGAACAGCAGGCAGAAAAGCAATACCATGCCGCCCTGGTCAGTAGGAAATCGAACCGGAAAAAAGCTCATTTCAGCCTTCCGCGGATTGCCGCCGTCAATGAACTGACTTCCCGCAAATGCCCGTCCGCAGCGGTGATCATGGTTTCATCGAGCAGCGTGAAGTGCTCACTCACCGGTCGTCCAAACGCATCCGGTGTGGCCAGCAACAAGGCAACTTTTACAGCACGTATATCGGCTTCCTGATTCCATGCCTGCGCCTGGACCCAGCCATCGGCGATTTCGTCGCCATTGCGGTCTTCCGCATATAGGACCTGCATGCTCTCAACGTTTTCGACAAGGCCAAAACTGTTGATCTGGGTCAGTAGTCCAGTGGCATCCGGCCCATAGCGGCAATTGATTGCCAGGTTGTTATCGGCATTTACAAAAAAACGGGCCTGGAGAAGGTAAAATTCCGGACGGCCTTCGCCATCCGTGACCGGGTTCTCGTTGCCATAGCAGTTTCGTTGCGACCAGCGTTGTAAGCCCAGCTGATCGCCCCGTGCGACAGCGTTATTCACCGACTCACCGGTCAGTGCGGCAAACCCTGCCGGGTCTTGCCAGGGTCTCGGCTGGTAGCCGGCCGGGGTGATGTGTGAAACCAGGACATCACGTGCATAACGCCCGGATTCCTGCAACTGGCCCTGGCTTAGTTGCAGGCGGTAGGCTGAAAGGCTGCTTCCGATCAAACTGACGATACCCGAGATTAACAGGGTGGACAAAAACATGCCTATCATCACTTCCACCAAGGAAAAACCACGCAGACGGATGGCGGGCAGCACGTCAGGATACCTCCAGCGTAAACCGGTGTTGCCGTGGCTTGCCATCGTCGCCAACCGCCTGGCCGCTCCAGAAAATTTTGATCACCAGGGGGCCGGTGCCGTCACAATGGGGATTTCCCTCGACACCATCCTGTGGCGTTCCATCGCGGCAAACCAACCCCCTGGCATTTTGGATGCGATCGGCAAGCTCAAGCTGCCAAAGCCTGAAATCAAAGTCTGCCTGTTGCTCTGGTGTGCACTCATCGCTGTCTATGCAAATTTTGGATACGTGTTCGGGTGGATTTAAATAACGGTCGAGCGCGACCGGATTCAAGCTGATTTGTTCCGAGAGGCTGGCTGCAGACATGGCGGCAACACCTTCCCGGTTTGCCTGTGCGGAACCGATGATAGTGGTCAGCAGCAGGGCCGCGAAGCCCGCGAGCCCGAAAGCAAAAACCGTAGTGGCGATGAGAACTTCAAGCAGGCTGAATCCGGAACTGCGCTGCCTGTTTCTCCGGAGCTTTAAACCCCCGTTCAACTGGCTATTTTGCATTAAGGACACGCCTTGCTCCCCTTGGTCAGTGTGTTGCCGGTGTAAATCCATTTTCCGCATACAAAGGCAGGACCGTAATCGCAAACTGTAGTTGCAGTCTGTCGGCCGTGATTGAAACGCCTGTAGGCAATTACCGGGTACGGGGGTGTTGTCGCAGGGTGCCGATTTGAATATACTTGCCGCCCTTCGGAGCCGGCATAGCTCAGTTGGTAGAGCGGCGCATTCGTAATGCGTAGGTCAGAGGTTCGAATCCCCTTGCCGGCACCATATTTCAAGCGGGTTTCAGCGAATCACCCGATCCCTGGAATGATTACGGAGCGCAACAAGGCATACATGGCAACAAAATTTTGAGCCGTGTTTTGAACCGTTCTCAATAATTTATGACCTGCCCACATTAACTGGTCCAGCTGTTAAGTTAGTCTAAGCGGCAAATTCCAAACAGTCATCAAATAATGCGATTTGGTGTACACCCTGTACATAGATCAGATGCACAGCACATCATTTGTAAGTTAAAGTAAACGCTCGCTTTTAGAATAATCAGGCTCGGAGATTTTGGTAATGAAAAAGATCTTGTCAGTGATTTTGTTGGTGACATTTGTCTCCATGATGTTAGCCGGTACTGCCATGGCCGACGACAGCGAGAGTAGCTGCGGTTCGGTATTCGAAGGTAACTGGATCGTAAAGAATGGTGGTGACATCAAGAGCCATCTTAAGCACCACATTAAAATCGACCAGACAAACGCAGGGAAATATGCTTTAAAGGTCAAGAACGAACAAGGCGATATAGTTTTTTCATCAAAAAACGACTTCAGTGCTTCTTGTTCCGAGGGCTCGAATCAAGAAAACCTCTCTGGCAACATCAAAATGGGTAACTGTGAACATGCCATGGAAATGGCATACCCGGTCGAAACAGACATGATATCCATTAAATACACCACGGTTCATGGCAAAGGTGAATGCACTGGCCACAAAGATACGCTGCACGGCGAAGACCGACGTAACCATACAACGGTTGCAAAAGGGAAAAGACGTAAAAACTGATATGCAAGACCCTGCCGCCTCCGCCTGGGGCCGCAGGGCTTATAACTTCAAGCTGTGTTAGTTTGTTTTTCCCATCGCCGGCTGTCACGGGTTCTTTGAGTATCTTCTTCGGGTTTTCGTTGGCATATAGTCTTACGCTATGGGGTAAGTATAAAAGTTCATTGGAGATACCAGGCCTGCGCCCAGTAAAATTCCCGGCAGGTATTTCCGGCTTGTCAGCAAATACGCATAGTCGTCCCGGGTACGGCTGTGGTTAAGTTAATATTCATAAGTATTATTAACAAAGGAAGTGTCATGAAAAACAGTGTGATTCGGATTGTTCTGGCCTGTGCTGTCTTTGCGGTTTTCAGTGGTGTTTCTTTCGCTGCAGATGTCGTATTGACGCCATTCGGACAGAGCCCTGACGCCATGATGGTCAAAGTCGTGCTGAAAAAGCTGGGGGTTGAAGGCCGGCTTGAAAAAATACTCGCGACGGAAGATCTTCAGGATGAGAAAGTTTTGATTACAGTCGTTGCCGGCAGTTCGAAAGGCCTGGGCGAGGCCGGTATCGACAAGGATGCTGAAATCGCACGAGTTAAAAACGTGGCCGCGGCGGCGAAGGCCAAGGGCATGAAAGTGCTGGTTATGCACATAGGTGGCAAAGGACGCCGGGGTACGCTGACCGACATGTTTATCGTCGAGGCAGTGCCGATGGCGGATAAGCTGATCGTTGTCGAAGGTGGTGACTACGACGGCCTGTTCTCCGGCCTTGTAGAGGGCACGGATCTTGAGATGTTGCCCGCCAAGTCCGTCCGTGAAACCGGTGAACCATTACAACAGGTTCTTTCGGAGTGGGGCGTTCTCTAAAAACCGGTCGCTTGTCGCCAAGTAAACCAATGCAGAATTTTTGATCTGGGGGAGTGTCGCGCATGAAACCTGGTTTTTCGTGGCTTTTAACCGGTATTTGCGGGCTGGCGGCATCGTCCGTAGTACATGCCGTTACGGTTGCACCTACATTGAAATCCAGGGAAGGCATGGTGACGGCGGCCCATCAGTTGGCCGCGGCAACCGGTGCCGAAATACTGGAAAAAGGTGGAAGTGCCGTTGACGCGGCTATGCCGAAAAATCAGGATGAGTAAAAACCCCTTGAAGCAGCCCGTCAGGCGTGCGGCCACAGTTGTGAGCCTGATTGCCATCTTCCTGCTGTTGCCAGTGACCGCCTGGGGCAAGAATTTCACCCCCGATGTCCGTCCGGGTAAAGGGGTCACGGAACAATACAAGCTGTCCAGATATTTTTCGCCGTTGAAAGGCACCAACATGGATACGGATGTTTTTGTCCTCGATAGCGGCAAACCGGGCGCGACCGGTTTGCTCATCGGCGGTACACACGGCAATGAGCTGGCAGGATCAGTCGCCGCCCTGGTCGCACTGGAAAACGCTGTCGTGACCAACGGCAAGCTGATTGTCATCCCCTATACAAACCTCAGTGCGCAATCGGTAGCGGATACCCGGAACAAGGTCAGCCGGCAGCACCTGGTCCGGTCCCGCTCAGGCGATCGGTATTTGCCGTATGGCGACCGGCGCACCGACCCGGCTGACCAGGGCAGTGAGGATCCGGAAAAGTACATAAACCCGGGCGGCTACGTGCTGGAAAACGGCAAGGAGGCGCGCAACCTGAACCGCACCTACCCGGGCAAGTCCGACGGTACGCGCACCGAACAACTATCTTACGCCCTGATCGCCCTGATCAGGCAGGAGCAGGTCGATTTCAGCCTGGATATGCACGAGGCCGATACCCCGGAAAGGGATAAGCCGGACGATGATTACCGGCCCGGCGGCAACAAGCGCCTGTCCTATACCCTGGTCGCCCACCCGCGTGGCCTGGAAATGGCCGCCTTCGCATTGCTGGCGATGGAAGAGGATACAGGGATCAGTTTGAAACTCGAAGAATCCAATCCGAAATATCGCGGCCTGAGCCACCTGGAAATCGGTAATGCGACCAACAGCCTGTCCTTTCTCAGCGAAAGCCCCAACCCGGGCCAGGACCGCTGGCGCAGCGACGGGGATGTCATCAACGAGCCGAAATACCCGCTGACCCACAGGGTAGGATTGCACCTGCGTCTGTTCAAGCACCTGGCCGAAGCTTTTGTCGTTTACCATGGCAAGGTGCTAAAGATCGAAAAGCTGCCGGAATACAGCGAATTGATGGCCGCTGATATCGGACAATTTTTAAATTAGGCGGAGTCGGCGATAGCGATGGAATGGTTTTGGCCCGAAGGTTTTTACACGATCGCCATGGTCGGCGTTTTTGCCGTTGCATCGTTTGCGTTCAAGCAGCCTATCGCTGTGGCGCTGGCGATCGCTGCAATCGTCGGGGCTCTGGTTTCAGGTAATGGCGTACCCATTGATCACCTGATCGAGGGTTCGTTCGGTTACCTGGATACGATACTGATTATTTTCTGCGCGATGATCTTCATGAAAACCGTGCAGCACATCGGCCTGATGGAGTCGGTAGCCGCCTGGATGATCCGCAGGTTCCGCGTGCTGCCGTTTCGGCTGACCATGGGTATCACGGGGCTGCTGATGCTGCCGGGCATGATCACGGGTTCTTCATCGGCGGCGGTGCTTACTGCCGGCGCCATTGTCACGCCAACCTTGCTGAAACTGGGTGTGCCGCCGGTGAAGGCCGCTGCCGCCATCGCGCTGGCCGCGATTTACGGCATGATTGCACCGCCGATCAATATACCGGCCATGATCATCGGTGGTGGTATCGATATGCCCTACGTGGGTTTTGGCATCCCGCTGCTGATCTGCACTGTACCACTGGCAATTTTTACCGGTATGTTGCTGATCTTTCCATCGCTGAAGCAGCATGCAGTGGAAATTGGCCCGGACAAGGATGATACCGAACTGGAAGAGGAACTGACCCGGATGTCGCGCGTGCAATTGACACCGCGCTTGATGCTGCCGTTCCTTGTCCTGGTATTGCTGCTTGGCGGTGAACGGGTGTTCCCGCAGTACGCACCTTCGCTGGGCATGCCGCTGGCCTTTTTGCTGGCTGCGGCGAGTGGCTTGCTGGTGGGGCGTCAATGGAACCCGCTGGAGGCGGCTACCGAGGCGATCCAGGCAGCCCTGCCGGTTGCCGGTATCCTCGTCGGCGTCGGCATGTTTATCCAGATCATGACGCTGACCGGTGTACGCGGCTTTTTCGTGGTCTCCGCACTGGCGCTGCCGGCCTGGTTGCTGTACGTGGGCATTGCGACTTCGCTGCCGATATTCGGCGCGGTTTCGGCCTACGGTTCGGCCACCGTGCTGGGCGTGCCGTTTTTACTGGCGCTGCTCGGGCGAGACGAAATCGTGGTCGGTTCGGCGCTCAGCCTGATCGCCGGCCTGGGTGACCTGATGCCGCCCACGGCGCTGGCCGGCCTGTTCGCTGCCCAGGTTGTAGGCGTTAAAAATTACTTCTCGGTCCTGAAGGTTTGCCTGTTACCCGCTGTGGTGACGGCGATCTGGGGGGTCGCGATCATACTCGGGGCCAACTGGCTATGAGGAGGAGAAAGCCATGTACCTGACGTGGATATACTGGGCGATTACCGTTTTCATGATCGTACTGGTGTTGCGCAGCCTGTACCGCGAGCGGTCACTGCGGGAACAATTGGTCGCCGCCATGGTGCTGGTGCCGCTGTTGTTGCGCGTGTTGATGATCAAGTAGGCGCAGCGCAATGTGTGAGAAAAGACCCCTGGCATCAAAACTGACTGCAACCGTGATGTTGGCGCT
>CALBDB010000162.1 GCA_937927755.1 uncultured Lysobacterales bacterium
GTAGACGAATCAAGCAAAGAACGCTGGTTGAGCGACGTCGGCTATACTACAAGCAGAAGGCTGCATGAACATGAACTTGATGAGCTGAAAGTCTCTCTTAAATGTGATTCCTTGAAGTCCGGAATCCTTTGACGACATACATTCCACTACACCAGTCTAACTTTCGTGTTGCCAGGGACAGTTTACTTAATTTCCACGGTTTAAACTGTCCCCTGTTTCCACCACGACTTACGGCACTTTCCGACGGCTTATTCCGCTGGCTATGATCCCCTTGGTCTTTGTAAAAAACACAACGCTATGAAGAACATCACAATACTGCTTTTCCTTTTGTATGCTTGCACCAATCCCACCTGGGCGGATACCCGGTCTGCCATGGAAACAAGGATTCAAACACAGATGGCGGCACCGGACCGACATCAGTGGGATTTGCGACGTGACGAACATCGTAAACCCTTCGCGACATTTCAGTTCCTGGGTCTTGAGGAGGGTATGACCGTGCTTGATGTCGCTGCGTATGCCGGATATACCACGGAAATGCTGGCTGCTGCTGTTGGCCCCGAAGGCAAAGTGTACTGCCAGAATACGTCAGAGGTTTTGGAACGTTACGCTGATGGCTACTATGAGAGCACCATCCGGGAGCGTCTTGAGAATGATCGCCTGGCTAACGTGGTCCTGCACGTGACCGAGTACGACGACCTTGGACTGGAAGGCGAAGTAAACCTGGCTTTTCTGGGTAACATGATCCACGATTTTCACTACCGCGATGGTGATGAACAGGCGTTGGCTTTTCTTAGAAGCATTTTTAGGGCGCTGAAACCGGGTGGTGTGCTTGGCGTGATGGATCATGTAGGAGATGAGCGTGGCGACAATGCGGCATTACACCGTATCGAACCCCACATCGCCCGTGGGCTAATCCAGCAAGCAGGATTCGTGATTGAGGCGGAATCGGACCTGTTTGCCAATCCTGATGACGATCACCTGAAGATGGTTTATGACAAGTCTGTTTACCTGCGTACCGACAAGTTTCTTTTCAGGGCACGAAAGCCGTCTGATCAACCTGATCAGAAGTGAGGACATTAAAAAGCCGGGATACCCACGCCCCTAAACGCTAACAGTGATGGGTGTCCTGACTTTCTTCTGACTTTCTGGTTTGAACCCGAAGCATGAAGATGGACAAATGCAATTGAAAACTAACTCAACGGATGGCCTTTCTTAAAAAGAACAGGCGCTGGAAAGCTAGCTCCCACCTTGGCAGCATCCTAAAAATTGACGCTCCAACGTTCGCATAACTCAGCAACAATCCCCTCGTAATACTCAACAGGCTTCGCATTCGCGTTGGTTGGAACTACGGTTTTGTATTCCTTTTGCAGGCGTGCCTGCTCTTCCGGTGAAAGGATCTGGTCTGCCATATTGAAAAGGATGTTGTTTTCCTTTTGGATGTGCTGGGTCAAAAGATCTGCATAAGCTAGTGTGAACCTCAACACTATCTGGAGTGCCGATTTGTCGCCATTGGTCGCTGCCTCAAGGTTTTTGGCAATTTGTCCCACATAGGTGCGACCCAGTTCATGCTCGCTCAACATCACGGCAATCGGGCCTCCTTGACGTGGCATGCCGGCAGCTTCCAAGGCCGGAAAAAGGAGATCCTCCTCCTTTGCGTGGTGCCAGGCATCGGCATAATTCCGGATAAAGTCCAAACCGGCACGGAAGGTCTCAGCGTCGAACCCGTCAACTTTTTCGGCAACCTTACAGGCTGAAGTCAGGCAGGCAATCATGGCAAGAATATGGTCGTGTTCGGAACGCAGAACAGTTGTTGCTGTCATTTTGACTCCTCTTGTATATCGGCTTGGTTTGCAATCCATCAACAACCACCAGAAACAGCACATTCGGTCGATAGGCGGCCCAAAGGGACATATCTACAGTACTACATTGTGACCCATTGTCGCTTTTCATGAAATGTTCAATTAGCATTGGATACTTAATCAGCCTTTTTTAAAAGGAGTTCCGGATTGAGTTCTAATATCCCCTTATTACTAATCACATCGGCCGCAGCAATCCTGCTCAGTGCTGGTGCAGGCATTACCAAAGCACAAACTAATTCAAAATGTACCCATTTGGTGTCACGTTGGCTGACGCCGCACAGCGGTCAAGAAACTCGGTGTGTCCGAACAGACCTTTTGCCTTTGTGGAGCTTCTCCAGCCGCTCGCAGATTGCAATGAGCATTGATAACAGGAAAATACTTCACGGGTTTGTTGGAAACCTCTTGCAGATTGCTCAATATTAAGTAATCAGTCCGTTCAGGGTCGTCTAATTCGCTGTCAAGGAGATCTACCATGCTCAGCAAATCGCAACTCATAGCTATTGTCGTTTCATTTATCGTTATCCCATCTCTTGCTGCACAGGACCGTTACAGCCGCGACGCTCGTGGCCAGGCCATCAATATCTCACACGGCCGCGTTATGGACATAGAACTGGTTGAGTTAAAAAGTGCTGCAGCAAAGGGTGCGACCTACGGAGGGCTGATCGGTGCCGCAGCTGGTCATCACCACGGACACGACACCGTCCAGGGAGCACTGGCAGGCGCTGCCCTGGGCGCGCTCATCGGCCACATGACTACACGTCATCAGAAGGCATTTGCGTACTACGTGAAAACTGGCCCCGATCACCAATTGAAACTAGTCAGTGAGCAGGACAACCTCCGAATCGGGGACTGCGTTGCCATCGAGCAGACGCACGATAAGACCAACCTGCGCCCGGTCTCACCCGCCATCTGTGACGAGCAATACCGCACCAACCTCGACGACCCGATCAGGCAGGCTAAGAGTAGCCAGGACGCAAGCGAATGCATGGCGGCCAAGCAGCAACTAATTGACGCAGAAGGACCCGACATCAAAGACATTGCCTACAAGGTACAGGTCCTTTGCGGGCACTAAATACACCGGCTGTTTTATTTCCGTTAATGGCCGCTTGCTGCCCTTCGCCACCCAACTGGTGCACACCATTGCCCATCGTGTTGCTCGTCACCTGGAGCGAGAAAAACACCTAAAAGGCAATATTTAGGACTGGTCAGAAGGGTCGTATTTAGCGGGGTCGATATTAATCAGTAAAGATATTGGTCCATGAGTGGACCATTCAAATGGGCCAATTGCTTAGAAACTTTATAACATACTGAATTTAAATGGAGCGGGTGATGGGAATCGAACCCACGTAGTCAGCTTGGGAAGCTGAAGTTCTACCATTGAACTACACCCGCGTCTTGGTGCTTGTAACAATTCTACTATTCTAGCCCGCTTAAATCAGCAGGCAAGCCCCTGTACATGTGAACGGCTGGCGCTGGCCAGCGCTTCCATGTTGTAACCGCCTTCGAGTATGGACGCGACACGACCATGGCAGTTGTCTGTCGCCAGGTCACATATCTCATCGGTAATCCAGCGGTAGTCAACATCCTGAACTTCCAGTTGCGCCAACGGGTCTTTGAAGTGCGCGTCAAAGCCGGCTGAAATCAGGATTAGGTCAGGAGCAAACGCATGTATGGCAGGCAGGCCCAGCGTGCTCCAGGCCTTCCTGAAAGCCGTGCTGCCGTCACCTGGCTCCAGCGGCATGTTCAGGATATTCCCGCACCCGACTTCATCAATATTTCCGGTGCCGGGATACAGCGGTTGCTGGTGGCTGGAGACAAACATCACGTCGGGGTTCTGTTCAAATACGGCCTGCGTTCCATTGCCGTGGTGCACATCAAAATCAATGATCGCGACACGCTTGATGGTGCTGTCCTGAAGTGCGTGCATGGCGCCGATCGCCACGTGGTTCAGCAGGCAGAAGCCCATTGCCTGCTGCGCTTCGCTGTGGTGGCCAGGCGGCCTGACAACACAAAATGCCCTGAGGGCCTGCTCACTCAGGATTTGATCTATGGCGAAACACAGGGCGCCGCTGCCGCGTAGCGTGGCACTGACCGAACCGTTGTTCATGAAAGTGTCCGCATCGAGTGCGACACGTCCCGTGGACGGTTCATGTGCCTGCAGCCCGGACCAGAACTCCGCCGGGTGCACGCGGGTGATCTGCTCGATGCTGGCCAGGGGGGCGGGCAGGATTTGCAGATTTTTCAGACCTTGCAGCCCGGCCATGACAGCCTTGATCCGCTGCGGGGATTCAGCGTGCTTTGGGCCGGGGTCGTGGCGCAAACTGTCGCCATGCTTGATGATGATCGTGCTCATACGGGGATTCTAAAACAACGGCAGGGTGGATGTTTCCTTGACCTCTTCCATGACCACGTAACTGCGGGAGCCGTTAACAAAAGGAAGCGAGAGTATTTTCTCCCCCAGCAGCTTCCGGTAAGCCTTCATGTCCTTTACCCGCGCCTTGATCAGGTAGTCGAAATTTCCTGAGACCAGGTGACAATCCATGATTTCAGGCAAGCGCCTGGCCTCTTCACTGAATCGTTTAAATGCATCGGGTGATGTATGCGACAGATCAATTTCAACAAATACCAACAGGCTCGCATCGACCAGGTCAGGGTTCAGAATGGCGGTGTAGCCACGGATATAACCCTGTCTCTCCAGGCGCTTGACGCGTTCGATACACGGCGTGGGTGTCAGGTTTACTTTGCGTGCAAGCTGCACGTTAGAAATTCGCCCGTTGGCCTGCAGACATTCGAGTATCCGACGGTCGGTACGATCCAGCGCTTTGAGATTTTTTTGTTTCTCTGACATTGTTTATATCTCTAAAAATTAGAAATAGCAGAGTAAATTACTGCTGAGGGTTTATCAACAGAGAATAAAACTGTTTTATTATCGATAGAATAGTTGTTTAGCATACTTTAATAGGTGGTGTCATGAGAGTAGGTGTACCTAAGGAAATTAAAAACAATGAATTCCGCGTTGGCCTTGTACCCGCATCAGTTCGCGAGTTAACCAGCCGCGGTCACGAAGTATTTGTTGAAACCAATGCCGGTATCGGAATTGGCATGTCGGATGACGACTATGTGGCGGCAGGCGCACAGATACTGGCCGATGCCACGAGCGTTTTTGATACGGCCGAGATGATCGTAAAGGTAAAGGAGCCGCAGGCGGCAGAACGCGCCATGCTAAGGCAGGACCACCTGTTATTTACGTATCTGCACCTGGCTCCTGATGCTCCCCAGACAGAAGACCTGGTCAAAAGTGGCGCTACCTGCATCGCTTATGAAACAGTCACGGCTGACAATGGAAGCCTGCCCCTGCTGGCTCCGATGTCCGAGGTTGCTGGGCGCTTGTCTATCCAGGCTGGCGCATGGTGCATGGAAAAGGCTCATGGCGGTTCCGGTATTTTGATGGGTGGTGTTCCAGGTGTTGAGCCTGCAAAGGTGGTAATCATTGGTGGCGGTGTCGTTGGCTTCAATGCAGCCCAAATGGCAGTTGGTATGGGTGCAAACGTCATTATCCTGGATCGTGATCTGGATGTCCTAAAACAAATTGATGCCATTTTCGACAGCCGTGTGCAGACTGTCTATTCAAATACAGATTCCATTGAACGCCACATAATGGATGCCGACCTGGTTATCGGTGGTGTATTGATACCGGGCGCGGCGGCGCCCAAACTGGTCACCCGTGAGAATCTTTCCAGCATGCGTGACGGTGCTGTACTGGTAGACGTAGCCATTGATCAGGGCGGTTGTTTTGAAACCTCAAAAGCCACTACCCACCAGGATCCCACCTATGTCGTCGACGGCGTGGTGCACTACTGCGTTGCTAATATGCCCGGCGCGGTTCCACGCACATCAACCTTTGCGCTGAACAATGCCACGCTGCCATTTACGCTGGCATTGGCCGACAAGGGCGCCAAGCAGGCAATGCTGGATAACCCGCACCTGCTTGAAGGCTTGAATGTACATCGCGGAATGGTGACGTACGAGGATGTGGCACGTGATCTTGGTTACGACTACGTACCAGCATTAGAAGCATTGGAAGTAGCTTAAGCACCACGGTCTTCAGCCCGGGGAGGGGTGCCTTCTTATGAGACCTTAGCCAGCAGGGATGTTGGCTAAGAGCCTTTATGGACGTACTGGCAGCGAGTCTCAGAAGAATGCACCCCTCCCCGGGCCTACTCCGACCTGAGCTTCAAATCATCTCTTTTATCAACCCAAACATGGCCCCCACGATCAGCGCAGCATTCGGCAAAAAAGTGAGTAACATGCCAAGCAGACGGGTTTTTGGTTCCTTGATGTATTCGGCTGAATAAAGAAATCGTCCGAAGATAAAAACAGCGCCCAGGATCAAAGACCACAGTGGGCTCAGGAACCAGGCGAAGGCATAACAAGCCGGAATAAATACAATTAGCTGCTCAAGGGTGTTCTGCTGAACCCTGAACAGCCTTTCCCAGGCTTCATTCCCCGAACATGCAGGGGCTTCAATATTGTATTTCACGCGACCGCTGCCGGCCCGCATGGTAAACCAGGTGTATTGCAGCAGCGCGAGCAAGACGATCAATGTCGCATATTCCATTTTACTTCCTCACTAAATAAACATTAATGTCCGTACGGATTTATTAATCCTTGAACAACTTTGACCGGAATAGTCCTATTCTTCTTTCCCGCGTTTGTCTCCGTGCACCCATAGCACCTCTTCACCGCCGTTGGATCTTGACAGCACCCGGGCGATAACAAACAGCAAATCCGATAGCCGGTTCAGGTAACGCAGGCTGACCTTGTTGATGTCCTCAACTTTTCCAAGTGAGACCATCAGGCGTTCAGCACGCCGGCATACGGTTCGGGCAAAGTGACAGCGGGCGGCGGACTCTGAACCACCGGGCAGGATGAAGTCCTTCAATGGAGGCAGGTCTTTGTTGAAATGATCGAGGTCGGTTTCCAGTTGGTCTACGCAAATTTCAGGGACCAGCGTGTACCCCGGCATGCATAACTCCCCACCCAGGTCGAATAGTTCGTGTTGCGTTCGTGTCAGGCATTCACGTATAGAGCCATCCATCTCGCTGGCCAATACCAGTCCGACCACGCTGTTCAGTTCATCTACAGTGCCAAATGTTTCCACCCGCAGGTCGTCCTTGTCGACACGGGAGCCGTCACCCAGCCCGGTAGTGCCTTTGTCGCCCGTGCGCGTGTATATTTTTGATAGCCGGTTGCCCATATCCAGTCACCGATTCATTTTGCCGTGGGGCGATCAATATATCACGGCGAGAGGGGTGAGCGAATCACATCGCCACCTTCCCATGATTTACAAGGGCTGCGGTGATTTCTATTCACTGGCCGTGCCGATTGGCATTGCATTTTTTCCGTCGTCCACTATATTGGGCATCTTATCCAGGAGGCCCTCTATGTCCCAACATACCCCCTTGTACAGTGCCCACGTGGCTGCTGGCGCCCGCATGGTTGATTTTGGCGGCTGGGAGATGCCGATCAATTACGGTTCACAAATCGAGGAACACAACAAGGTGCGTAAAGGCGCTGGAATGTTCGATGTCTCGCACATGACGGTGGTTGATATCAACGGCGCACAGGCACGAATTTTTCTGAGCTACCTGCTCGCCAACGATGTGGCCAAGCTGAAAACACCGGGGCGTGCTTTTTACAGTTGTATGCTGAATGAAGAGGGCGGCGTTATCGATGACCTGATCACTTATTTTCTCGATGAGACCTTTTTCCGGGTGGTTGTAAATGCGGCCACGCACGATAAGGACATGGCGTGGATCAACTCCCAGGCACGGGCGTTTGATGTAAAGGTCAACGAACGCCCCGAACTAGCCATGATCGCGGTGCAGGGGCCCGAGGCTCGTCAGACCGTGCTGTCATTGTTACCGGAAAGTGATGCAGAACTCGCAGCTGGGATCAAACCCTTCGGCGCAGGTCAGTTTGGGGATTTGTTCATAGCCCGCACCGGTTATACTGGTGAAGATGGATTCGAAATCTCATTATCCGCCGGAGCCGCAACCCGGCTTTGGGATCAATTGCTCGCTGCCGGTGTCATGCCCTGCGGCCTTGGTGCGCGTGACACGCTGCGTCTCGAGGCGGGTATGAACCTGTACGGGCAGGATATGGATGAAAGCGTGACACCGCTCGAGTCGGGTCTCGGCTGGACAGTGGTGCTGAATGATGAGCGCGCATTTGTTGGTAAAGACGCGCTGCTGAAGCAAAAGGAACGCGGCGTGGAACAGAAACTGGTCGGTCTGGTTTTACAGGACCGCGGCGTGTTGAGGCCGGGTCAAAGGGTCGTGACCGGGGCCGGGGAGGGCGTGACAACCAGTGGCAGTTTTTCTCCTACCCTGCAAAAGGCCATCGCCTTTGCCCGCGTGCCAAAAGACGCGACGCAGACCTGCCAGGTGGACATTCGCGGCAAGCTGCTGAATTGCAGCATCGTACGGCCACCGTTTGCACGTAACGGAACGGTTTGCGAGGGTATCATTTAACAGCTAGAATTCTTTTATAGACCAGTGCTGAGGGGCATGGAACCATGAGCAACATACCAACTCATCTGAAATACACGGAATCCCACGAGTGGGTTAATGCCGACGAAGACGGCAATGCGCTGATCGGTATTACCGACCACGCCCAGGAAGCACTGGGAGACCTGGTGTTTGTAGAATTACCGGCCGTTGGCGATGAGATCAGCCAGGGCGATCCTGTTGCGGTTGTTGAGTCTGTTAAAGCCGCGTCGGATATATTTACCCCTGTATCGGGCCGGATCATCGCGGTCAACGAAGACCTCGACGCAGACCCGGCAATCATCAATGCCGACCCATACAACGATGGCTGGTTGTTTGAAATCGAACTCATTGATTCCGAGGAACTGGATGGTCTGAAGGACGCAGAGGCGTACGAAGAGACGCTGGAAGACTGAAGGCTGCACCAAACCGCACCGTCATTCCGGTTTCAAGCCGGTACCTGCCCGGTCAGTATCTTGCAGGCTTCCGCGTACTTATTTACCGTCGCTTCGATAATGTCGGCAGGCAACAACGGGCCCGGAGCCTGCTTGTTCCAGTCCAGGGTCTCAAGATAATCACGCACAAACTGCTTGTCATAACTGGGCGGGCTGGTGCCCGGTTGCCAGCTATCCGCCGGCCAGAATCGTGACGAATCCGGTGTCAGGATCTCGTCCATCAGCACCAGGCTGCCTTCCTTGTCGAGCCCGAACTCAAACTTTGTATCGGCGATGATAATGCCGCGCTCCAGCGCGTGACGCGCGGCAAATTCGTAAATCCTGACACTCACATCTCTGATCTGGTTCGCGAGTTCTTGCCCAACTGCCCTGGCAACAACATCAAAATCAACATTGATATCATGGTTGCCGGCCAGCGCCTTGGTCGAAGGTGTGAATATCACTTCCGGCAGTGTGTCAGCCTGGCGCAGACCTTCCGGCAAGGGGATGCCGCATACCGCGCCCGTTTCCTGGTAGTCGGTCCAGCCGGAACCGATCAGGTAGCCGCGCACGATGGCCTCAACGGGAATCGGCTCAAGCCGGCGCACGATCACGGCACGCTGTTCGAGTAACTCGACCAGGCCTGGGTCGGCAATTACGTCACTTATGGGTATGCCGGTCAGGTGGTTTTCGATGATGTGCTCCGTCTGCTCAAACCAGAAATTTGAAATCTGCGTTAACAAGGCGCCCTTGCCGGGCACCGGATTGGGCAGGACCACGTCGAATGCCGACAGGCGGTCCGAGGCCACGATCATCATGTAGTCTTCATCGAGAGCGAAACTGTCGCGCACCTTGCCCTGGTGAATCAACGGCAGCATGTCGAGCATATCGGTGGAATAGGGCATGGAGGTAGTGCTCACCTTTTTTCCTTTTATACTGTGACGGGTTGAGTGGCAATTATATACTTGCTGATCTTACTTCATAGGGTTTACAACTCACTGGATGAATAGAACTGGATTCAAGTTACCCACCCATTGGTGGGGGAAGCTGATTGGCGGCATCATAGGCCTGATGCGTGGTGGTATGGTGGGTTTGATACTCGGTGTTTTTATTGGCCACTGGGTTGACCGGTTTCTGGCGGGGCTCGGTGGCGCCAGCCGCACCCGCGACGCGTTCTTCGGTGCGATGTTTTCCACCCTGGGTCATATCAACAAGGCGGACGGGCGGGTCACAAAAGCGGAAATCGCAGCCGCTGAAGAACTGATGCGGCGTTTGCAGCTAACCGAAGAAGAGCGGCAACGCGCCATTCGTTTTTTTCAGCAGGGCAAGGAACGTGATTTTAACCTTGAAATCACCTTGCGCGAATTCGCCCGGCATTCGATGCTGCGGCACGAACTGCGCATCATGTTTGTCGAGTTGCTGCTCGAAGCAGCCTTGGCCGATGGCGCGCTCACAGCGGCGGAAAACGATATCCTGATGCGTTCCTGCGCGGCGCTGCATATTCCCGCCAATGTTTTTTCCGCCATGTTACGCGCCCGCCAGGCCGGCGGGGGATATGCACACGGCAATCGTCAGCGGGTGCCCAACCAGGGCCAGTCGCTGCAACAATCCTACGCGACCCTGGGCCTGAAGGCCGATGCCAGCGCGCAGGAAATCAAGAAAGCCTATCGCAAACTGATATCCCAGTATCACCCGGACAAACTGGTTTCACAGGGACTGCCTGACGAAATGATGGAGATGTCTAAAAAAAGAGTGCGGGAAATCAACGCCGCTTATGACAAAATAAAGACGTCGAGGGGAATTAAGTAGGTGAGGGAGATATGTATGAAACAGAGCAGCGTCATTTCACCTTCCATTCTTTCGGCAGATTTCGCCCGGCTGGGTGAGGATACCCAGGCGGTGCTGGACGCCGGTGCAGACTGGGTTCATTTCGATGTCATGGATAACCACTTTGTACCCAACCTGACTATCGGCCCGATGGTCTGCAAAGCCTTGCGCGAATACGGGATCATTGCACCCATCGATGTTCACCTGATGGTGCAGCCAGTCGATGACATCATCGTGGAATTCGCAAAGGCCGGCGCCAGCATGATCACCTTCCATCCCGAAGCCAGCATTCACGTGGACCGCAGCATTGCCCTGATCGAGGAGAATGGCTGCGAGGCTGGGCTGGTGCTGAACCCGACCACGCCGCTGAATGTCCTCGAATGGTCGCTCGAAAAGCTCGACATGGTTTTGCTGATGTCGGTCAACCCCGGCTTTGGCGGCCAGAAGTTTATCCCGTACTTGATGGAAAAAGTCAGCCGCGTCAGGGCCATGATCGATGCCACAGGCCGCGATATCCGGCTGGAAATTGACGGTGGCGTCACGGTTGATAATATTGGCAGCTTAGCCGATGCCGGTGTGGATACCTTTGTATCCGGCTCGGCCATTTTTGGCACGGAGGATTATGCGGCCACGATTGCTGACATGCGGCGGAATATTGGCGATTAGTTGAGATACCCCAAACCGTCGTTTGCATGGGTTGGGATTGATTGCTTAGGCGATGCCAGGGGCACACCCGGTGTTTGGGGCGGCAGAGATGCTGGAAATCACATCTGGTCCGGGACTGCGGTCACTACCCATCGCAGCGGGCCGCCGGCTGTAGGTGCGTCGAAGGGGTAACAGGTCAACAGGGTAAGGCGCTCGACGCTGTCATCTATGACCAGGTGTTGCACGCGGCTGTCCACGGCTTCGAGCCAGTTGACGCGGTAGTCGCGGGTTTCATTTGCCGTGCGCAAGCGCAGCAGGTCACCGGTTTGTAATTCCTGCAGAAACCGGAAATGCGTATCCCGGTGGCCGCTGAGAATACGATCAGCTGTTCTGTCCAGTCTGCCTGAATTGACCAGCGTGGGTCCGAACGCAAGATTGCGGCCCGAACTGCCTTCCAGCACGATCTCCTTCAATCCCAGGCGGGGTACCTCGAGTATCGCCACCGCACGCGTGTCTGCCCACGGCCACGGCTTTGCATCAGGCTCACCCGCCAGGGTGCGCAACCATGATCGTTCAAGCAGGTGCTGGGCGACTTCCGCTTTTACCGGAATCCAGAGTGCATCCAGCAAAAGAATGGCGGCGGTGATACTCACCGCCGCCAAAATCCAATGACGTCTTAGCAAACTAGGGAGTGTCATATTCACTAAGCAATGGTGGAG
>CALBDB010000163.1 GCA_937927755.1 uncultured Lysobacterales bacterium
CTGAAACCCAGGTCTTACTCACGTTTTTAGGTGGAAAGCTGGTTTCCGGCCAGCTACCTATGGAATCCACCGGGAACCGGGAACAATAAACGTCATCATTTAAAAAAAGAATCACTAATATGTTCAATAACTTCCCGAAAGTATCTCCAAACAGCATGATAGCAAGAATCTTCCTTGCATTCCTGACATCAGCGGGGCTCTTTTACGTCAATATCATGCCCACCATTGTCTCCGGCCTGATCGATGCCCTGGGCTTCACAAACCAACAGGCCGGAAACGTGGCCTCGGCCAACATGTACGGTGCAGCCGCGGGTGCATTGTTTATCGTGTTTTTTATCAAGCGTCTGAACTGGCAACTGGCGGCGACACTGTTTCTGAGCGGGTTGATCGCGATTGACCTGATGTCAATGAAACTCGCCGACCCCACTGTCCTGATCATTGTCAGGTTTATCCACGGGTTTATTGGCGGCATGCTGGTCGGCACTGGTTTTTCACTGATTGCCCGCACGTATCAACCTGACCGCACTTTCGGCGTCCTGCTATTTGTTCAGTTCGGGTTTGGGGGCCTGGGGATCATGCTGATCCCGGGACTGGTACCGGAATTTGGAACGCAGGTCCTGTTTTACTCACTGGTAGCCTTTAATGTCGCTACATTCCTGATGCTGCCCTTCCTGCCGGCTTATGAAATAGACACCGCCGGGGAAAAAGAAAGGAAAGCCACCGCCAACGGCATCCAGAAACTCCCGGCAGCCCTGACTTTGGCTACCATATTCCTGTTCCAGGCAGCCAACATGGGCTTGTTTGCGTTCATTATCGGGCTCGGCGAATACTTCAAGCTCGAGATGGGTTTCATATCCACTACGCTGGGCATCGCTAACTGGCTGGGCCTTGCCGGCGCCGGCCTGGTGATTATCATCGGCAGCAGGTTTGGTTACCTGAAGACACTGTTCTCGGGTATTGCGTTTACTGCCCTGGCTATCTGGGCTTTGTCATTCGCCAATGTTCCATGGATATGGGTTGCATCAAACTGCCTGATCGGCATTACCTGGGGCTTTACGATTTCCTACCTGCTGGGCCTGGCGTCACGGTTCGATGTCACGGGCCAGATGGCCGCCATGGGAGGCTTTGCCTCCAAGATGGGTCTGGCTTCCGGGCCGGCCGTTACTGCGGTGCTGCTCGGCGAAGACAATTATGAATTGATTATTATCGTCGCCACCGTGGTGATGATCATCACTGCCATTACGGTATGGTTACCCTCCAGAATCCAGGATCAAATTAAGTCGGACTAGCTAAAAATCGGGCAAACCCAAAAATTCGGAATAGCAGCAAGCAACATTAACCGCTCTGCTTGCAGGCTCTGTTGTGATTTGCACGGTTGGAGTAACATACGACCATGGTCAGACAACAGGGCAAAAGGGGCTACGGACAGACAGCAATCCTGATTGGAATTGCTGACAAAAGCCCCCTGATGAGGGTGGCGCTCAAGCATTTATTTTCAGGGGATGACCGTTTCGAGATTGTCAGTTCCAGTGCGAACTCCCAGACCTTTTTGAAGCAGGTTGAAAAAGTACCCATGGATGTGGCCATCGTTGGCTGGGTGATACCACCGGGTGACGCACGCTACATACTCGATCAGTTGCAGCCGAGCCTGAATGCACCGCGCGTGGTGGTTTACACGGGATTCGAAAGTGACACTGTCCCGCTTCAGGTGATGGCCCACGGCGGTGCAGCATTTGTGTCAAAAAACGAAGACCCCGCATATCTTCTCGATACCACTGCCCAGGTGGCGAAAGGCCGGATGGTATTCCCCTACATGGATGTCAAACAGATCAATGCCAACCCACTGGCTACGCTTACCAAGCGCGAACTGGAGATCCTTTCATCGCTCGCGGCCGGACGCACCAACAAGGAAATTGCCGCCCAGAAAGGCGTCTCGACCAACACGGTCAAATATCACATCAAAAACCTGTTTGAAAAACTGGGCGTCAGCAACAGGGGCCAGGCCATCGCCCTGTACCTGAAGAGTTAATTGCCGCAGTCGGATCAAGCCCATTCCAAACGGGTGGGTTTTTTCCTACCCATATAATTCATTTTAGCCCCCCCAAAGCAGGTTACGGGCAGGTGAAGTCCTTTCTATACTGCCAAGCAATCGAAACAGCGCACCCAATGGCGCTCCACCGCTGGTATCTGAAGGAGAAGTTCATGAGCGAATACCCAAGCCTGAAAAATTACCTGGCGGATTGGGCCGGGGATTCAGAAACGCGTGCAGCGGTCTCCCAGACAATCGAGGCAATTGCAGCAGCCTGCGTTGAGATCTCGGCCCTGGTGGCCCGTGGACCGCTGGCCGGCGAATTGGGCGCTGAACAGGGTGACAACGTGGATGGCGACACCCAAAAAGCCCTCGACCTGATTGCCAACGACCTGATCATCGAAGCCATGCACAACGCACCCGTGGCCTGCCTTGTATCCGAGGAATTGGAGGAGCCAAGCACGATCAACAAAGGCGCCCCGTTGTTTGTCACCACCGACCCGCTCGATGGCTCCTCAAATATCGATACCAATGTTTCCGTTGGTACGATTTTCTCAATATTACCCACCGGGCAGAATGGTGAAGACCCCTGCTGCCTTTTACAGGCCGGTAAAGAGCAACTTGCCGCCGGCTACGTTATCTACGGCCCCCGGACGGCATTGGTAATGACCCTTGGCGAAGGCACCATGGCATTTACTCTGGACCCGAGGACCCGTGAATTCCGATTGACGAGACCGGCTATAGCAATCAAACCCGATACTACCGAATTTGCAATCAACAGCTCAAACGCCCGCCAGTGGGATGGGCATATACGTGCCTATGTGGATGACTGCCTGGAGGGTGAAGACGGCCCGCACGGCACCAATTACAACATGCGCTGGATTGCTTCGCTGGTGGCGGAATGCCATCGCATACTCGCCCGCGGCGGTATTTTTCTCTATCCCGGCGATATTCGCCAGGGCTATGCTACCGGCCGGTTGCGGCTAATGTACGAGTGCAACCCCATAGCATTCCTTATCGAACAGGCCGGTGGTGCCGCCACCACCGGCACCCAGCGGATAATGGATATTGAACCGCAACAGATACATGAACGCATACCCATGATTTTCGGTTCAATCCATGAAGTGGAACTGGTCGAAAAATACTACGCCGGCCTGAACCCTTCCCACGAGCGCCCCCAACTGTTCAAGAACCGCACCTTGTTGCGCCACTGAAGCCAGGAGAAATCTATGTCTGTCAAACATCCCATTATTTCTGTCACAGGATCTTCAGGAGCCGGAACAACTTCGGTCAAACAAACTTTTGATCGCATTTTTGAACGCGAGGGCATCAAGGCCACTTCCATCGAAGGTGATGCTTTTCACCGTTATGACCGTGCCGACATGAAAATTGTCATGCAGGAAGAAGCTGAAAAGGGTAACAATCACTTTAGCCATTTCGGGCCGGAATGTAACCGGTTGGAAGACCTGGAAAGTGTATTCAGGCAATTCAGTGAGAGTGGCACAGGCCGTATCCGCAATTATGTCCATGATGATATCGAAGCCGAATGCTACGGAACGCCACCCGGTACATTTACCGAATGGCGGGAAATCCCCGATGACACCGAATTACTGTTCTATGAAGGTCTGCACGGTGCAGTGGTCACCGGCGAGGTCAACCTGGCCCAGCATTGCGACTTGACAATCGGTGTCACACCGGTAATCAACCTTGAATGGATTCAGAAAATACAGCGTGACAAGGGTGAACGCGGTTACTCGACCGAAGCCATCCGCGACACCATTCTGCGCCGCATGCCGGACTACATTAACTATATCTGTCCGCAATTCAGCCAAACGGATATCAATTTCCAGCGTATCCCGACAGTGGATACCTCGAATGCCTTCATCGCCAGGTATATTCCGACAGCGGACGAATCCATGGTCGTTATCCGCTTTAAAAACCCGCGTGGAATCGATTTCCCCTACCTGGTATCAATGATCCACGACAGCTTCATGTCACGCGCCAACACCATTGTCATTCCCGGCGGCAAGCTGGCCATCGCCATGCAGCTGATCCTGACACCGATGATATTGCGCCTGATGGAACGCAGGCGGCGGGCGCGTTGAGCAACGATGTTTGACTTTCAACCAAAGGCGATTGTCTGGGACCTCGATGGGACCCTTGTTGATTCGGCGCCGGACCTGGCCTCGGCACTGAACACCGTGCTGGATATGCGCGGCTTTTTCACCCTCCCCGTCAGCGAGGTCCGCAAGATGATCGGTAATGGCGTGCCAAAGCTGGTCGAGAGGGGCTTCAATGCTGTTGGGGTACGCCCTGATACGGCACAGCTTGCTGATTTGGTTGAAATATTTGCGCGTGAGTACAAGGCCTGTGCAACCGACAACACGCGCCCCTACCCGGGCGTTGTCGAGGCACTGCAGGAACTTAACAGCATGAACATACCGATGGGTGTGTGCACCAACAAACCGGAGGCCTTTACCAGGCAGATACTTAAAGGTCTCGGTCTATCCGGCTTTTTCCGCAGCGTGGTTGGTGGTGACTCCACCAGTGAACGCAAACCCGATCCGGAACCCGTGCTGGCCTGTCTGCGTGGCCTGTTCACGGAACCTGCAGCGAGCCTGATGATTGGTGATTCCGTGCATGACGTACACGCAGCCCATGCAGCAGGTGTTTATATCGGCGTGGTCCCATGGGGCTACAGGTCAGCACCGGTGGAGGAGTTGGGTGCAGATTTTGTAATACACGAACTTGCCGGTTTGGCCGGAATGATTCGTGCCGCGGGGCAGACACTAAAACCTACTGCGCACTAGTTTGTAGGCGGCTAAAAAAAACCGCCTGAAGAGATTTTAATTGAAAGAGAGGACAAAACTATGGATCAATCCGGCCGTTATGCAGACTTAAGTCTGAAAGAAGAAGACCTGATCGCCGGTGGTAATCACATGCTGGTCGCCTACACCATGACCCCAATGCCGGGCTTTGGCGGCTACCTGGAAACAGCAGCCCACTTCGCAGCGGAGTCATCCACCGGCACCAACGTCGAGGTTTCCACCACCGATGACTTTACCAAGGGCGTTGACGCCATGGTTTATGAGATCGACGAGGCCAACGGCATAATGAAAATTGCCTACCCGATCGAGTTGTTTGACCGCAATATCATTGATGGCCGCACGATGGTGGTTTCATTCCTGACGCTGGCGATCGGGAACAACCAGGGTATGGGTGATGTACAGTGCGCGCAAATGCAGGATTTTTGGGTACCGCGCAAGTTGCTGCAACTTTACGATGGCCCTTCAAAATCCATCAATGATCTGTGGACCCTGCTTGGCAGGGACTACAACGACGGCGGTTACATAGCCGGCACCATAATCAAGCCCAAGCTGGGTCTGCGTCCCGAACCCTTTGCCGAAGCCGCTTACCAGTTCTGGCTCGGTGGTGATTTCATAAAGAACGACGAACCCCAGGGCAACCAGCTTTTCTGCCCGATGAAGACAGTATTGCCAATGGTTGCGGATGCCATGAAACGCGCCCAGGACGAGACCGGTGAGCCAAAACTATTCTCGGCCAATATAACTGCTGATGACTACCATGAAATGTGCGCCAGGGCCGATTACGTGCTCGAAACTTTTGGTGAAGATTCTCCGCGAGTGGCCTTGCTGGTCGACGGCTATGTCGGCGGCCCGGGCATGGTAACCACGGCTCGCAGAAACTATCCGGACCAGTACCTGCACTATCACCGTGCCGGTCATGGTGCGGTCACCTCACCCTCTTCCGTGCGCGGTTACACCGCTTTTGTACTGGCGAAACTTTCCCGGCTGATGGGTGCTTCCGGTATTCACGTTGGCACCATGGGCTTTGGCAAGATGGAAGGCGGCCGCGATGACCGCAACATCGCCTACATGATTGAGCGCGACAGCGCCGACGGCCCATTCTTCCACCAGGAGTGGTATGGCATGAAACCGACAACGCCGATCATTTCCGGTGGCATGAACGCCTTGCGACTGCCGGGCTTCTTCAAGAACCTGGGCCACGGCAATGTCATCAATACATCAGGCGGCGGCTCATACGGCCACATCGACAGCCCGGCGGCAGGTGCTATCTCACTGAAGCAAAGCTATCAATGCTACCTCGAAGGCGCCGACCCCATCGAGTTTGCTAAAGAACACAAGGAGTTCGCACGCGCATTCGAGTCATTCCCGGGTGATGCCGATCAGCTGTACCCGGGCTGGCGCGAGAAGTTGGGCGTACACAGGTAATCCGGGCTGGCTCGTTACACAAAGAAGCCCCACTGAAAGGGGCTTTTTTGTAACAACAGGAGATAACCAAGGAACACTCAAATGAGCAACGTGGAACAATATAAAATTGCTGTTGAACCCTTTTACGCCCCACAGGGCAATGAAGTCGACTGGTATGAAGCCGCCTATGAAAAGCGGCTGCCGGTGATGGTCAAGGGCCCCACAGGCTGTGGCAAATCACGTTTTGTCGAATACATGGCATGGAAACTCAAAAAACCATTGATCACCGTTGCCTGCAATGAAGACATGACGGCATCAGACCTGACCGGCCGTTACCTGCTGGATGCCAACGGTACCCGCTGGGTTGACGGACCATTGACCGTCGCCGCCAGGCTGGGCGCAATCTGCTACCTGGATGAAATCGTCGAAGCCCGCCAGGATACGACCGTTGTCATTCACCCCCTGACCGATCACCGGCGCGCGCTTCCGCTGGACAAAAAAGGCGAATTGGTAGAGGCCCATGCCGACTTCCAACTGGTCATTTCCTACAATCCCGGCTACCAGAGCCTGATGAAAGATCTGAAGCAATCCACCAAGCAACGTTTTGTCGGTATGGATTTTGACTATGCAAGCCCTGATCTGGAAGCGTCCATCCTGGTCACGGAGACTGGTATCAACGAGGAGATCGCCAAGAAGCTGGTCACGGTTGGACAGGCGGCGCGTAACCTGAAAGGCCACGGCCTGACGGAGGGCATTTCGACACGCCTGATGGTCTATGCGGCAAACCTAATCGACAGTGGCCTGTCCGCCCGCGAAGCCTGCCGCCTGGCCATGGTCAGGCCGATCACCGATGACGCCGATATCCGCAGCACGCTCGATCATGCGATCGATGCCGTGTTTATGGAATAGAAGTCTTCGCCGACAACCATGAGCCGAGAAACCATCGATCAATGCCGCTACCCGGAACACCGTGCCACGCTCAAATGCAATTTTCCGCAACTGGAAGACGTCTTTGACGACTGCATGGACGAGGCTGTCAAAAGCCTCTCCGGAGACGGCATCCAGGCATACCTGGAGGGCGCCTCGCTGGTCAGCATGATCGGCCGTGGCTTCGAGCCGGTACTGGTTTATCTGGAAGAAGTGCCACAAATTTGCCAACGGGTCGGCGAGCAGGCAGCCGGGCAAATTGCGCAATCTGTCTGGGACATCAGCCGCACACCCAATGGCGTATCGATCCTTTCATTCCTGCAGGCCCTGCCCTCTGCGGCCCGCCGCCTGCAAAGCAAAGGATCATTTGATCATTTTATTGAAATCGTCTTCGATTTCATGGAACGCACCACGGGCTCCATCCACGGGCATCATACGACCATACCAAGCCCTGCACTCGCCGACCTGCTCGATAACACGGCCATATTGCTCGGCCAGATTTCCCTCGAGGGACTTAAAAACTGGGTTGATTACGGTATCCGTTATTATTCAAGCCACCCGGAACGGCAAAAAGACTACTTTTCACTAAAATCGGCCGATTCCAGGGCCATTTTACAGCGCGAACGACACGGCACATTGTTCGCCGACAACCAACGCCGCCTCGATATGTATCTGAAGTCACTGTGGGATGAAAAGCAGCAACTCGTACCCTACTCCACCGGCTTTGACGAGCGGCTAAAACCGCAGCCGTATTTTGATTCGACGGGCATGCGCATACCGGACGTTTGGGATGACAGCGACGCGGGTGTGTCCGGGCTGGACCGGTACCGGGCGACGCTGGCGCATATGTCCGCCCACCGGCGCTGGAGCGACAAGATCATCGTCGACAACTACAGTCCGTTTCAACGTGTCGGCATCGAATGCCTTGAAGACTGCCGGGTTGATACACTGGCCGGCAGAAAATTCCCCGGGCTGTACAAACTGTTCATGGCATTGCACCCGCAACCGTTTGAGGGTGCCTGCGGCGAGGAGAACGAATCCTGTATCCGCCATCGCCTGGCCATGCTTTCCTATGCCTGCATGAACCCGCACCACCAATATGAGAACAAGGACATCATTGAATTCGCCAGACGTTTTCACACCATCATGCAAAAGGGCGAGTCCAGCCTGAAGGAGATGGCCGCACTGGCCGTGTCATTCATCGCCCGAACCCGCACGCAGGCCGATCAAAGTCCGAACATCCATTTTACCGATACCGATATCAGCTACCGGGATGACAATCGCCACCTGTGGATTTACATCGAAGAAAGCGATGATGAGGAAATGTTCAACCGGGAGCGAGAGAAGTCCGTTGATGAAGAAACCCAGACCCTACCGCCCCGGCATTACCCTGAATGGGACTACCGGGCTAAAAATTACCGCCCCGACTGGGTGAGCCTTTATGAGAACCTGCACCCTTCCGGTGCAGCGCAGAAAATCGATGACCTGTTGAAGAAACATGCTGCCCTGGCAAAACAGCTTAAGCGACTGCTGGACTTACTCAAACCGCAAAATGCCGTGCGTGTCCGGTTCCAGGAGGAAGGCACCGATCTTGACCTTGACATTGCCATTCGTTCATTGATTGATTTTAAAAGCGGGGTGACCCCGGACCCGCGCATCAATATGAGCCACAGGCATGACGGGCGTAATATCGCTGTGACCCTTTTGCTGGATCTTTCAGCATCCCTGGATGATATACCTGCAGGCTGCAAGCAAAGCATCCTTGAGCTGAGCCAGGAAGCCGTGGCCCTGCTGAGCATGGCAATCGATGAGTTGGGCGATCCCTTTGCCATTGCCGGGTTCTCGTCGAATACCCGTCACCAGGTCCGCTACCAGCACATCAAGGGTTTTAATGAAAAATGGGATTACGAGGTAAAATCCAGGCTTGCGGCAATCGAAGCCGGTTATTCGACCCGCATGGGTGCCGCCATACGCCACGCAGGCCATTATCTTTCCCACCAGCAAACCGACAAGAAATTGCTGTTAATCCTGACCGACGGAGAACCATCAGATGTTGACGCCGATGACGCGTTTTCATTGATCGCGGACACGGCCCAGGCCGTCAAGGAACTCGACCAGGCTGGCGTCTACACCTACTGCATCAACCTTGACCCGGATGCAGATGAATATGTGCAGGATATATTTGGAAACCAGTACACCGTGATTGACAGGGTTGAAAGCCTGCCGGAAAAACTGCCGCAGTTGTTTATGGCCCTGACAAAATAAGAAACGGTGCAGTAGCGACGTTGACGTTGCGATCAAGCCATGCAAAACCCCGACCTATCGCGACCAGCTGCGCTGATCGCACCTGCATTTCCGTACAGTCTTTTCGCATTCGGCCCAAGACCAAATAAAAGAGGGATGGGTTACCCCATCCCTCATAACTCACTATAGGTAAAACAAAAACAAATTTACAATGAATCGCAGACCGGTGCTCCTGCGTAATCTGCCAGGCCGGCGTCATTGCTGCTGACCGAGGTCACACAGAATGTCAAATTGACCTTGCCCTTGGCGCTGTCGGTCGACTCAATGACCGTGCTGCCAGTAGCATCGGTTGTGCCGATGAGCGTCACGCTGCTGATATCTCCACTGAACTCACCATGGACATCTGCACCTTCAACCAAGCCACCAAGATCGTCTGTGATCACCACCGTGGCCCTGCCGATCTTCTGACCGCCGCCGATTCCCGAGGTGGAAACTGTGACCGTGTCCACCTGCACGCTGGTCGGCGAGCCACCGGACAGAGTCGTGGCGCTTGCCGTGTTGGAGTACGGCGATGAACCGTGTGTATTGCTGGCCTGAACCCGGTAGAACCAGGTCGAGCTTTCCGCTAAACCAGTATCGGAATAGGATGTCGTATCGGCTGATACGAAGTCAATGAATGTGAAATCTGTGCCATTGGCTGAAATCTCTATATCAAAGGTCGTTTCATCGTTCGAATTATCGTTCCACGACAGGTCAATCTGGCTTGACGAGGCTGCTATTGCCGTTAAGTTATCAGGCGCTGATGGCGGATTGCCGCCGGGAATAACCGGATCGATATAATCAGTGTACCCGTGGCCAGCCGGGAAGGTCGGCGGACCCATGCCGCCCACGACATCCGTCCAGCCCATGGCGCCCTGGTCTTCATGCTCAAGGATATGGCAATGCATGATGGTACGCCCTTCGTAAACTGTAGCATCCGGATGTGTTGAATCGAGATCGAAGCGAATCGCGCAATTATTGGCCACAACGTCGTAATACTCGCCGTCTTCATAGTCTGCGCAAGAGCCGTCAATCTGAACGTGGTAGATATGCAGATGGAACGGGTGGTTGCGCGCGCCTTTGAGCTGCCAACGCTGTAAGCCCGTCTGTTGATCGGCGTTTAGCCTGAAGGTTGGAACTTCACCGTCATATTTGGAACCATTGATAGTCCTGGCTCCCATATTGACGGATTCGGTATTGCCCACCGTTTCGTTCCTCAGGTCACGCAGATAATGAGGACGCACTACAGACCATGTGGCCGTTTCGCCAATGCTCGTGTCGTAGGGTGACGGAGTGGGGTTGGCAGTACCATCTACCACTATCCTGGCAACCTGTGTGCCACCAACAGAAATGCTTGATTCACCGCTGCAACGAACGGCCAGATCAGCGCGGGAAGCACCAGTAATCTTGATTGAGTTATCGGCCAAAACCAGTGGTGCCTCCGTGCGCCAAACACCATCCCGGGCCATCAACGCAACTTCACAATTTGCGCCGATACTTACGGTATCCGGGATTGCATCACGATCTGCAAGCAGAATTCTAAAATGCTCCCAGGTATTCGGTGGCATGATCAAGTCACCGTTTACGTGTCCGTTGACGGTCCACGTGGGTGACAAAGTACCGGTGATCAAGGTGTCGCCTCCGGTTCCGGCGGCATCGGGGTCAAGATAACCGATCACGAGCGGCCTCTCGGTCATGGATGCTACGCTGGCCGGTATTCCATCGGCGCTGTCATCGATGATGATCAGACCAAACGCACCACCCGATACCTGCAGGAATGTCGAACCGTGGTGATGGGCGTGGTACCAGAACGTGCCGCCCATATGGTCAGGCAGAATCTCATAAACAAAATCCCCGCCAGCGCCGCCTTCAAAACTGCGGGTGACATCATCCCCGGGGGTTTCACCGGAAATATGTAAGCCGTGGGTATGGAGGTTGCTGACGTTCGGGTCTTTGAAAACATTGTGTGCCGCCTCGGGGGCTTCATAAGGCAACCTGTTTCTGAATTTGAGTACGTAGGTATTACCGGGTGTCATGTGAATGGTTGGCCCGGGTATCGAATCACAACCACCTTCCTGCCGGTAAACACGCGTGGTAATGGTTTCACCACCGATGACCAGGTCCGCCTCCGCGATCTCCATCGTGCCGCTGAAGTGGTCTCCTTCATTGGTCCACTGGAATTTTTCGGGGTCGGAGATGCTGGCGGTGCCCAGGCATTGCTCGGCCAATAAAAACGCGGGCCACATGGCGAAGAGCAGAATACATATTCTGATAACATTTTTCATTTTAGTTGTCCCTTGCTGACAAAAAGATAATTGATTACAGTCGCCTTCCCATGAGCAACTGTCTTTAAGCATAGAACAAACTCCGACTTTTAGCTTTTATTTTTTAGCCTTGCATCAATAAATTTGCGGAAGCTGCGTGAAATGCCAAGGGCATCGCGACCGGCTAGGCCGATCGCTCCTACGCTCATGCACCAATTTTTCAGCAGCGGCGCTCGCGTCATGATTGGACTAAAGACCCATTTTTAGAGACATCCATTGAACAAAACAGTAATATAGCGCTCCAAGAAAGTACCGGGGGCGACCTGGCTTCGACGTGGGTCGTGAAACTCTAGGTGCATGCCGAGCTGCAGATAACTCGTAAAACTGATTGCAAACTTTTAGTTGCCAATGACGACAACTACGCACTAGCAGCTTAATAACCTGCCTTAGTGCCTTCCGCCCGAAGCGTGCCTGTGCGAGTCGGAGCCCGGGAGTCACCCAACACAGGACCGCGGTGAAGCACGCCTGGTGTGGATCCGTTAAAACTTATCCAGGCTCGTTGCTGGTTTTCCCTGCCGACCGGGTAGCCTTCAATTAAATTAATAGGACGGATAAGCATGTAGAGCCGAAAGCGAATCACTTGCGGACGCGGGTTCGATTCCCGCCGCCTCCACCATATAACCAAACCACCGCTACGGTGGTTTTTCATATAGCGAAAGCTAACCGACCCTGTGTGAGATGCGTTTTGATTTAGTCCGCATCCTCCGCCAGACCAGGGTGTAGATAATGACATTGATGAGTAAAACTGCCAAGCCGAGTTGGAGTTGCAACTCAGGAGTCAGTCCAGATGGGTAGACCAACGGCACCAGGTAGTGATCAATAAAACCACTATCGTAACCGCTCCTGCCGGCTGCAGTCCGAAGATCGTTTTCCAGGTAGGTCAATGGGCAAATCCAGCCCTGAAATTCAATTAGCATACCCCACAGGGCACATGGAATATGAAACCAGGCAAGGAGATGCCGCCAGAAAACGAGTAAACCACCAAATACGACAAACAGGATAAATGTCGCATGCAAGAGCAATGTCAAGTCTGCAAGCAAAGCGTAGGGCATAGTTAAAAAGCCTGTGGGTAAACCATGATTTAACGCCTGTAAACGACAAATGGCAATCCGCTCTCTCCAGTAAGCAACCGTTATGCGAGTCCTCGTAAGTACCCTGACCTTTGCAGCCAGCAATTATTCGGAAAAAGAGTTAAAGCCCTTAATTTCGGTTTATAAACAAAAAGCGGGGACAAATGTCCCCGCTTTCTGGTTGTGGCTACTTAAGAACTACTTACAGGTCTGGTTACCTGCAGGTCCTTTACACTTACCTGAACAGCACTGACCAGCGCTGGTGCAGGACTCGCCTTTTTGCAGTAACAGGCATGTTTCAGAAACGGAATCCAGCAGTTGCAACTGGAAGTCACGGAACTCACATTGCCCCAGGCTGAAGCTTTCTGCAGCTTGCAAGCTACCCTCTTTTGCAGAGGCCTGGTAAGACGACTTCGGATTACTACCCGTAGTGTCTACTGCAGGCAGGGTTTCCTGATCCACGTGCCATGTCACCGTGTTTCCACAGATATTGGCACTTTGTGGCACCACATCAGTGAACTGCAGGTTGATCGGGCTCGGCGTCTTCTTGCCCTTGCTGCGGATCGTGATGTTATCCACTGAGTCCACTACCAGCGGCAAACCTGAACTGATGTCGGTGGTAAGAACGCGAATACCACTCTGCGCTACTCCCTCACCACACAAGTCAGCCAGCCCATTACCGTCAGGATCATCACTTACAACCGTCAGCAAGCCAGTAAACTCATCTGGCGCCAGCGGATCGCCGAGGCTCTGTGGCGTGAAGCGCACCGTGACATCCAGTGTCTCTTCACCCGACGGCAATACGATCGGGAACACACTGGGCGACTGCACTGTGAATTCATCAACAGATGAAGCGGTGATCGAATCGATGGTCAATGGGCACAGACCGCTATTTCTCAGAACCGTGGTTCTTTCGGAATAACAACCCAGGCTTCCATCCAGATCCGTGACTGTCGCCGGGAAGGCAAAGTCACCAGTCAGACCGGTTGGATCGATCACCAGGTTCGGACAAGGTGAAGTGCCGCTGATATCGACAAACTCCATCATCTCATCCGGATCATCACTGGTGACTTTCACCTGCGCTACCTCGGGTACGTCATTACACACCACTGGTGCATAACGGATCGGGTAATTGAAGTCGGCATCCGGGCTCAGTACCAATGGTAAATCGATATCTGATGGAAGGATGAAGGAACCACCCGGTGGAACCAGTTCGATATTGGAGATTTCCAGATCACACATACCCTGGTTGAAGAGGGTAAGGTCAAGATCTGCAAAACCGTTTTTACAAACATTGCCGAAATTACCATCGTTCGCTATCGCCAGGTTGATATCCGGCGGTGGAACCACACCATTGACCGGTGTAGATACCGGTGCCAACGATGAGGAAGCGAGGTAGGTATGACTGGTGATATCGACCGTGGCGTCGCGTGTCAGCGGCGGTTCATTATCAAAGGCCGTCGGTGAGAAACGCACCGGTATCTGCAGCGAACTGGCGGGCGCGATAACCGTGCCATCGTTGTTGCCGGACGGAATTACAAAGTCACCCGGCTGGGCGTTGGCACCAAGCGCAATCGACACCAGGTCGAGCTCCAGCGGACATGCGCCGTTGTTTTCAACTGTAAGGTTGATATCCTTGATATCGTCCGCACAGACATTGCTAAACGCACCACTGTCAGCAATAAACGTGCTGATCACAGCTTGCGGTGAATTACCCGTGAGATCCAACACCTCGGATGGCGTATCGGGATCATCCGAGTCAATGGTCAGCTCTCCTGCGGCCGCGCCGACATCACCAGTGGGGCTGAATTCGATATCAGCCGAAACCGATTCGCCGTTTTGCAGCGTGAATGGGAATGAGATGACCGTAGCAAATTCAAATTCAGAAGAACCGGAAGTGATAGCCGCATCGCTAACTATCAAATCGCACGCGCCGTCATTAAGAATGGTTAATTGCTGGGTATTGACATCACCAAGACAGATATCGCCATAGTCAGTATCCATTATGGTAACCAGGTTGGCCTCGCCAACCGAAGCATCTGCAGTAACCTCGATCGTCGGGCGATCCGGATCATCACTTGGTATGGTCAGTATGGCCGTACTCGGCTCACCCGTGGGTGTATAGGCCACCTCGAATGGGAAACAGAAATCCGGGCTGATCGTAACCGGGTAGCCGGACGAAGGCACGGTAACCGCAAAATCTGCATTGTCGGAGGTGATCACGTCAACCTGCAGGTCGGCGCTCCCGGTATTGCATACTTGCAGATCCTGGTATAGCGGACCATCACCGGTACAGGTATCACCAAAATGAACATTGCCGGGAACCGTAATAACCGGAACGCCTAAATCACTGAGGTTGATCACCTCGAATAAAACACCGGGATTGTTGGCTGTATCCGGTGGCGGCAAACCGTCAGGCGCATTGGCTGAAGCCCAGGCGCTGAAGAGTTTTCCACCGGCACAGGCGTTACCGTTGTAATCGCCATATTTCGGTGAACCCCCGCCTCTCAGACAAAGTTCGGGGTTGCCGGAAGGCCCTGGATTTAGACAATTTGTAAACGTAATACCGTCATCATCACTGAAGTCACACCTTATGCCAGAATCAGGCGTTACATTTGGACTATCGCCATCTCCACACTGGCCAGCCAACTGCGGCTGGTTAGGGCAGGCTTCTGCAGCGTTGGAATACTGGGTATCGGTATTACCCCAGCGGGTAAGACCCGGCCAACCGATATCACACCAGTTATCCGGTACCTCGGAGAGTACAAATTCCTCCATTGGTACCAGGTCACCGCCGCTATCAAGACCGAGCCGTGCACCGTAATAGTCAGTGGTGTCAGTCGGGGCAGACATGCGTTGTTCGTACCAGGTGACAACGGCGTCACCACCCGTTGCACACAACCACGGCATGACACGCCGGGCGTCAACGTTTTCATTTGCCCTTGCCACACGGCCAATACCATTCCAGGTGAAGCCACCATCAAGTGAGTCAAACACGATGATGTCTGAGAAGCCTGTATCGGTAGCGGCAGCTTCCGTGTTGACGACAACTGCGAAGTAAATGTGATTTGGATCGGTATCGTCAACAATCACCGTTTGACTTGTAGGATTCTGATCACAACGATCATGACCCGCAAACGGACAACGGTAGCCATTCCATGCCGTGACAATACGTGGCCAACCAGGTACTTCGGTGAGACCATTCACACAAGAGGTGAATTTGTGAACATAGAAATTTCCATCACCCGTGTTAATCGTTGCCACGTAGACAAAGCCATCAGAGCCTACAGTGATTCTCGGAAAAACGTCGTTATTCTGAATATCAAATGGCGCAGTCCATGTAACACCACTGTCTGATGAGCAAACAAGGGCTGCATTCTGATCGGTCGGATCAAAATTACGCCAGGTGGAATACACCTGATCATCATTCGCCGTATCACCGGGATTCCAGCGGTCGGCCGCGATATGTTCCTGATCGGGAAAACATTCGTTTGGTATATCCGGTTGACCCGCAGGTGCCCTTGTGGGGCATACCACGGCCGGATTAACCAAGCTTGGAAGGAATGTAACACCGTTGTCATCCGAACGGGCCATACCGGTGCAATCTATACCCAGCGTTGCTGTAGGTGGTACAACGACCGGATCTCTGTAACCGGAGCTACAGGTAGCGGTTGTATCAATCCATGCCATGTAGAATTTTCCACTTTGACCCCAGGCAATAGAAGGATCACCATTACCAGCACCCACCCGCCCGCTGTTGGGGAAAGTCGCGCCTCCGTCGTTTGAGGAAACCCACCTGCGGCTTTGCAGTGCCACGACCACATTTTGGCCATCGGGTGAGGTTGCAATTTCAAGTTCACCGTTGCCGCTCGTATTGATGCGGTCATTTGCACCCATTTCAGCGGTGATATCTACCGGTGTTGTTTCCAGGCTGACCGATGTTGGTGATTTGTCCGAAACCGGCAGTGAACTGGGACTTTCAACGGCCCGAAGTTGATCGAGCTCGCTCTGAACATCCTTGGGAGCACCCGAAGTTGCAAAATCGAGACTGCTGGAAACATCCTTAAGCTGCTGGATTAAATCGGGCGCTGCGTTGGTTGGAACATTTCCTGATACCGTATATAGAGTGCCCCCTGCCGCGATGTAGGTTGTTACTCTCAGCAATTCAGAATGTTCAAGCACCGGAGCGTTATCAGGCTTAGGTGGTGAGATAACACGTGTAACCTGCATTGCTGGCCAACCGCCAACCTGCATAAATTCCTTCTCTTCTTTCCTGATATTTGCAGCCACCCCCTGAAGCTGATTCATCGCATCGCTGTGATTCAGACGTGGCTGTACAAATATCTGAACATATGCGGACGGTGTACTAGTGTCTCCGGCCCTTACATTGACCAAAGTGTGCGAATTTCTCGACACTTTTTGAGACACGGACCAACCGTCCGGCACCCCGACATCAAATGTGTAATCGACCTTATTGAGATTCAAAGACAGGCTTTGCCGGCTCATGTCCTGTGCATAAACGGACATGGCCATACATAGCACCGTTGTAGTAACTAAAGTGAAAAATCTAGGCATAACTCTCTCCCTACCCAATGTGATTGAAAAGGGATCGTAGACACGGACCGAGGCGGCCCTCAAGTCACTGGTGGTTGTATAATCAGGCGCTTGCTCTTGCGGCAAACCACGGAAGGTTCGGGTGTTTTTATCGCCAACTTAACAGCTATCAATTACTTGATATTTTTTTTATCCCTCTTCAAGTAGAAACCACACACCAAAGAGCATTTGTGCAATGAATGCCTTGGAGCACTCCCCCAGTGTGTTCAAATTAAGTATAGGACAACATATTTGTTTTTTCAGAGACCCGGAAACTTTGACTCAACAGGGGTCTGAATAGGGGTCGGAGCCCTTTACCCAGATCCTGTCTGTTTCGCTTCCGGATCCACAAAACCCGAATATCTTACCCCTGAAAGCAGCGCCATTTCGCGATGCCAGGTTGCAAGGTCATCTTTTACAAACTGGTTTAAATGGTCATGGCCACAGGCACGCGCCATTACCTGCATTAATTCGATGCTGGCACTGAAAAAGTTACCCAGCTGAACTGAAGATTTTTCAATATCCAATCTCTTGCGCAACTCTGATTTTTGAGTGGCGATACCTGTTGGGCAGTTATTCGTATTGCACATCCTGGCAGCGACACAGCCGATGGCTTGCATGGCGCTGTTTGAAAGGGCAACACCGTCAGCACCCAAAGCCAGCGCTTTCACAAAATCAATGGGTACTCGCAGCCCACCGGTAATAATAAGCGTCACACGGCCGCTTGCATGCTGCTGATCAAGAAACCGGCGCGCCCTGGCCAATGCCGGGATCGTCGGCACACTGATATGATCACGGAACATTTCAGGTGCCGCGCCGGTGCCGCCGCCACGGCCATCAAGGATGATGTAGTCTGCCGAGGCCTCCAGTGCAAACTGCATATCCCGTTCAATGTGATTGGCGCTCAATTTAAAACCGATGGGTATGCCGCCGGTAATCTCCCTTACCCGGTCGGCAAACCGTTTGAAGTCTGCTACCGATGACATGTCTTTGAAAGTTGGCGGAGATACGGCCGGTTGACCCTCGGGAATGCCTCTTACCTCGGAGATTTTCCCCCTGTTTTTAGCACCAGGCAGATGGCCGCCCGTGCCTGTTTTGGCGCCCTGACCACCCTTGAAGTGAAATGCCTGCACCCTTTCCAGCAGTTCTTCCCGGTAACCAAAACCAGCGCTGGCGAGCTCATAAAAATAACGGGAGTTCTCAGCCTGCTCTTCCGGCAGCATCCCACCCTCTCCGGAACAGATGCCCGTGCCAGCCAGTTCGGCGCCTCTTGCCAGGGATATCTTTGCTTCCTCGGACAGGGCCCCGAAACTCATGTCAGAAACTATCAGAGGAATCTTCAAACTCAGCGGCTTCTCCGCTTCCGGCCCCACGATCAGTTCCGTGGCAACACCCTGATCTTCCATCAGCGGCCTGGAGGCCATTTGAGCAGCCATGATCTGGATATCGTCCCAGTGCGGTAGTTGATTACGTGGCACCCCCATGGAGGTCATCGGGCCATGGTGACCCAATTTCGACAGGCCTTCTCTGGCGAGTTGGTGAATAAACGCCACGGTCGGCTCTTCCGGTGTAGGAACTGCTTTTGGCAGACCAGAGGCCCGGGGTTCTATTCCCGGTCCTTCTTTCCCGACCTGACCGGCGGAAAACTGTTTATGTGACCCGTCACAATACGGCGCATTACGCGTGTGTTTACACGCACACAGGTATGCTTTTCCGTCCTGCTCTGCTTTGAAGGCTTTGGGTTTGAAAGGCGTTCCCGCATGTGACCCGTCGCAAAATGGCTGGTTGCTGGAACGGCCGCACACACAAAAGAAATATTCCGTATCTTTGTCAAGGTCTACGCCTGCAGGCTTGTTGTCAGAAATAATCGGATGGGTCATAGCTTTCCTCACTGAGGGATTAAATTTCTACCGTGTGGCGCGCTGCGATCCAGGTCAGGACCAACAGGCACCACTCCGGATGGGTTGATCGTCGTGTGGCTTACATAATAGTGATGCTTGATATGGTGTATATCAATGGTCTTTGCCACACCCTCATGTTGATAAAGCTCCCGAGTGTAGGCCCATAGGTTGGGATAGTCCTCAAGACGGCGAATATTGCACTTGAAGTGACCCACATACACGGGGTCGAACCGTATCAACGTCGTGAACAGACGCCAATCGGCCTCGGTCAGCACATCTCCAAGGAGGTAACGTTTAGCAGACAACCGCTGCTCCAGCCAGTCAAGTGTGTCGAAGAGCGGCACAACGGCTTCTTCATAAGCTTCCTGCGTGGTTGCAAAACCGGATTTATACACACCATTGTTGACATCAGAGTAGATGCGCTCATTTATATCATCAATTTCCTCGCGCAGTGCTTCCGGATAATAATCGCCAGGACTGGCCCCTGCCTCATCAAATGCACTGTTGAACATCCGGATGATCTCAGAAGACTCATTGGAGACGATCGTATTGGTTTTTTTGTCCCACAATACCGGAACCGTGACCCGGCCTGAGTAAGCCGGGTCAGCCGCGGTATACACCTCATACAGGTAGTCGGCATTATTGAGCGGATCGGCGATAACGCCATCCCCTGGTTCAAAAGTCCAACCATTTTCCGCCATATGCCAGTGCACCACAGAAATGGATATGTAATCTTCCAGGCCCTTCAGTGACCGGAAAATCAGTGTACGGTTCGCCCATGGGCAGGCCAAAGAGACGTACAGGTGATAGCGTCCCGGCTCAGCCTTGAAGCCACCAACACCAGATGGGCCCGCACTGCCGTCAGCCGTCACCCAGTTGCGAAACTGCGCATCACTACGGACAAAGCGCCCGCCAGCCTTACCCGTATCATACCAACGGTCCTGCCATTTTCCGTCGACCAAAAGACCCATGATTAACTACCCTTCCTGGAATCGAGTGAAAAAGCACCACCACCCAAAGACACGATCATCAGGAAACCACCCGCAATTGCTATGTTTTTCATAAACATGATCATTTGCATCTGGTCACCAAAATTGGCGTGGAAAAGAAACGCTGAAAGCAGGCTGAACCCAGCCAGTAAAAATGCAGCGATTCGTGTTTGCCATCCCAATATAACCGCTAGCCCGCCGAGGAGTTCTAAAGCGATCACAAGGGGAAGCAGCGCGCCTGGAACACCCATGGACTCCATGTAAGCCTGGGTTCCGGCATAGCCGGAAATTTTGCTGAAGCCTGATGTGACAAATATCAATGACAAAAAAACTCGGGCCACCGGGGCCGAGATGGTTTGCAGTAGGTTCATAAGTTTCTCCATTTGGTTCTATTTCACACTGATATTTTAATTATTGTGAATGATTTTAAAAACAGCAATAATTGCAAATGATTGTTAACTAAAACAGAACAATATGATGGGTCAACTTGAAGACATGCGTATTTTTGTCCGTATCGTCGAAGCCGGTGGCATTGGCAAAGCGGCAGATCAGTTGGGCATGGCGAAATCCGGGATCAGCCGGCGATTGGCAGCACTGGAAAACCGCCTGGGCGCACCATTGATTAATCGCACAACACGCAGTTCCAGCCTGACCACTATTGGTCGGGAGTATTACGAGCGTGCGGTCAAATTAATTGGTGATGTGTCTGAGTTGGACAACCTGGCAAGGGATGAAACAACTTCCCTCAAAGGCCAGTTGCGACTGGCGGCGCCCTTATCATTCGGGTTGGCTCACTTGTCACCTGTCATTGATGCTTTTTCGCGTGAACACCCGGGATTGACGATCAACATCGACTTTTCGGACCGACAGGTGGATCTTGTTGAGCAGGGTGTGGATCTGGCTGTTCGTATTGCTGACCTCAAGGACTCCAGCTTGCATGCTCGTCGTATCTGTCCGATTCGACTGCTGCTGTGCGCTAGCCCTTCTTACCTTGAGTTACATGGCACGCCCCGGACAGTTGAAGATTTAAGGCGTCACGAAGTGCTCGGTTATACGCTCGGTGGTGGCCAAACCATCAGACTGAGCAACGACCGGGGGGACGAGCATTTGGTCCCGGCCTCAGCGCGAATGGCAGCCAATAATGGGGATTTCCTGCATGCCATGGCTGTTGCCGGTCATGGCATTGTCGCGTTGCCAACCTTCATTGTCTGGCAATCCATGGCCGGGCAAAGCCTGGTTCCCGTATTGGAGTCGTATAGCCTGCCAGCATTGAATGCCTGGGCCGTTTACCCGCAAACCCGCTACCTCTCTCAGCGTGCCCGCCGGTTTATCGATTTCACGGTAGATCGATTTGGAGATAATCCTTACTGGGATGAGTTTTAGCGACAGCACTAGCTGGCTCGCCACCGACCGCCGATAGCATTAAAGTTTCCCGGGCACGATCCGGCCAGAACCGTCGATTAACTGATTGATTTTATCAGTTTGTAGAAATCCCCGGTTGCCGCTACCCCCGCCATTTTAATGAGCGTGTGAGTCCCTTAAGTTTGGCCGTCAGAGCTATTTTTGTTTTTCCTGCTCAATTCTTTTTTCCCAGAACTCAGCATTTTTGATCCCCAGGGCCTTCGGGTCAAAGCTGTACTTTTTGACACCGGCAGCCTGTTGCGCCTCGTAGTCCCGCAGGGCCTTGATCGCGGGTTTTGAGACCAGGAATATGATCAGGATACCGATAATATTGAGCCAGGCCATCAGGCCAACACCGATATCGCCGAGGGCCCAGGCCAGGCTGGCCGTCCTGATGGCGCCGTAAAACACCGCTGCCATCAAGCCGAACTTGAGGATCAGCATCAGGCCGGGTACATGGAAGGTTCGCTTGATATACGCCACGTTGGTTTCTGCTATGTAGTAGTAGGCGAGCAGCGTGGTAAAGGCAAAGAAGAACAGTGCAACGGCGACAAATGGCCCGCCCACACCCGTAGCCACGCTCTCGACTGCAAGCTGGGTAAATGCGGGGCTATTGGGGTCTACGGTTATCGCCAGGGCGCCATTTGAAACGGCAGCGTCAACACCTGTCACGTGATATGCGCCGGTTATCAGGATCATGAAAGCCGTGGCGGAACACACCAGCAGCGTATCCACATACACGGAAAAGGCCTGCACCAGGCCCTGCTGGGCGGGGTGCTGTACTTCGGCGGCAGATGCGGCGTGCGGGCCGGTGCCCTGTCCCGCTTCATTGGAGTAAATACCCCGTTTTACCCCCCAGCCTATCGCCGCACCCAGGCCTGCCATCGGTGTGAATGCATCGCCGATAATCAGGGCGAAGATACCCGGAACTGCGCTGATGTTCATGATGATGATCACCAGGGCGCTGATGACATAGCCCAGCGCCATCATCGGCACGACGAACTGGGTAAAGTGCGCGATTCGTTTTACGCCGCCGAAAATAATGAAGCCAAGGAACACCACGACAACACTGCCAACCGCCAGTTTGATCTGGCTGACTTCTCCAAACGGACTGTTGATCAAAGTCCCCCCGCCGACTGCCAGGTCAACGGCGTTGCCGATCGCGTTGGCCTGTACACCGGGCAACAGGAACCCGCAGGCCAGAACGGTCGACATTGCGAATATCCATGCATACCATTTCTGGCCGAGGGCCTTTTCAATATAAAACGCAGGGCCGCCACGATATTGCCCTTCATCCACTTCCTTGTAAATCTGTCCAAGCGCCGACTCAACATACGCAGTTGATGCGCCTAAAAATGCCACCACCCACATCCAGAAAACCGCGCCAGGGCCACCAAAGCCAATTGCAGCGGCAACGCCGGCAATGTTACCGGTGCCCACGCGGCCGGAGAGGGATACTGCCAGTGCCTGGAAAGTGGATATTCCCCGAGTCGATTCCCTGCCCTTGAATAGCAGACGGAGCATTTCCTTGAACTGCCTGACTTGCGCGAAACGCGTCATGATTGAGAAAAACAGGCCGGCTCCAAGGCACAGGTAGACCAGTGCGCTGCTCCATACGTACGAATTTATTGTTGCGACAATTTCATGCATTTGCACATTCCCGATGGTTTTTCACCCGTAGAAAGTATCTTACGGTTCTGTTTTTTGTATTTTTAATGCTAAGCCAACTTGACCTGCTCGTATTAACTGGTCCAGTTGTTAAGTTAGTCTAAGCGGGCATTTGACAAGTTTCCATTGTTTCTTTCATTTCCTTCGGCAGCGTCTCTTCTGGCGTTAGAGGTCGGTATCTATGCTCGGCCACACCCACTGCCCGGCAAGTACGCCGCTCCGAGCAGCCCAACTTTGCTCTCACGTGCACCACGGCCCCTCTGCGCCTCGCCGGGCTCAGAATTCCACCTCACGCGGCTTGCGGCTGATCGTTTCGGGGGTGTATCGTTTTCTTGCCATGTTCCAGTTCTGCTGTCAGTTAAATACTAACTTGAAACCTGAACCAGTTTTTTCAGGCTTGGTCACCAGGGAAAGTCATCACTTATTTCAGAAGAAGGAAAAAATGAATAGATGCATTGCAGTGCGGGTTTTCACTAGAATACGACCGGTGGGTTACATGAAACCTGGTCTTTTTCTACTGGATGCAAACGCTTTTCTGAATGGAAAATTGAATTGAAAATCAGGCTGTTGTTCTTCTTCTCGTTGCTGATAGTAACATTCCAACTTCTCATTTCGTTTCCGATAAGCATCTGGATTCAGAACCAATTCAACTTCTCTGTAGAGTTGGTCTATGCCTTGGACCTGTTGGGTGCAGTGTTTTCTGCCGTTTCGGTAATTCTGCTGATTCTCGCCCTGGCAGTCCCCGAAAAGGCCCGCAACTATCTGCTGCCGTTGTTTGTGCTGCTCTCGGTGCTCATTTACCTGCAGCAGAATGTGCTGGTCTGGGATTATGGTTTCCTTGACGGCCACCAGATCGATTTCCGGAAGAATAACTTTCCAGGCCTCATTGACCTGTTTGCCTGGAGCCTCGGGTTACTGATATTCGTGCGCTTCCGCAAACAGGTTACAAATTGGGCGGGATCAATCCTTCTGTTCTCAGGGCTGTTGACCGTCCTGGCGACAGCTATTGCGCTTAACTCCCTCGAGTTTGAGGTTGATCGCACACCGGGGACAATAAGTGAACTTGACAAGTTTTCCTATTCAGACCAGCAGAACATCCTGCTTTTTATTCTCGATGGGTTTCAATCCGATTTATTTTGGGATTTGATCGACAATGAGCCCGGCATAAAAGAGGCTTTTCCGGGCTTCACTTTCTACCCGAATACCTCGTCGGTATATGCCAAGACATTCCCCACAATCCCCTTGCTGCTGACTGGCAAAACCTATAAAAAACAACAGCCCTTTGTGGATTTTCTTTCGCGCTCCTATGAAAACTCATTACTGACATCCCTGGTGGATGAGGGCTGGGATGTCGGGCTTTACCCGCAGTTTAAATCAACCATCGTGATTGATGATTCGATCATGAGCAATTACGTGGAGTTGCTGGGCAAGGATGAGAAACTCAAAGACTATCGCGTGGCGCTGGATCTGTCTTTCTTCCGGGCTGCCCCGCACTTGCTGAAAAGCCTGGTTTACAACGATGGCGATTTTATTTTCCAGGGTAACCCCGCTGTTAACCCGGATAGCAGCGCAGCCTTAGTGGGAAGTGCAGACCAAACTGGCTTGCCAATACGACATCCCCACGAAGGGATCAATTTCCTCGGCAACATGCAAACCCTGGGAAATACCCGGCCAGGTAGACCAACATTCAGGTTTTATCATCTGAATATGCCGCACAGGCCGTTTCTGCTGGACAGGGACCTGAATTACGGCCGCCTGGACGACGATTTTTCTGCATATCGAGAATACGCTTTTGCAAGCGTTAAGCTGATGATCGCATACCTGAATGAGATGGAGCGCCTGGGTATTTACGATAACTCATCGATCATCATTACCGCAGACCACGGTGGCGGGGAGATTACCGACAAGAAATACATTTCGGCCGACAGGCAGTATGTCGCGATAAGCAAGGATGGAGGCAAAAAGGCTTCCGGGCGACCATTGTTACTGATTAAACGCATTAATGGCCGCAGCCCGTTCCGTCTTTCCCCGAAACCGGCTTCCCTGCAGGACATTGCCCCGACGATTGCATCTTTTGCGGGTATTAGCGGGCAGGAGTTTGATGGCCTGGCTGTGGACGAAATAGTAGATGGAGAGCCCAGGTCCAGAATTTACTATTTCTACTCTTTCACCGGCTTTGATTCACGCTACCTTGGTGATTTCCACATTTACCAGGTTGATGGCGATGTTTATCAAGAATCATCCTGGAAGGAGAAAGGCATACTCACTGGCCCCGAGGTCAGGAACAAGCAAAAAGATTACGTTTTAAACAGTGATATCAACTATGGTTCCGACGCAAAGAACAGCGCCGATTATATGAATGCATTCCTTACAAGTGACAACCACGTTTATGAGCCTTCTCAATTGGTATCGGACAGCGGCTCGCTGGATATCTCCCTGAGACTGAAAGAGAGTTTAGAAAGTAATGCGTTCTATTTGCTTGAACTGGAGTTGGCAGCCCTGGATGGAACATCCAACGTGACCATTGAGCTGAACTCGGTCGAAGTACCTTCCTATCCGTTCAGTAATGATGCCGGCAGAAGAATTGCCTTTTTTAACCCGGTTGGTACAGGGGTAAAAGACAAGCTTGATATTCACCTGGAAACGAGAACGGTATCAACTGGCAAATCCCCCCTTTCAATATCGAAACTGAATCTCAGGCCTGCAAACCTGGCAACAATTGGCAAGGGTTCAGTCATTCACTTTTCTGATGGGTTGGAAGGCTATTATATAAACGGCTTCTGGGACGCAGAGCCTTGGGGCAGATGGACCTCCAGTACAGAATCAGCTCTGCATTTTCTTGCGCCAGGTGACTTTTGCCTGGATAGCTTCATTTATCTGAACGTCGGAAAATTTTACCAGGGAGTGGATCCCGGAATGTTTATGGTCAGGTTAAACGGTGAGACATTAAAACTGGTCAGTTCGGATAGACACACCAACAAATCTGACTATTATTTTGAGTGCCCACAGGGTCAACTGAAGGATTCCGGGGTTAATCGGCTGGTTTTATCAACCGATAAAGTTGAATCTGCACTTTCCAACATCGACAGCAGAATGCTGGGCGCCGCTATTGGTGCCCTGGAAATTACTGACAAACACCTCGAAATTTCAAAAGAACCAACGAAGTAGTGGGGCTCAGATCAACTTCATTGCTGGTTCAACCACCCGGTTCCAGGCCGATATAACTAAACAATACCGAGAGTTGCCTCGGATCTTTTCCCGTGCTCATCGTTTTGCCCATGGTGAAATCTATTTCAAGAGGTTCGGATCGCGGTAAATCGTCGGGGAGTGGAAAAACGTGGCGTCTCTCGCTTAACTGTGCCTGGTCCAGTTCTGCAATTATTTTTCCCTGTACAGATATCCCCATCCACTGCCCCTTTATCGATGAGGGGGCATGAGCTTCAACAACCAGTACCGCAGTGCCCTGGCTTGGTAGAGACAGGATAACCTGTGCCTTGTTCCCATCGACCCAGCGCACTGGAATGTTATGTCGCTCCAGAAAACTGAATCCCCGGGTAAAGCTTGTGAAGCTGGGATCGTCTACTTTCAATTGCAAAGGATAACTGCCCTCACCCGTTGATACCGGAAGTGTCCAGTTACTCTCATCAAATACATGCCCACCAATGCGGTAACGCTTTACATTTTTCAGTGCTTGCAATTGCTGCGCTTTTGCAGCCGAATCGTAAGTGTAAAACTGCCGCAACCGACCAGGCTCAATATCCTTGTCGAAAATCGATACGCCGTTGTATGTGTGTGCGATCCCCAAAGCATCTGCAATTGTGGCTGGAATATCTCCCGTGGTAACGGCGTGATCAGAAAAACCCAGTGCACCTCGCGCATCAAATGGCTTGATTAACAGGAGACTGCTGGCCCGTCCCATTAACGATTCCGGGACAACATTGCCCGCCTGTCTCGGAAAAGATGGTGGCAGCCATGGACTTCCATGGTCTCCATTGACGACAATCATGGTTTGATCATAAACGCCCTTGCTCTTGAGGGTTTCAATCAGTTTTTCTAGTTGTAAAAGCGTGCAAAGGATCTGTTCACGCTGATTTTGCTGATTGATGGGCTGCGGTCCGACATAGTCGCAATTGCGGTCAAACAATAGAGGTGCATGAGCACCTGCATGGTGGATGTAGTTGTATGACCCCGGTATATCTTCCACCTTCATTTTCAGTGTAAGGATATCCAGAACCCCGGAGTGTTTAGGCTTGTTCTCGAGCAGGTTTCTGAGCCGCCAGCGCCCTTCATCGTAGATTCGTTCACGTAGAACTATTGGCGTGGTTTGAAAAGCTCCAAGATCAAGTGCCGATAACACCGTGAACATCAATCGGTCCGCAGGGGTTTTTACATCTACACCGGCGAAAACCTCGTCGTGTGTACCGGTACAGGCGGTGTAAAGTCCCTTGCAGAAAACTCCCGGGTGAAATTGGAAACCAAAGGTCCTGTACCCATGCTGTGAGAGCAACGTAACAATTGATCGCTCATTCAGCGTCTTGCCGACGTATTCCCAGGAAAGGGGTTGAACCAGTTCCATGTCATATCGGGATTCAAGCGCTTCACCCGACATATAAAAAAGCACGCTTGGGTAAGTGCTCTGGTACCTGCCGGTTGCCTGTGTAAACAAGGTAAAGCCGTCGAGTGCGCCGGCGTAGTGCTCATAGTTGGACGCCAGGACGTCGTGCAACATAGCCCCTTGTGCCTGGTCTGGAACAATATGGATAACATTACGTTGGCCGGACAGACGGTAAAACTGGTCAAAATAAAGGGAGTCCCCGCCAACGATTTGCCGCCCGGGGAACAGGGTTTCAGAATGCGTAACCGTTGAGCTGATAAATCCAGCCGTTAAAAACAGCAATGTAAAAAAGGACACGGTAGATAAGAACTTTGACTGGTTTCGCATTAGCCAAAACAGGCCGCCAAGCGCCAGGGCCACACCCAGTTCAACGTAGGAAAGCCAGGTCAATGCCAACCAGTCGATCGGTTTTCCATCAAAAGGGTGATGGCCAGCCAGGTTCAGAAAAAACCTGGACTCAAGAAAAGCAATGGTGCTCAGAAAGACCAGGAACCACAGAAAAGCCGAGATCCTGGAGGCCCGCATCAGGAGATACAGCAGTGCAATAAGAACCAGCGAGAGAACACCCAGGATTAAAAGAACATCAACAAAGCGGACAGAGAATTCGCCAAAATTCTGTGACAGGACCTGTACAGGTGCGAAGAAGAATATCTGCAGTACAAAAGTTGAGACAACCAAGCCAGCCGGAACGCTTTTGGCTCGCTGCTTTGCTCTGGAAAGCATCAGTCCCCGGAAACGCGTTTTTTCAGACCAAGCCATTTCTGCTTGGCCCAACGCAATGGCAAAGTCAGCTGCCAACTGGTCGAGGCCTTCAACTCTGCCAGCTTGTCTTCCAACTTTTTCAGTTGGTGCTTCTGCACGGCCAGGCGGTTCTCTAACTGGCTGATCTTCATGTCGTCGGGAAACCTGATCCGTCGCATATTTGATGCAAGCTGACCTTCTTCGAGAGCCTGTTTTGTTGCTTCGAGATAAGCATGGCCAAACTTCTGATCGGGCTCAAGGTGATTGCCTTCCGCCCACTCGTTCCAGGCATTTACAAAGACCATGCGTTCCTCACCCTGCAAGTGGCCATTGGCGTGGTCAACCGCGTGGGCAAGCCAGTGCTGGTACTTCTCCGGGGTGGAGTCGAGGAATATACTTGCGCCTTCATGACGGCGGGCCCAGTTATCCCATGCCGGTGTCACGCAGCGGATCCACTTGTAGCCGGGAGTCTCCTTGGACATCATCGAATCGGCAAGGCCCTCGTAGGTGTGTATGAAATTGTTATCGCAAACGCTTTTGAGTTCCGATCCGGCCCCTTCGAGCAGATCCGAGTCGCCTGTCAGTTGCGGACCCTTGTTCCACCAGTCCGGGGCAAACTCCACGGCGGCGTCAAAACCGATCTCATGCGGGTCACACTTGGCAAAACTCTCAACACGCACCAGGTACAACTCCCCTACCCCTGCCTTGCGCGCTTCTTCACGCCAGGTTTCCGCGGTCCTGGCCGGGTCCGGGAGCCTGTCGGTGCGGTAGACCAGGAAAAGTGGCTTGCCGTTGACACGGATGTATCGCTTGTCCTCGAATATCGGCAACAACGAGCGGATGTGGCTTATATCATCCTCCTCGCTGTACTCCTGAAGCATCAGGATATCCTTTTCCTTGCCGTCCCAACGGCGTGTCCAGCTTTCATTGGCCCAGCACAGACAAAACGGGAAGTCAGGCTTTCCAGAATTGAGCAATTCCTGCAACGGGTGCTCCAACAGTCTGCGTCCGCTGAACCAGTAATGGTAGTAACAAAAGCCCTCGATACCGTATTTCCTGGCCAGTTCGGCCTGCTTTATACGGGTTTCTTCCTGGCGCAGGTCGTAGTAACCAAGATCGGCTGGTACATGCGGCTGATAGTGCCCGGCAAACAGCGGCTCCGCCTTTGAAACATTGGCCCACTCGGTAAAACCCTCACCCCACCATTCATCATTCTCCGGAATCGGGTGATACTGGGGCAGATAAAACGTGATCAGGCGGGGTGGCTTTTGCTGTGCCGTATCCACCAGCACCCTGGCAAGACGCAAGGTGGCTTCAGCCTTGGAAACGGAAAGCACCGTGGCCATCAGCTCGGCGGTTTTTTCAGCGGTAAGGTTTTCCGACACGTACATTGATCCCCGGCGGCTGATTTCTTCCAGCTTTTTCTCGTCTGTGTAAAGAGAAATCACTTCCGCTGCAAATTCTCCGGGGCTGTCCTTTGGTGTCGCCAGGTGTCCAATACCCTTGATGCCCTCCAAACCTATCGCGGTCGAAACCAGCGGAACACCGTGGTACAGCGATTCGATGATCTTGCCCTTGACCCCTGCGCCAAACCTCAGGGGCACGACCATCATCCTGACACTCTGGTACAAGCTATGCAGCTCTTCTTCACTCACGCGCCCCAGGATCCTGATACTCTCCGAATCCAGTGCAGCGATATCAGCAGGCGGATTTACACCAACCACGTTTATGGCAATACCAGGGATCTGCTTCTGTATCAGAGGAAAAACCTCGTTGCAAAACCATAAAACAGCATCGTGGTTAGGGGTGTGGCCACATGCACCAATGTAAAGCAGGTCTTGCCGCTTGCCAAAGTCCCGGTCTGAACCGGGAACATCCTGGTAGAAGAAAAGCGGGACGGTGAATATTTTTTTATCCGGGAATTTTTCCTGCAGAAACTTCTCTTCGACGTCGCTGAAGGTCAAAAGGACATCGCTGTTTAAAAATACAAAATCCTCCTTCTGCTCGTAGAGGTTCGCTTCTTCCAGTATTGACTCGTCGTTCTCTAGCTCGGCCTTGCGCCGCAACCTGAGGTAATGCAAATCGTGGCATTGGTAAATAATTGCAGCATTGGAATGCTCTTTAACCGCGGGTAAAAATGCTGATGCCGGATCGGGCCTGTGAAAAAAAACGTAGTCGATTCCCTGCCCGTTTTCCTTCAACCAGCTTTCCCAGTTTTCACGGTACCATTCGCCATCCAGGGTTTCGATCCCCAATTGGTTAAGCCTGGTCGAATACGGGTCCACCCGCCTGAAATCCGCCGGCAGGAACTTAACCTCGAGCCCCATTTTTACAAGCAACTCGAGATACATGAAGTTTGTGCGGGAACCCGCATACATGTCGTAATGCGGAACTTCATAATCTACGAGGAGCAGCACTGGCTTCCTTTTCCAGTTTGCGGACAGGTTTTCCGGGACAGGATTGTTGTCATTTTTATTGGTAATGATGGCTCTGCCCCAGGCGCTGAATTGCTTTAAATTGATCAGACGTATTTTCGTTTCATTACCCGCTAATTACAAATAAAGTCTCACTGGTTTTTAAAAGGAGGTCTCCGTTTGTAACCGCCCTGTTCAAAAGCGTAAGCCAGCTTTATCAGCTTTTCATCACTGTAGGCTGTGCCGATAAATGAAATTCCAATCGGCAAACCGAGTATGTCACCGGCGGGCACCGTAATGCTGGCATAGCCGGATATTGCTGCAAGTGATGAACTGTAAATACCCGTTGATTGATCACCGTTGATATGATCGGTCAGCCAGGCTGTACCCCTGGTAGGCGCAATCAGGGCATCAAGATTGTGGGTTTCCAAGGCGTTGTCAATTCCGTTTCTGGCGATCCGTTTACTTTCCGCGAGTGCTTCCAGGTAGGCATCGTCGGTCAATGGGCCCTTGGCCTGCGCTTCTATCAATGTCTCCTGCCCGAAATGGGGCATCACGGTGTCGGCGTGGGCTTTATTGAACTCGATTATCCCCGCCAGGTTGTTTATTGGCGCACCGGAGTTCTCAAGATAGGCGTTCAAATCCGCTTTGAATTCGTAAACAAGCACTTCATGCTGAGCGCTGCCCATGCCTTCCCTGTCGACTTCCACGGGATCGACGATCTCGGCACCCAATGATCTGAGTGTCTCGATGGTGTCTTCCAATATCCTTTCGACACGGGCATCAACACCTGCACCACCATGGTTGCGATAAACGCCGATCCGGGCACCGTTCAGGGCCTTGTCTGACAAACCTGCACTGAAGTCCGGCAAAGATTCAGGGAATGAATACGCCAGCGGATCTGCGGGATCCCGGCCCACCATCGCTGAGAATAATATGGCGGCATCCTTCACTGTGCGCCCCATCGGACCTGCCGTATCCTGGCTATGTGCAATCGGAATGATGCCGCTGCGGCTGACCAGGCCCAGGGTTGGCTTGATTCCGACTATGCCGTTGATACTGGACGGACATACCACCGATCCGTTGGTCTCCGTACCCACGCCAACACTGGTCAAGCTGGCTGCAACCGCCACTGCCGAGCCACTGGATGAACCACAGGGATTGCGTGCCAGGTCGTAAGGATTTTTGGTTTGGCCGCCAACACTGCTCCAACCGCTGGATGACCAGTCGGAACGAAAGTTTGCCCATTCACTGAGGTTGGCTTTAGCAAGGATTACCGCGCCGGCCTCGCGTAATTTCGCTACAACAAAGGCATCCGCCGGTGGCCGGTGGCCTTTCAATGCAAGCGAACCCGCCGTGGTCTCCATTTTGTCGGCTGTATCGATATTCGCCTTTAACACGACCGGTATGCCATGCATGGGCCCTCGCGGGCCGGATACCTCTCTTTCCGCATCGAGTGCCGCGGCAATCCCGAGCGCGTCGGGGTTTACCTCGATGATAGAGTTCAGCGCAGGACCGTTTTGGTCAATCGCCTCGATCCTGTCGAGGTAAAACCTGGTCAACTCAATTGAACTGAGTTCGCCCTTCTGCATCAGGGTCTGTAGAGATGCGATGTCATGCTCGGTGTAATCAGCGAGAATCGCTACCGTTTCCACCGGCTGCAGTTCCGGCTTACAGGCAGCCAGCAGCAATGAAACTGCAACACATTGAAATAACCTGCTAATCGTCATGTCTCTTCTCCAAAACGAACGGCGTCGAACCAGCAAAACCCTGTCGCCAGTGAGTCCGGGAGCCGCCTATGCAACTACTTATTTTCCAGCCCTTAGTTTATCCCATAAAAGAATAACTTCGGGCCTGGTATTGGCCGTATAACGATACAGTTCGATCGTGAACGGAATTCGGTGGGATTTGTCACCCATCTCCGTGAGTAAGCCCAGCTTCAGATCTTCACGGATGGCAGTGTATGGCAACCATGCCATCCCAAAGCCTTCAAGCACCAACGCCCTGATGGTCTCAACCGCTCCGGTCTCCATTACCGGCTTGAGGTGGATCTCATTGGCGTGCTCAATTGACTCCTGGTTAACCAGGTTTGCCATGGCAGACGCGGGCATATAACCAACAAAAGGTACCGGCTTCTCTGCGGTGGTTGGAAAATGATAGGTTTCATCTTTACGCAGGGTTGTCTTGCAGACCGGTAGCAGTTCATCACTACCAAGGGTCACTGATCTGAACAGGCTGGAATCATTACCCCTCTTGCTCACGGAACCGCCATATGCCAACAGGAAATCCAATTCCCTGTCTTTCAGCAGTTCCACAAACCCCATCCCTGCTTTCAGCCCGGTTACCAGCTGGATTTTCCGATCACCGAGAAACGCCCGGACACTCTGTAGCCATGCTGGCACAAAATGAACAGCGAGATGATCCGCGACACCCAGGTTCAGGGTTCGCAATCTCGTACGTTCACGGTAGCCGAAGTCTTCCCGTATCTTGTAGATTGTGCGGATCACCAGGTTTGCGGTATCGACCAATTGTGTGCCCGCGTCCGTCAGTGATATGGGGTGGGTGTGCCGGTCAATGAGAGATGTCCCAAGCCAGTTCTCCAGCGAATGAATTCGCCTGCTGAATGCAGACTGGCTGACATTTCGATGTGTCGCTGCCTTGGAAAAACTACCCGTATTCGCCAGGCTGATAAAATCTTCCAGCCAATTCAGTTCCATTTCAATCCCCGAGTTTAAATCCGGTTGCTTAATCAACTTATGCGGCTGCAAGTACATTATGCATCGTTTACATAACTTTAGAAACAATTAGCAACGGTCATCTGACTACAGATTGGTATATTGAATTGCGAATCAGGGTGGTTCGTAATCCTTAGTGGGGAACGAAAATTCAAAACTACAGGAGTAAACTCATATGAAAGTTATTCCATTATGCAGGCACATACTTTTTTACTCGATTTGCATGGCTCTGGCGGGACCTGCCTGGGCCCAAACCACCGACCAGGCTGCCGGCGACACAGAGGAAGAGATGGTATTGGAAGAAGTCATTGTTACCGGCTCCCGTTTACGCCGCGACAGCTACACCGTTTCAACCCCGCTGGTCATGATGGAGTCCCAGGCCATCCAGGATACGGGTATTGGCTCGTTGACGGAGATACTGGTTGACGAGATACCAGCGATATTTGAGGGTACTAATAACACCAACTCACAATCCCTGGTCAATGCAACCGGTATAACGACCATGAATTTACGTAACCAGGGGAACGACAGGACCCTGGTGCTGATCGATGGCCGGCGTACCGTGCCCAACCAGTACAGTTCAAACGGTGTAAGCCTCAACAGCGTTCCGACCCCGTTTGTGAAGCGCGTCGAAATCATCACCGGCGGCTCTTCAGCGGCCTATGGTTCGGATGCAATCGCCGGCGTGGTGAATATCATCACGCAGGACGACTACGTCGGCCTGGGCTTTGAAGGCCGTTACGGCGGCTATACCGATGGTGGCGGTGAGGAGGTTACAGCGGTTGCACAATATGGCACATTTTTTGCGGATGAACGCGGCTACCTGTTCTTCGGCGCAGTTTTCAACGATGAGAAGGGCATCGCGCCTTATGAACGTGACAGGCATTTAATCGAAGCCTATTACATCTACGATGACGACGAAATGTGTAATGCTGTGCTGACCGAGGACCCGGCACGCTACTTGTGCATCCGTGACGTTCCCGATAAGAGTGATTGGCGTAACCGCAGTGACGGCATCGCCGGTGGCGTATTCGAGGAAAGGTCTAGCGGCAGGGCAGGATACTGGTACGACGAAAATGGCCTGCGTGATGACTGGTGGGAGGAAACATACGGTATCCATACCCAGCAATTTGTGCAACTGAAGGTTCCGGAAGACCGCTACTCAGTGGCCTTCAAGACCTCTTACGAGTTTGACAACGATATGAAGGCCACTTTCTCGATCCAGTATGCCGACATGAACTCTTTCAATCACAAGTCCCCGGAAGATGAATATGAAAGTGGCGAAGTCGTCGTCAATGACCCGGATACACTTTTGCCGACCGGAACGATCAGACCCGGATCCATAGATCCCGATAACCCATTTGTTCCTGAGGAGATCCGGGAAATTGCCGGCAGTTCAGTCAGTTGGGACCGCCGTATGTTCGAGGTTGGCAATATCACAACCGACAACAACCGCACCACCTTACGTAGTTTGTTCATATTGCAAGGTGAGTTTGCCGACGACTGGTATTGGGATGCCTCCGTTAGCTACGGTAAAACCCACCAGAAGCAACTCCGGTCCAATGAAATTGACGTACGCAAGGAACGCCAGGCGCTGGATGCCGAATATGCCGAAGACGGTGTAACCATCCAGTGTGCAGACCCTGACGCCCGCGCAGCGGGGTGTGTACCGTTGAATATTTTCGGTGTTGGCTCGATCACACCCGAGATGGCAAACTGGATACGTGTCAACCCGACCATTGATTCCCAGATCGAACAGACACAAGCCCTGTTTTACGTGTCCGGCGACCTGTTTGAAATGCCGGCCGGTTCCGTACCCGCAGTATTCGGCATCGAGTATCGCAAGGATGCCGTGGATGTGAAAACCGACGAAGGCAGCCAGTTAGGCGGCATCACGTTTAACGTGATCCCGACATGGGACGCCGATTACAATGTCTGGGAAGGCTTTACTGAAATGGCATTCCCATTGACGGACAAGCTTGACCTTGAGGTATCCGCACGCGTCGCTGACTACAGTCCATCGGGGATCGATTTGATCTTCAGTTACACGGCAGGCCTGATTTGGGAGCCCGTGGAAGGCTATAGGCTTCGTGGCAACTATGCCCGTGCCCAACGAGCCCCGACCCTCGCCGAGCTGTATTCACCACCGCGTGGTGACTACGATTCGATTAACGACATCTGCGATGGTGTAACAGCCACCTCAGACGATCCCGGACATGCCAACTGCCGCCTGGAACCGGGCATCGCCGCCGTTATTGCCGCAGAAGGCGAATTCGAAGATGACAACAACGGTTACGGTCCTGCTGCGGGTAACCCGGACGTGTTTGAAGAAACTGCCGATACCTGGACCCTCGGTATCAGTATCAACCCGTCGTGGGCACAAAATCTGCGCCTGGCCGTGGATTACTGGAACATCTCCATTGACGACAAGATCACCGAATACCAGAATTCAGAGATCTTGAAGCAATGCTATGACTCCTCGCAGCCGTGGGGTGACAGCAATCCATTCTGTAACGAGATCAGCCGCCACGAGGACGACGGACAGATCTTCCAGATCCTGAATCGCCAATACAACCTTGACAGTGGCAATACCGAGGGTATTGACGTGGCCATGAATTATGTCTGGGATTTCAACTCCGGGGCCAACCTCACGTTCAATCTGGACTGGACCCATATGATGGAAGATAGCGAGACCTACGTGGGTCTGGACGGGAAGGTGAAGATCGATTACACCGGCCAGGTCGCCTATAAAAATTTCGACGACCGGGCTCGCGCCTCCCTGATCTGGCAATATGAAGGCTGGCGGTTACGCTGGACGACCAAGTACACAAGTTCAGCCATTGACGCCAAAGATCGTATGGAAGAATGGGAAGGGTTCATGGAAGATAATGATGAAAGATGCGCCAATGGCGACGACGATTGCATCACGAATCCGGAACCGTTGGATTACTACAAATTCCCATCCTACTGGACGCACGATCTCACCGCGTCTTATACCATGCGGACGAAATGGGCCGACATGCTGCGTTTATATGCCGGTGTCAGGAACATATTCAACGACAAGGGCCCGTTTATCCCTACCAGCGGCGATACCTATGCGAGTGGACCAGGCAACTTCGACAGCCC
>CALBDB010000164.1 GCA_937927755.1 uncultured Lysobacterales bacterium
GTTGCCGGCGTGCTGGACGACTATAACAACCGTCTGCTCACACCTGATTGTGAGGAAACTTCTACAGAATAATGTACAGTGATTGACGAGGGGACCTTGGTTCCCTCATTGTTTCAAACACAAAAAAGGCCGCCGGTAATTGGCGGCCTTTTTTTATGGGTAGTGTGAACCTAGTATTTAATGAAACTGGTTACGCATAATGGATCTATCACATATGCTGATTCATCACCGGACACAGCAGTTACGACGTATGTGCCAGGGGCAGAGTAGTTTTTGGACTTCAAGTTGAATTCCCAGGCGTCGTTCTCGGTGAATACAAACTGGTTGCCTTCTGAACCATGGCCTGCGCCGAGCAGTTGGCTGGTGACATCAAGCGCCTGCAATTCGCCGGGGGTTGTGAACAGGACTGTCACAATCGGTGCTGCCACCAATTCTACGTCGGTCTGCTCGAAACCGTATTCATCGAACAATTCCATCTTCAGCGGGAAGACCCGGTTGCCCTTGGTTGTTACCGGGTAATCGGCCATCGGCGCTGCGAAACCATCACATGACATCGCAGGTACCGGCGGAGGCACATCTGGGCAGGCTTTCAGATCAACACGGTTGATGGCATAAATGGCCGCATAGAGACCGCCTTCGGTGTCCACGACACTGACTTCAACACGGTGCATGGGGTCGGTACTGCTGATGCCTGCAAAAGCGGCCTCCGGGTCGGCGCTGGAGCCGCTGACATCAAAAGATCCAATGCTGGCATCGTCGACATCGAATGCTTCAATGCGGGCAATGAAAGTACCTGTCTCGAACGGCGCTACCTGCGTTCCAAGCCCGCAAAAGCCGCGTCCATCGGCGTAGGAGAAAGATACCGGGTTGAGATTATTGTTGTTTATGTGAGTGTCGAAAAGATAACTGCCATCAGGCATGTTGGTGTCCCGGAACCAGGGCCACGGGCTGGACTCGTTGATAATGAGTGAGTTTGGCGACTCCTGCTGCGTGACCACAAGTGCCTCGCCGTTACCTGATGTAACATCTGGAACAGACAACCAGGTGAAATCCCCAACCCCGTCATCGACGCTTTGCCAATCTATGAAGTCCGTTCCGGCGAGTGTTGCCCTGTCGGGAACAGAATTTACCTGCGCTAAAGCGATTGACGAAAAAAGCGTAACGAAAAGTACTGCGCATATGCGCAGATGCAAACTGCGGTGGTTCATGGTGGCCTCTCCTTGGTCCATTAGTATATTTGCGTCACAAACCCCTTTGGACGCTTGTCTCTTCCCTGGAGCGAGGAGTATGCCAGATTTATTTCAAATTGCAAATTTAAACGCATGTAATTACAGGGTATTAACATTGATTCTCATTGCGGTTTTCAAAAAAACAAGTGCATAAAAAATCCATCAAAATACTAATTTATCCATCCAGTCCACTTGCTCCATAGCGCACCAGCCATGGTGATTCACGGCAGTCCACCGCGATTCATGGAACGGTATACCAGGCACGCTTCGAAAGTGACTTGATGCAATATGCGCGACAATCAACGATAATTCGCTTATATCTTCATGGAATAGCTTGAATTTGGCAGAAAGAAACAAATATGCCTGTATTCAGCCCCAGGAACTCGAAATATGAAATCATTCGATAGTGTGTTGCGCGAAATGCCGGATATTGCCAACGAGGAACTTGCCTCCGTTGCCGGCAAGCTCGAGTGGGTTGGCATGAACGACATCGAATTGCCGGTGCGTATCGAGGATGACCAGGGAAACCTGATCCAGTCCACCGCCCGCGTGACCGCATACGTCAACCTGATGGATCCGGATGTACGCGGTATACACATGTCACGTTTGTACCTGCACCTCGACCAGGCGTTCCAGGAGCGTCCGCTGACGCCTGGCACATTGCGGGCCATGCTGCGTTCTTTTTTGGATTCCCACGAAGGCCTGAGCGACCGTGCGCTGGTCAGGGTTGATTTTGACTACGTGATCCGCCGCAAGGCGCTTGTCAGTGAAAACGTGGGCTGGCGCCGTTACCCGGTTTCCATGATCGGCATTTTGGAAGGGCAGGAGTTTAGCCTCGAGATGGGCCTGGAGATTCTTTACTCAAGCACCTGCCCATGCTCTGCGGCATTGGCGCGTCAGCTTATACAGGACAAGTTCGAAAAAGATTTCGATTCAGCCAAACCGCTGGGTTTCAAAGATGTCCACGAATGGCTGGGTACAGAGGAAGGTATCCTGGCCACGCCGCACAGCCAGCGAAGCGCAGCAGAACTCCGCGTCAGGCTCACACCCACTTTCCAGTTGTTCCCGATCATTGAACTTATCGACGAGGTCGAGAGCTCGCTGAAGACACCGGTCCAGGCGACCGTTAAACGCGAGGACGAGCAGGCGTTTGCACTGCTCAACGGCCGCAACCTGATGTTTTGCGAGGACGCCGGCCGGCGTATCCAGACCGCACTCAATGCCGACGACCGTATCCTGGATTTCTGGGCGCGTTGCACCCATTATGAGAGCCTGCACCCGCACAATGCGGTTTCGGTGATCACCAAGGGCATCAAGGGCGGCTATGTTGCCGGCGCGGGCGCACCGGTACGCATGGATCACACCGTCAGCTGACAGACAGCGTCAGAATAGTTTTTTTCAGAACCCGCCCATCGGCTGCATCAGCGGCTGCGGGTCAACCCTGCGGTCCAGCCAGTTCATACGCCAGTCAAGATGCGGCCCGCTGGCCCGTCCGGTCGCGCCGATGCGGGCGATCAGGTCCCCCTGTTTAACAAAAGTGCCTGCTTCCACCAGTATCTTGCTCAGGTGCAGAAAGGTCGACGAAAGCCCCTGTCCGTGATCCAGGATGATGGTGCCGCCTGAGAAATACATATCAGGATGTGTCATCGTGACCAGCCCGTCGGCAGGCGCAAAGACAGCTGTGCCTTCGGGCGCTGCGATATCCAGGCCGAAGTGCGGCCTGCGCGGTTCGCCGTTGAGTATCCGCTGAGAGCCATAAACACCGCTTATCCTGCCCTTTGCGGGCCAGGTGAAGCCGTTGGCATACCAGGCCCGGTTATCGCGATGCTGACGCGCTGAAGCGACCATGCGGGCATCTTCCCTTATCCGGGCAGCCGCAGCAGGGTCGGGTGTTACCGTGGCCGGTGGCAGGCCGTCAACGCGCTCAATGGCATATTCCTTTGCCGTCACCACCATGCTTTTGTGGAACACGCTACCGTCCGCTGAGGTCACCTGTAGTTCGCGGGTTCCTGTTTCATCCCTGCCAAAGCCAACGACAAAATGCCCTTCCCCGGAAATGGCGACCGTTTCGCCGTCCAGCATAACGCTGCTGCCGGGCGTGGCCTTGCCAAACACCAGGCCGCCCTGGACCGCGGTACCCGTCAGTTCAACGGCCGACGCCAGGCTGGATGCAATGGCCAGGACAAAAGCCAGCAGGATACGCATGGCTTACAGGATGATCTTGATGGATTGCCCGGGTTGGATGACGGCGTTTTTGGCCAGGTCATTCCAGCGCATCAGGTCGTTGACCTTGACCTTGTAGCGCTTTGAGATGCTCCACAGTGAATCGCCCCGCCGTACGGTGTACTTGATGGTTCCGCTGCGGGCAGGCGCCGCGTTGGGAGCAGGACTATGGAACAGGGTCAGGTTCTGGCCAATCTTCAACTTGTGGGGGTTGGAGATACCGTTCCAGTTCTGTAGATCGCGGACAGATACGTTGTAACGTTTCGCGATAACCGACAGGCTTTCCCCTGAACGAACCTTGTGTATGACACGCTCTGAGGCTATCAGGCCGGACTGGAGCCGTTGCAATTCACTGGCAGCCGCAACATACAACGGATCTACAAGAAGCTGTTCATCGCGCGGCAGGCGGAGTTTCTGGCCGACCCGTATCAGGTCACTATCCAGGTTATTGGTAGTCCGCAACACGGAAACCGGCACGTGGTGACGGGCGGCGAGGCCGGACAATGTGTCCCCGTTCTCAACGACCACCTGGTCCCATTTCATCAGGTTCGGTGTTGCCACGGATGATAGATACTGCTCCAGCTTTTCTGCGCCTGCCAGGGGCAAAACAATACGCCACGGTCCGGATGGAGAAGTTGCCCAGCGGCTGAACCCCGGGTTAAGACTGAACAGCACATCAATATTCACTGCGCTGATCTGTGAAACCAGCACCAGGTCGGTCTGTGACTCCATTTCCACGGCAGCGATCACCGGTTGATTGGCTGCAAAAGGCAGTTCGAAACCGTAGCTTTCAGGATCCTGGAACAGGCAGGTCAGGCCCAGCAGCTTGGGAACATAGCCCTTGGTTTCCTTGGGCAGTCGGATATTCCAGAAGTCCGCCGGTTTACCGGCTTTCTGATTCTTCTTAACCCGCCGCTCCACCCGGTTTTCGCCGGAGTTGTAGCCGGCGAGCGCCAGCAACCAGTCACCCTCGAACCTGTTGTTGAGGTATTCGAGGTAGTCCAGTGCCGCGTAGGTCGACGACCAGACATCCCGGCGCCCGTCGTACCACCAGTCCTGTTTCAGACCGTAGTGCTTTCCTGTAGAAGAGATAAATTGCCAGGTTCCCAGTGCGCGGCCGCTGGAATAGGCAAACGGGTCATAGGCAGATTCAACGACGGGTAACAGGGCCAGTTCACCCGGCATACCGCGTTTCTCGAGTTCTTCTGCAATAAAATAGATCCACGGCTGGGCACGTTTCATTACGCGCGCCATGTACTCGTCGTGGTCCGC
>CALBDB010000165.1 GCA_937927755.1 uncultured Lysobacterales bacterium
ACCTGGCCCACTTCAGTGAAATTTCGTTGCTGCTGCAATCGGGCAGGGCAAAATCATCGACCAGCCTGGCCCAGACATTGTCATATTCAACTGGCAATTCGCTTGCTATCGGCGGCTTTTCAACCAGCTCCGGAACAAACAGGTGTTCGTCTATGGATTCCCCTTCACCTTTCGGCAGGTCTTCCTGTGCAGCCGCAAGCACTTCCGGCTCTGGTTCCGGAATGTCGTTCTGGGTGGTAGCGCAGCTGGCGAGGAACAGGCACAGCAAGGGCAAAAAAAGGCGTGAAGTCACAAGGGCTCCATTTGTTGTTTGTAAACGCCGGTCATTATGCTATATGTGGCTGATTTTTAAAACCGGTCTTTCCATGCCCGTATGATAGCCATCGTCGAGGTTCCGGGCATCGCTGCCGGGTCGATCCTGCGGGCAGCGGCGACAACCGGGGCTTCACGTGTACGTAAAAACGGATTTGCGGCAAGCTCGTCGCCGAGGGTGGTTGGCAGCGTGATTTTGCCTGCGGCCCTCAACTTTTCAATCTCTCTGCTGCGCGCCCGCAGGGCCGGGTTTTCCGGCTCCACTTCCAGCGCAAACCTGCAGTTGGCCTGCGTGTATTCATGCGCGCAGTAATTTTTGGTGGCGCTTGGTAACGCCGCCAGCTTGTCCAGTGACTTTTGCATATCCCCGGCGGTTCCTTCAAAGAAACGGCCGCAGCCCAGGCTGAACAGGGTGTCGCCGGAGAACAAGACACCTTCGCCATGGTAAGCAATGTGACTGCGTGTATGGGCCGGGACTTCCAGCACATCGAATTCGGAATTCAGCTCGGTTAGCTCCACCCGGTCACCCTCCCGGCAGACCCGGTGCACAAACGGCATTCTTTCATCATCAGGGCCAAAAACGGTTGCGTCATATTGCTCGAGCAGGTCGCGCACGCCACCCGTGTGGTCGGGGTGGTGGTGGGTCAGCAGGATGTATCGAAGTTCCAGGCCCTGCTTTTCCAGCACCTCCAGCACGGGGTCTTCGTCACCGGGGTCGACTACGGCGCAGGCATTCCCGTCTGCTTGCAGCAGCCAGATGTAGTTGTCCCCGAACGCCGGAATGGCGGTAATGCTGGGCTTATTCGCCGGCATTTGATTTTCCTTCTTTAATAGGGTTGACAGTGAAACATTACCGCTTATGCTTACCCCTGTTCATTTGTAAGTCAATGCTGAAGCCATGGTGCTTGCTCAATCCAGTCAAAAAACAGCCCGTTCAGCCCAACAGGCGCTGGTTACACAAATGTTGCAGCCGCTGCTGGCAAGGCGGCGGCCTGAGCGAATACTGTTTTTGAAGCACGCCTCAGCCGGGGACCTGCACTTCGAGACCGTTAATTCCCCGCAGCTAATAAGGCTGAGCAGTGAAGGGCCGTCCGCGGGTGCGGTGGTGCATTGCAGGATTGATGCATTGCCGTTTGAGGAAGCTGCATTTGACCTGGTCATCCTGCACCACCTGGTCTCAGACGGTCATGAAAATTTTCTTTCCGAGGTGTTCCGTGTAATGGCCGCAGGCGGGGATATTGTAATCAGCGGTCTGAATTCGACCGGCTTACGGAACCGTATCGTCAATCGAAAGCAGCGCATGCCGGCGCTCAAACTGGACAGGGTTTGTCACTTGTTAAAATCACAATCGATCAATGTTGAACTTTGCCTGCTGATGGGCCTGGGTGGATTTTCACGCCCCGCGCCGAGAGCAACGTGGCATGGCCTGGGATTTCCGTTTGCCGACCGCGTGGTTTTGCATGGCCATCACCAGTCCAATATCAAGAGCACCAATATTTTGCGTTTCAAACGGGTACAGCCCGCCGGTCTTGCGTCTGCCGCGCTGGATGGTTGCAGCAAGCGCGAAGCTGTTTCATGAGTGATGTCGTGATGTACACCGACGGTGCCTGCAGTGGCAACCCGGGTCCGGGTGGCTGGGGCACGGTGCTGATGTCGGGCAAACACCGCAAGGAAATGTTTGGTGGCGAGCGTGAAACCACCAATAACCGCATGGAAATGATGGCCGTGATCCGTGGTGCTGAGGCACTCAAACGGGGCTGTAGTGTGGATATTTACACGGATTCGACCTATGTCATGAAAGGTGTCACCGAGTGGCTCGAAGGCTGGAAGGCGCGCGGGTGGCGGACGGCATCAAAGCAGCCGGTGAAAAATGTGGATTTATGGCAGCGGCTTGAGAAGGCGTTGGACCGTCATGAAGTGAAGTGGTTCTGGGTGAAGGGGCACTCAGGGAATGCTGAGAATGAACGGGCGGATGAGTTGGCGAGGCGGGGTATTCCCTGAATGAGTCCCTGCACACGCGCTGGCGTGTGCAAATCAAGGATTAACGGAGTTTGAATGCGACAGGTAGTATTGGATACTGAGACGACCGGGTTGGAGCCCTCGCAGGGGCACCGCATTATAGAGATCGGCGCCCTGGAGTTGGTCGACCGGCAGCTTACCGGACGGCAGTTTCATACCTATATCAACCCCGAGCGGGAGATCGACCAGGGCGCCTTGGAAGTGCACGGTATTACCGAAGAATTTCTGCATGACAAACCCCTGTTTGCCGAGATCGCTGATGACCTTGTGGCGTTTGCCGATGGTGCGGAACTTGTTATCCATAATGCGCCATTTGATATTGGTTTTATCGACAATGAACTTACGCTGAGCGGCCACGAACACCAGTCCATCACTGCCGTGGCCAGCATTCTCGATACGCTGGAACTGGCCAGGGATCTGCACCCGGGCCAGCGCAACAACCTCGACGCATTGTGCAAGCGCTACGAAGTGGACAACAGCAGCCGGAGCCTGCACGGGGCATTGCTGGATGCCGAAATCCTGGCCGATGTTTACCTGGCGATGACGGGCGGGCAGGTTGACCTTGGCCTGAGCCTGGAAAGCGCTTCATCAGCGATCGATGACGATCAAGAGCATATACCTGCCGAGCATCCGGCCATATTGGTATTGAGGGCCAGCGAGGACGAGCTGACACATCACCGGGCACGTGTGGCGGATATTGAAAAACAAGCCGGCGAGTGTTTGTATAACCTGTCTGACTAGTCATACGAAAACCCGTGACCATCCCGGGCTTGATCCGGGATCAATCAAGCATGGTAATCAGCATCGGGTGCGCGCGCGTATCCATCCATACCAGGGTGTCGTAATAACTGCGGATGTTTTCTACATACTGGCGCGCCTCGTAGCCGCGCGCATAGCCGTAACGGGTTTGCTTGTACCATTTTTCCTGGCTCAACAACGGCAGGCTTTCATTGACATCCTCCCAGCTGTCGGGGTTTCCGCCCTGTTTCTGGGTTAGTACCCTGGCATCCTCGAGATGGCCATAACCCATGTTATAGGCAGCCAGCGCCAACCAGCCACGGTCGGGCTCGGGTATCCTGTCGGGAACGCGTTGGCGCATGCGCAGGAAATAGCGGGCGCCGCCCTCGATACTTTGCACCGGATCAAGCCGGTCATGCACCCCGAGTTGCCTTGCCGTGCGCTGCGTCAACATCATGATGCCGCGCACACCGGTTTTGGATTCCGCGTCCGGGTCCCAATGCGATTCCTGGTAACCCATGGCGGCCAGCATACGCCAATCCAGACCATGAGCGTTGGCAACATCCCGGAAAACCGGAATCAGGGGTGGTAACCGGTTTCTAACCTGCTTCATGAATTGAAACATACCGACACGGTCAAGGTCATTGCCGTTTTCGTTGTAGCGCTCCTGAATCGCCAGCAGATCTCCGTTCTCATTGATGAGCTTGAAAAACGACCTGGCTTTTTGCACAAGTGAGTCATCATCACCCGGCAGGAATGCCCACGCCTGAGGCTGGTGCTCCGCAATGGTGAAGCCGGCCCGCAGGCGCGGATAAAACTGGCTGTTGATCCTGAAAATATTTGAATCAACCAGCGTCGCGTCCAGTTCATCGTCGGCGATCGCCAGCAGCAGGTCTTCCATGCCCATACCTGTTTTGACCGTCCATTCCAGCCCCGGCTGTGATTCCCTGGCTTTCTCGAGCTGGGCTTCGTAGCTGCTGCCGGCTATCACCGACAGGCGCAGGCCGAGCAGGTCTTCCAATTCCCGCGGCCGGTTTTGCCCGCGCCGGTATACAACGATGGTCTTGGTCTCGGCGTAGTCGGGTCCGAATCTGAACTGCTGTTCACGTTTGGGTGTGCGGGTCAGGTTGGCGGCGATCAGTTCCCCCTGCCTATTTTTGAGCAATGTGCCGAGGTCGCCAAATTCGTTTGCGACCCGGACCTTTACCCTGATACCGAGGTAGTTGGCAAATGCCGCCGCCAGGTCATATTCAGGGCCGGTATTGCCTTCGGGGCCGATGAAATAGCTGCTAGCGCCATTGCGTGTCAGCATCGTGAGACTGCCGCGTTTTTGGACCTGTTCCAGTACAGTGAGATTATCTTGCCCGGAATACAGGAAGGGCAACAGTAACACGATGGCTAGCGCTGTTACTTTGGCCTGTTTACTTAACGAGCTGAACTTGAATTGCAAAGGCAAAAACCTGTAGCCGTTTGCAGTAATTATATCAGTTTAGTGTTAATTCGTTATTAGTTTTGTAATATTATGATTAATAACAATAAAAATTA
>CALBDB010000166.1 GCA_937927755.1 uncultured Lysobacterales bacterium
TGTATTGATATGAACACCGGCAAGGACGGCAAAGCCGCGTTGGGCGGCACCTGTCTGAATGTCGGCTGTATTCCTTCGAAGGCCTTGCTCGATAGTTCCAAGCATTTCCATCATTTGCAAAATGACTATGCCGCCCACGGGATCAATGTTGCTGATGCAAGTATCGATATCAACACCATGATCGCCCGCAAGGATGGCGTGGTAAGTAAATTGACGGGGGGCGTGGCCCAGCTGTTCGAGGCCAACAAGGTCAGACAGTTCCATGGCCGCGGCCGCTTGCTGGCCAACCGCGAGGTCGAGTTTACGCCGCATGAATCGGGTGAAAAGTTAAGCCTGGAGGCCGACAACATTATCCTCGCAGCCGGCTCAGTGCCGATATCGATCCCCAATGTCGAGTATGACAGGAAATACATCATCGACAATGAAGGTGCACTGGACCTCGCGGAGGTGCCGCCGCGCCTCGGCGTGATTGGCGCAGGTGTGATCGGCCTGGAACTGGGTTCGGTCTGGCAGCGTCTTGGCTCCAAAGTGACCCTGCTTGAGGCACTGCCGACATTTCTGGCAACCGCCGATCAGGATATTTCAAAACAGGCCGCCCGTCTGTTTAAACAACAGGGCCTTGATATACGTCTCGGCACATTGGTCAAGTCAGCCGCTGTTGCAAATAATGAAGTTACGGTAACTTTGGAGGACAAGAACGGAGAAAGCGAAATCACTTTTGACCGTTTACTGGTTGCAGTAGGCCGTAAACCATATACCGAAGGCCTGTTGGCAGATGATTCCGGTGTCGAGCTGAATGAAAGCGGCCAGATCAGCGTCAACGACAACAGCCAGACCAGCGTGCCCGGTGTCTGGGCGGTCGGTGATTGCGTCCGCGGCCCGATGCTTGCCCACAAGGCATCCGAGGAGGGCATTGCGGTGGCCGAGCTGATCGCAGGCAAGGCCGCACACATCCACTTTGATACCGTGCCGTGGGTTATATACACTGACCCTGAAATTGCCTGGGTTGGCAAAACCGAGCAGCAATTGAAGGAGGAAGGAGCTTCCTATCGCTCGGGTACTTTCCCGTTTGCCGCCACCGGTCGGGGTCTCGCCATGGGTGATGCTGCCGGCATGGTCAAGATGCTGGCAGATGAGGATACGGACGAAATTCTCGGCGTGCACATTATCGGGCCCGGCGCATCCGAACTGATAGCAGAATGTGTTGTTACCATGGAATTCCATGGCGCCAGCGAAGACCTTGCACGTATCGTACACGCCCACCCAACGCTGTCGGAGGCCGTACACGAAGCTGCCCTGCATGTAGACAGGCGGGCCATCCATCGCGGAAACTGAGTGCCAACAAGAGGATAAAACCTATGACAAAAATACCGGAAAAGTTCAAGGCGTTTCGAATTCACGACGATGCGGAAGGCTATCGTTCCGATATCGAAGACATTGGTATTGATGACCTCAGCGAGGGAGATGTTGTTATCCGTTGCGAATGGTCGGGTATCAATTACAAGGATGCCCTGGCTGCCACGGGAAAAGGCAGAATCCTCAAGAGTTATCCCTTGGTAGGCGGAATAGACGTGGCCGGTGAGGTGATATCCTCGGAGTGCGATCGTTTTTCAGCGGGTGACAAGGTGTTGGTCACCGGCTGCAACCAGTCAGAGACACGCGATGGGGGCTACAGCCAGTACCTGCGTCTGGACAGCAAAAGTGTTATTCCCCTGCCCGCCGGCCTCACCACGCGTGAGGCGATGGGAATTGGTACGGCCGGTTTCACGGCAGCCATATCCCTGTATCGCATGGAAGCGCTCGGCCAGACCCCCGGCGCCGGCCCCATCGTGGTAACCGGGGCCAGTGGTGGAGTCGGAAGCTTTGCAATCGATATCCTGACCAAGGCCGGCTACGAGGTGCATGCCATTACCGGCAAGGTTGAGCAATTTGACTACCTTGAGGGGCTCGGCGCCCGGCAGTGTATATCCCGCCACGATTTGCACTGGGGGCAAAAGCCACTCGAAACCACGCGCTGGGCCGGCTGTATCGACAATGTGGGCGGCGAAATGCTGGCTGGCATCAGCCGCGTCATTGACCTGTGGGGCAATATCGCCGTCTGTGGTATGGCCGGAGGTATCGGTTTAAATGCTACCAACCTGCCACTGATCCTGCGCGGGATCAGTCTGATCGGTATCAGTTCCAACAACACACCTTATGACATGCGGGAGATACTCTGGGGCCGGCTCGCAAATGAATGGCGGCCGCAACATCTCGATACGATAGTCAATAACGAAGTGAGCCTCGACGAACTCGGGAATGCCTTCGGTGTACTGATGAAAGGCGCGGCACTTGGGCGCACCGTGGTGGATCTCTCCTGATATTTGGTCGCAGCTCAAAGATTGCTGCATATCAGTACATTTTTGGTGCATAATCGCTCAGAATGAACACTGTCGAATACGGATTTATATCGGATGGCTAAAGTCTTAATAGTGGACGATTCACCGGCACAGGTTTTCACCTTGAAGAAGCTGGTCGAGGAATGGGGCTACGAGGCCCTCACTGCGCAAAGCGGTGACATGGCTCTGCAAATTGCCCGCGAAGAACAGCCCAACGTCATTCTGATGGATATAGTCATGCCCGGTATGAGTGGCTTTCAGACAGCCCGAAAACTCACCAAAGATCAAACCACACATGGGATTCCCGTTATTTTTGTCAGTATCAGGGATGATGAAGCCGACCGTGTCTGGGGCATGCGCCAAGGTGCAACTGCCTATGTCACCAAACCGGTGAACCCGGATTTACTGCTGACTGCGATTACCGACGCCGTCGCTGCCTGATAAACTGCTTGGAGTTCTGATAATGAGCATCAGAATTGGCGATCGCATTCCTTCCATCGTGCTCACCCGGATGGCGGAGGACAGCCCTCAACCCATCAATTCAGCCGATTATTTTGCCGGGCGCAAGGTCGTGCTGTTTGCGGTGCCAGGTGCGTTTACGCCAACCTGTTCGGCCTACCATCTCCCGGGTTTTATAAAGCACCTCGGAGATTTTACCGAGAAAGGGATTGATGCAGTCGGCTGCGTGTCCGTGAATGATGTATTTGTCATGCATGCCTGGGCACAAAGCACAAAGTCCCAAGACATAGACATGCTGGCAGATGGTAATGCGGATTTCACCAGGGCGCTTGGACTGGAAATGGACTCAAGCGCATTTGGCATGGGCACCCGGTCACAACGCTACGCACTCGTGGCAGAAGATGGAATTGTCACCCGTTTATTTATCGAGGCACCCGGCGAGTTCCGGGTCAGTTCCGCCGAGTCCGTACTTGCGACACTTTGAACGACTGAATTGAATCTGGGAGAAGAAAATGCAATGTAATGTAGGCAAAACAGATCGTACAATCCGCATAATTGCAGGTGTGGTTATTATTGCAGCCGGGCTCTACTATCAATCCTGGTGGGGCGCGATCGGATTGGTGCCGTTGCTGACAGGCGCATTGCGCTGGTGCCCGCCATACAGTCTGCTGGGTATTAACACCGACAAGAAATAGAAATTGTTGTGGACAAGAAAAAGCCCGGGGCCACACGGTGATCCCGGGCTTTCTTTACGCATGAAAAACCGGCTCTGCCTGAAGGCTCACTCTTCGGCCCCGGCCTCTTCCAGTTCATCTTCCAACCCGTCTTCATCATCGTCTTCTGTCTGAATCCTGGCCAATCCAACCAGGTTTTCATCTTCCCTCAGACGGATTAAAGTGACGCCCTGGGTATTACGGCCCAGCGTGGAAATTTCATTTGCATGGGTGCGCACCAGTGTTCCGCCGTCTGAGATCAGCATGATGTCGTCTTCGTCCGTAACCTGCAAAGCTGAGATCAGCTTTCCGTTTCGCGCGGAAGTCTGGATTCCGATAACACCCTGGCCGCCCCTGCCCTGACAGGAGTGCTCTTCCGGATGGGTACGCTTGCCATAACCGCGCTCGGTGACCGTCAGGATGTCCCCATCGCCCAATACCAGCATAGAAACAACCTGTTGGTCCTCTTTCAGACGAATGCCGATAACACCCCTGGCGGTGCGCCCAACGGAAGTCACATTGCTTTCATTAAAGCGGATGCACTTCCCGGAGCTTGAGAACAGCATGACTTCGCTGTCACCATGTGTGATTTCCACGTTGACCAGCTCGTCATCCTCATCAAGATTGATTGCCCAGATACCATTGACTCGCTGGTTTCCGTAGGCAGGCAATGGTGTCTTCTTGACAATCCCCTTGCGGGTGGCGAAGAACACGAAGAGGTCTTCCGAATACTCGCGCACCGGCAGCACGGCATTTACTCGCTCGTCCTTCTCCAGTGGTAACAAGTTGACGATCGGCTTGCCCCGGCTTGCATGGCTGGCTTGCGGCAACTGGTAAACCTTGAGCCAGAAAATTTTTCCGCGCGAGGTGAAACACAGCAGCGTGTCGTGCGTATTGGCGACAAAAATCTTGTCGATAAAATCCTCTTCCTTGACCTTGGTTGCAGACTTGCCCTTGCCACCACGGCGTTGCGCCCGGTATCGGTCAAGTGATTGTGACTTGGCATATCCGCCATGGGAGATGGTTACCACCACATCCTCTTCGGTGATCAGGTCTTCGAGGGTCAGGTCGAGCCTGTCTTCAAGGATCACCGTACGGCGCTCGTCGCCATATTTTTCCAGGACCTCTTCCAGCTCCTCGCGGATTACTGTCATCAGTCGGACTGGTTCGGAAAGGATCTCCAGCAGGTCCCTGACCAGCCCGAGGATATCTTCGTATTCCGTTGTTAATTTTTCCTGCTCAAGCCCGGTCAGCCTGTGCAGACGCATATTGAGAATCTCCTGGGCCTGTACTGGTGACAATTGGTAGCCATCCTCTTGCAAACCATAGGCAGCATCAAGATTTTCAGGCCTTGACGTCTCTGCACCACCCTGTCCAAGCATGGCTCGTACCAGGCCCGGGTCCCATTGTTTGGCCAGCAGGCGACCCTTGGCCTCGGCTGGCGAAGGCGAAGTCTTGATCATCTCGATCAGTTCATCGAGGTTTGCCAGCGCAACGGTGAGACCTTCGAGTACGTGGGCACGGTTACGCGCCTTGCGCAGATCAAACAGCGTACGGCGGGTCACAACCTCACGCCGGTGGCCAATAAATGCCTGCAGAATCTCCTTGACGTTTAACAAGCGTGGCTGGCCATCGACCAGCGCGACCATGTTGATGCCAAATACATTTTGCATCACGGTCTGCTTATAGAGGTTATTCAGGATAACTTCGGGTACTTCACCGCGGCGTAATTCGATAACGACACGCATGCCGTCCTTATCGGATTCGTCACGCAGTTCGGTGATACCATCCAGCTTCTTCTCTTTTACCAGTTCGGCGATTTTTTCAAGCAAGCGGGCCTTGTTTACCTGGTAAGGCAGTTCAGTAACAATTAAAGAATCCTTGCCGTTTCGTTCATTGGTTTCCACGTGGGATTTGGCGCGCATATATATGCGGCCGCGGCCCGTGTGGTAAGCATCATGTATACCTTGCGCGCCATTGATGATGCCTGCGGTCGGAAAGTCCGGGCCCGGCATATGCTCCATGATGCCATCAACGCCCAGTTCCGGATTTTCGATCATGGCGATCGTGGCATTGATGACTTCATTGAGGTTGTGCGGAGGAATATTGGTCGCCATACCAACTGCAATACCGGCGGAACCATTTATCAACAGGCCCGGGACCCTGGTCGGGAGCACCAGCGGTTCATACTCGGATTCGTCGTAGTTGGGGCCGAAATCAACCGTTTCCTTATCGAGATCCGCCAGCAGTTCGTGGGCCAGCTTCGACATACGGACCTCGGTATAACGCATGGCCGCCGCAGCATCGCCATCTACCGAACCAAAGTTGCCCTGGCCATCCACCAGCATATAACGCATCGCGAACGGCTGTGCCATGCGAACGATGGTGTCGTACACGGCGGAATCACCATGCGGGTGGTATTTACCAATGACATCACCGACCACGCGGGCGGATTTCTTATAGGCCTTGTTCCAGTCATTGCCGAGCACATTCATCGCGAAAAGCACGCGACGGTGAACCGGTTTCAGACCATCCCGGACATCGGGTAATGCGCGACCGACGATGACACTCATTGCGTAGTCCATGTAGGACTGGCGCATCTCGTCTTCCAGATTGACCTGCAGGACTTCTTTAGCTATTTCAGCCATTAAATGTAAATACTCCGAATGTACTCATATCGAATTGATTTATAACGATATAATCTATGCTACTATAGGGGCGATTGAATATGGTTTTTATTCTCAACACCAACGGCTAATCTTAGCATAAAAAGACCCTGAATTGGTCTATAGAACGATGCTTCCGGGAAGCGGGAATATGTCCGTTTTTTCAGCAAACAGACATGGAGTCTTTATACCTGCACCTTAGCCCAGTATGATTAGCCGTCATTAGCCAAGTACCGGAGAAAAAACATGCAGAAGCTGATTACCATAGTTGCCGCGTTGACCACTATTTTAATATTCAGTGCGTCACCCGTATTGGCCCAACAGGATGGCGGCAACCCGCAGGTCACCATTCAAACCAACCACGGCAACATACGGCTTGAACTGTACCCCCGTGAAGCGCCTATCAGCGTTGAAAATTTTCTGCAGTATGCCAGGGACGGATTTTATGACGGTACCATTTTTCACCGCGTCATCAGCCACTTCATGATACAGGGTGGCGGGATGACTCCCGATATGCAGCGCAAACCGACCAGGGAACCGATCATCAACGAGGCAGACAACGGGTTGAAAAACCTGCGTGGCACGATTGCCATGGCACGTACGAACGACGTCAACTCGGCCACCGCCCAGTTCTTTATCAACGTTGAGGTCAACGGCTCTCTGGACCATACCAGCACGGAAAACTCCCGCACCTGGGGTTATGCCGTTTTTGGCCAGGTTGTCGATGGGATGGATGTGGTTGATGATGTCCGTTTCGTGGAGACCAACCCGAATGATGTACCGCTGGAACCGGTTATCATTAAAGCGGTCGAAATCCACTGAGCAGATTGCGGTAATACATGACCACGCTATTCATTTCCGACTTGCACCTGGATGACAGAAGGCCGGAAACAACCCGTCTGTTGATGCGCTTCCTTGAACAGGAGGCCAAAACTGCGGACGCGCTGTATATCCTCGGGGACCTGTTCGAATTCTGGTTGGGAGACGATGTTCCGTCGAAATGCTCTAACGAGGTGGGCCTCGCACTGTCCGGTCTGAAGAACAAAGGCATTCCCTGCTATTTCACGCATGGCAACCGTGATTTTTTGCTACAGGAGGGATACGCGGAAACGGCTGGAATGAAACTGTTGCCCGAGGAATACGTGGCCGACCTTTACGGTGAGCGGGTATTGCTGATGCACGGGGACAGCCTGTGTACCGACGACATTGCATACCAGCAATTCCGTACGCTCGTGCGTAATCCGGTCTGGCAACATGACTTCCTGTCAAAAACTCCGCAGGAGCGTTTGCAGGTGGCGCTGCAGGCACGCGATGCCAGCGCCGAGCACAAGGGTAAACAGGACATGGATATCATGGACGTTAACCAGGGTCAGGTTATAGATAGTTTTGAGCGTCACGGCGTACACAGGATGATTCACGGTCATACCCACCGCCCTGCCACCCACGAGTTTGAGATCAATGGCAAAGCCGTTCAGCGAATTGTCCTCGGAGACTGGTATACACAGGGCAGCGTTCTGAGGGTCCACCCAGACAGGGTTTATTCGCTTGATGTATTGTAGCGGTCGGTGGAACTGGCCGCGATTTGCAAGCCTCAAAGAGCAGAAATAGCATCCATCTCGCGCTGGGTAAACCCCGCCTTCATACGCGCCGGGATATTGAACGGCCCGCGCAACGAGCCTGTAAAGTATTCTTTCAACAATGCAAGGAACGTGGTTTCAGGCTCCAGTCCGCGTTGATCACAACAGACGCGGAACCAGTGACTGCCGATCTCGACGTGTCTTACTTCCTCTTCGAGGATAATCCGGAGAATCCGGACTGTTTCATCATCACCGGCAACTTTTAACCGTTCAATCATGCCTGGTGTGACATCGAGCCCCCGGGCTTCGAGCACCCTTGGCACCAGCGCCATGCGCTTCATGCAATCGTCTGCCGTACGTTGCGCCATTTCCCACAAACCATTATGGGCGGGAAAATCACCATAGCTGAAACCCATTGACTGCAAACGCGTGGCAAGTAACTGAAAGTGGCGTGCCTCATCCGCTGCTACCGAAAGCCAGTCGAGATAGTACTGGCGCGGCATATCCCGAAACCGGTAGACGGCATCGAGCGCCAGGTTTATTGCATTGAATTCGATATGTGTAACCGCGTGCACCAGGGCGGCACGGCCGGTTTCGCTGCCCAACCGCCGGCGCTTTACCTTTGATGGATCGACGAGTTCGGGCTTGTGCGGGTGACCCGCTACCCCGATCGGGGCGACCGCTGTGTGTGGGTCAAATTTGACCTGATCCAATTGCGCCGCCATCCAGAAATCGGTGGCGGCGCAACATTTTTCATCCGGCGACGACATCGCCAGGCATTCAGCTGCGCGTTCAAAAATAGCGACCACAGCCGGATCTGCCGGTAACCTTTCGGCTACATGTTTCCGATCAGCGCATCGGCAAATGCAGAGGTTGATACCTCGGTGGCTCCGTCCATCAGACGGGCGAAATCATAGGTAACGATTTTCTGCTTGATGGTCTTGCCAAAGGCGCTTGCGATCAGGTCGGTCACTTCCTTCCAACCGATGTAAGTAAACATCATCGAGCCGGAGAACATCAGCGAACTGGGGTTGACCTT
>CALBDB010000167.1 GCA_937927755.1 uncultured Lysobacterales bacterium
AGTCGTCGATCGAACTCTGCTGGTCGCCCAGCACGCCGGGCACCAGGCGGATCACGGCATCGATTACCACCATGGCGGCCACTTCGCCACCGTTCAGCACATAGTCGCCCACCGATACCTCGTCCGGCTGGAGAATATCCGTGACGCGTGGGTGGCCAGGCTGGCTGTCTCCACACCGCAAATCTGGCATCTTTCACCCAATACAGCCGACCGAAAGGGCTCAGAGGAAGGCCTTTTCAAAAATAGTCCGAAGCGGTCAGAGATTGTCGGTCACTTCGTCCACATCGATGACGGCAAATTTGATGATAAAGGCAAGTACTGGACTGATTTGCCGACCGTCGAGCAGACGGCCAAGCTGGTCGCTGAGAGCAACAACTATGACCACCTGCTGTTATACGCGCACGGCGGCCTGAACAACATCAAGGCTTCAGCGAGCCGCGTAGCCGCCATGAAAGAGGTCTTCAAGGCCAACCGTATTTATCCATTCCACTTCATGTACGACACGGGTTTGCTGGAAGAGATCAAGGATATTGTGTTGGGTAAGAAGAAAGAGGTCGAAGAAAGGGCCGGCGGCTTCAGCGACTACACTGACAAACTCATGGAAAAGGTAACCCGGCGCGCGGGCCGTGCGGTGTGGAGGGAAATGAAGCGTGGCGCCAACTTGCCATTTGAGCCTGGCGGCGCTGGTACACATACAATCCAGGCATTCCTGGAAGCGTTCTCACAACCGGGGGTCCAAGCCAAAAAGATTCACGTGGTCGGGCACAGCACCGGTGCAATTCTGCTCGCCGCACTATTGAAAGCACTTGGCAGGGTTGCCGATGCACCGCGCGTCCAGACTTGCCTGTTAATGGCGCCGGCCTGTACACATGATGCCTTTAACCAGGTTTACCGGCCACTGCTGAAGGTCCGTGACGGTAAGAAATTCGGCATTGGCCGCATGGCCATTTACAACCTGAATCGCGAACTCGAACTCGATGATACGGTGACACCGCTTTACCGTAAATCGCTGCTTTACCTGGTTTCAAATGCGTTTGAGGAAGAACTGGGTGAACGGATCCTGGGAATGATGGAATTCCGGAGGCTCTTGGGCAGCGTCCCTGCTTCACCGATATTCAGGATACTGGAAAGCGATGGCAGTAAGACCGGCGCCCCCAAAACTGCCAGCAAGACACATGGTGGTTTTGACAACGACGTGTACACCATGAATGACGTGATGCACTCGGTGCTCAGGAAGGCGCCTGAACGGCCGTTCACCAAGGAGGACCTCAAGTATTGATATACGGGGTTGGAGAAGTTTTTGAGCCCTGCTGTCCACCTGGGCAGCAGGGTGTCGGCTTAGTCCGGGGCAGGGGAGTGGCCCTGATCAGTCTTTGATTTTTCCATCACCGTCGATCTGAAACTGTGTCACCATCTCGTCCCATATCTCTTCCGAGGTATTGCTGCGGACAATCTCTTTCCATTCGCTCCACTCCGCGGGAGTCGCGGCGTGCTGCAAACCCCAGGCATACACCCTCACGGCAACGTTGGGTGGTTGGTTCGTGGTTCCAAAGGCAGTCAAGCGCTCGATCGTGAAGGCCAGGTACCAGTCAAAATCGCCGTGCTCGAGCGCTGGGAGCAACAGCGTGTCGTGTACAACCTGTCCGCGGCCCTCCGGTGTTGCCGAGGTTTTCATGGTCAGTGGCCCCATGACTTTTTCTTCATGGGCGAGGTGCTCAAGCTGATGTTTTTTCCAGGTCTCGAATGCCTGTGCCGTTTCTTCAGATGTAGATGCGTTACCCACGCGTTCTGCGTTCTGCAGGTCAACAACATGTTCCTGCGCCAGTCCGGCCTCGCTGATGGCGCCGCTGCCTATTTCATCAAGCAGTGGGAATACGGCACCGTCTTCCATGGAAAGATGCGTTCTTCTGCATCTCTGGTAATTGCCCCACTCCTGGCGGAATTTATGGAGTTCACCCCTTTCGAGCATATCGCTCATCAACGAGATGGACGAGCGAAAAACCTCGTGCGTATTTCTGAGGATCGCAAATGACATGGGTATTGGGGTTTGTGCTTCGTTGTTCATGGTTCTCCTTGCCGGGAATCAGGGTACTGCTTCAGCCTCGTGACATCATTTTTGCAGGGTGTGCGCAATTTCGGTGATATGGCGGAGGTCGGAACCACAGCAGCCACCGAAGACGTTCAACCAGGGCATATCCTCTACAATAGATTTATATTGTAGAGCCAGCTCGGCCGGATCGCCATCATCCAGCGTTTCGCACTCGTCCAACTCCGCGTGACTCAAACGTGATGCATTGCAACGCAACCCACGGATTCTCCGCGCCCAGCTATTGTCCTCGAGCACGTGAATGAAGTGGTCGGGATGGGCACAATTTATCATGTAGTAGGCGGCTGACGCGTCTGTGGCCTGATCGACAGTTTCGATTGCGTCCTTCAGGGTCTGGCCTGAAGGAAGATTGCCGTCTGTCTCAACTGTGAAGGAGACAACCGCAGGCAAGCCGGCTTCGTTGGCAGCACGCACTACTCCAATCGCTTCATCTGATTGGGTAAAGGTCATGGCAGTAACCATGTCAATTTCAGTCTCCGCCAGCCATCCGATCTGGTTTGCGTGATATTCCTGTGCTTCGTGCGCTGCGATTTCTGTTTCGGGGGCATAGGCGTCACCTCGCGGGCCGATGAAGGCGTTTAGTACAACAGGCTTGGAATTGCCTCGAAATTCATCCCGTAGTTGGGCCATGTACTTGATTGAGTCGCGGTTGGCTTCACGTAATTCATCCTCGCTGGCGCCGAGGCTGTCTGCCCAATGCATATGGGCTTTCCAGGTCTGGCCGTCAAGGATGAACCCCGTATGCAGGTCACGCGCCAGCGAAAGGAAACCCCGGTAATAGCGGGCCAGTGCTTCCCGCCCGGCTGCATCAGGCAATAGTGTGTGTGCGGCAAATTCCCGTATCGCGATGCCATGGTTGAAAATCAGGTCGGTCTCAAGCCCGGCATCGGTTAGGAACATGTCCCCGGAAAGCTGCGGTAATGCCTGTCTATAGCGTGTCATGTTTTCTCCTCATCTGTCAGTAGCCGGGACCTTGTTTAAAAATGCTTTTTTCCCCGGTATAAATCTAGTATAGCCAGTACTGTGCCTGGTGCAGCCTCAGTGCCGGATGTCATGCGGCTACTGTCTCGCAAATATTGACCGGGATTTAATTGTGGTATTTAAAAAGAATCTGGAGAAAGGATTCCAGTTCTCTTATCATCGTCACCGACTTGGGGGGCATTCATTTTTTCTGGTAAGGAAATGAATAAAACAATCCTCTTTATGCGCTTGAAATTGCTGTCCGGGTCTGCCAATTCAATGTGGACCGGTAACGATTTGCACCGGTTCCTGACCTCTGATGATGTCGAGTGGGCCGTGGGTCTTGGCTATGTTGCCGGGCATCTCGATAATATCCAGAAAAAATCAAAGACACGCAAGAAAACCCCGTTAGCCGCGAATTTAGTCGACGAGGTGCCATACCGGAAAGCTGCCGACCTGGTTTTGCAATACCTGCAGGATTTTCCGGAGAGCAGGCATGAGAATGCATCGGTTTTAATCAATCGGGCGCTCAAGGTCGCCAAGGCTGGCGAAAGACAATCAGTCTAGGCGTACATTCCTGGTGACAGGATTCTAGTTCTCCAGCAGGTCACGAATCCGGCTTAGATCCGGGCGGTATTCCCTTGGCCGGTCGAGTTCGATCTGGTAAACAGCCCGGCCCAGGTCTCTCAGAA
>CALBDB010000168.1 GCA_937927755.1 uncultured Lysobacterales bacterium
CAGGTCGACCACCTGCAGTAACAGCCAGGCCGTGATGACGTAACCGATGGCTACGCGGAAGACGTTGCGGCGTTTGAGTTCTTCAAAAAAGCTCATTCAGAGCCTCCATTCTGAAAATGAATGTGGGAGGCGCGACCCGCGGCGATTTCCCTGTAGGAGCGACGTGCTCGTCGCTCCTACAGTTCTTGTCAGTTACACGCAAAATCATCGTCTCCGATTGGTCTGCAATTGCTTGGGAAGCCGTTTTCACGCCAGAAATCATCCAAATGAATTTGACGCACCAGTGTCTTGTAGGTTTCTGAATTACGTAACGGGTTAATGATCGGGTAGTTGAACCAGCTCGTATCGATCGCCGCGACTTGCTGTTCAAATGAAACACCCTTTTTCATGAGTTCTTCGGCCAGTGTGTAGTCGCCAAAATAGGCTGCCCAGAAAATTTCCAGCATCCACGGGCTGCTGACCCCGAGGGTGAAATCCCGGTCGATGTTTGACCTGAGGAAGGCGAGGGTATCTTCCCCCGAGTCAAGCAAAGGGAGCAGTTGCTCGTATCGTGCCCTCGCCTCGGAGTCGTTTGTCTTCGAATTTACAAGGTCACGCACAAGCTCAATTGCACGGTCAATCTTACCCTCACTAATAGACATGATGATGGCAAGACGCAGCGGGTAATCGCGGCTCCTGTCAGTCATATCCAGGACACGCTCCATGGCCGCCCAGCCGGCTGCTCGTTCACCCGATGCATACAGGAGATTGGCGTGTACGGTAAGGTTCAGCCACGAAAGCGGATCGAGATCGACAGCCCTGGCACTGTATTTGAGAGCCTTGTCAAAATATATGGCGCGCCATAGCATCTGCGCATACTGTTCGTTGGCCTCCACGTCATCCGGGTTCAGGGCCAGGGCGTGCTGGTAGCTGCTTGTCGCGTTAGTCCAGTCGAAGCGGTCACGGTAAACATCGCCAAGCACCGAATGTGCCATTGACAGGTTTGGATTGATCTCCAGTGCTTCCAGGGCCATTGATTCAGCCCTGGCGCTGACTTCCTCACGGGCAACATCCAGGTAGTACGGCATCAGGGTATGGGCCTGCGCGTTGGCCGCCCAGCCTTCGGCAAATTGCGGGTCCATGCGGGTGGCTTCATCGAGCAGTTCGATGGCGCGTGGAAAATCGATACGTTGTACGATCAGTCCGCGCGCTTCGAGGTAACGGTCATAGGCGTCCATGTTATCCGTGCTCTTGGGAACCAGGCTTTGGCCGGCGTCGGCGAGGTTCAGCTCGATCGCAAGTGCATCAGTTATGGAGCGGGCGATCTCGTCCTGGATCGCAAAGATATCGGTCAGTTCGCGGTCATAGGTTTCCGACCACAGGTGGAAGCCATCGCTGGCCTTGACCAGTTGGGCGGTGATGCGCACGCGGTTGCTGGCCTTGCGGATCGAGCCCTCGAGAATGTGTTCGACACCCAGCTGCTCACCGATGCTGCGCAGGTCCTCGTTGCGGCCACGGAACTGGAACGACGAGGTCCTGCCCGCCACCTTAAGCGTATGGGTCTTGACCAGTACGTTGAGAATTTCCTCGGATATTCCATCCGCGAAATAGCCCTGGTCGCCTTTCGGGCTCATATCGACAAAGGGCAGCACCGCAATGGATTCTTCTTTCGGTTGGGTGACAGGTGCCGCGGATACGGGGGTTTCAACGGAATCCGCGGCAGGTGATGGCTCGGTAGCTGAGGGTTGCCAGAACCGGTCGGCCAGCAGCAATACGACGGCAATCGCCAGGGCGATGGCAGTATTGCGGGTGATTCTTTGCCCGGTTTGCTGCGTGATGGATTGACTTTTATCAACATCCTTTTCGAGCTTGATGCCGTCCGGGGTCATCTCAAATGCCCAGGCAAAAAGAAGTGCAAAGGGGAATCCAATTGCCACGGCAAGCATGAAGACCTGCATGACCCACTCCGGCGCTGCAATGTTTTCAAGCACCAGGTCGACAATCTGGAGCAATACCCAAGCGGACACGGCATAGGCAATGCCTACCTTGAATACATTTCTTCTCTTTAATTCTTCAAGTAAATTCATCTATTTCTCATCAAACCGTGGTCGGCACGACTGTGGGAGGCGCGCCTCGCCGCGATTACCCTGTAGGAGCAACCGGCGAAGCTGGTCGCGATTGTGCGTGAATTTAATCGCGACGAGCACGTCGCTCCTACCGGGGGGTTCAGTTATTTGGTTAATTCTTTTCATCACCGGTTTGCTCAATTTCAGTGTCATTGGCATCAGCCGCAAAGAACGTCTCATCCCGGAATTTATCAGTCAGGTACAGTACGACCGCCATGGATAAAATCATGATGATGCCGCGGGTAAGTTGGTGGCCGTTTTGTTGGGCAATCGATTTTTCCGGGTCGACGTTTTTCACAAGCCTGAATCCATCAGGGGTAAGCTCAATAAACCAAGCTGCGATCGCTACGATCGGTAAGCCGGCCGCCATTGTCAGTATTAATATCTGCATCGCCCAATCCGGCCCGGTGGAGCTTTCGTGTACCAAATCGAAGATTTGAAACACGAGCCACGAGGATGCCGCGTAAACGGCTACAACCCTGATAACATTCCGACGGCAGAGTTCTCTAAAAAGACTCATTGGTCTGGACGCTCCTTCCAGTAACCGATATTTTCATACGGGCCAAATTCGCGTCGCGTTTTGACCAGCTCTGCGAGCCCCGGTTGTTGCCAGAATTCCAACCAGGCCGGGTCATCACTTACAAGTTCGGGCAGATAAAAATATTCCGGCCAGATCAGGGCGAACTCTCTGAGTTCATATGATTCTTGAAAATACGGCATCGCAACGGAAACACCTTCCAACCACATCTTGAACATACCCGTGATTAAGGAAGCCTTATATTCGTTGTTGTTCTCACCTGCCTCGAGCCGCTCCTCCAGCTTGGCTCTGAGGTTTTCACGGTCGCCCTGATGGTAGTAAAGAAAACTCCACCACGTATTGATGAAACCGGAATCTGCATTCGACTGAAGCTCGGCCAGCCGAATGCTTTCTATCGCTTCATCATATTTGCCGAGCCGAATGAGTGTCATAATCAATGGGTCATGACGAGAGGCGGTATCGGGGGCCAGCTTGCTCGAAGTCAGTGCGAATTCGAGTGCAGCATCGTTACGATTGAGAATAAGCATCAAAAACGCGAGGTCCGAGTGGTGCACCGCAGCGAGCGGATCCAGGGCTATGGACTGGTTCTCGATTTGTATGGCTTTCTCAAAATCTCCGCACATGGTAAGAAAATCACCATACAAGTTGACAATGTCCGCGTTATTGGGGGCCAATCGATAGGCTTTTTCCATGTTTTCCCTGGCAGCTGATAAGTTCCAATCCATAGTGGCCTGTAACCAACCCAGGGCGGTGTAAGCTTCGGCATTGTCCGGGTTAATGCGGCTGGCATTCCCCGCCGCCTCCATTCCCCTGTCCCTGGCTTCAGCCGAGGAGATTTTCATGGTATAGCCGGATACCAGGGAATAGGCGAAAGCCATTCCGGACCAGGCCTCGGAAAAATTCTCATCCAGGTTCGCGGCCTGTCCAAATAGACTAATAGCTTCAAGAATATTGTCCCCGCCGCGTTTTGCGAGCAGAAATCTTGCCTGCAAATATAGCTGGTAAGCTTCAAGGTTCGCAGTGGGCTTCTTATTGCTCGCGGGTGCTGCAGTGCCTAATTCAGCTTCCAGTGCACTGGTTATCGCCCGTGCAATATCATCCTGGATGGCAAAAACATCGTCAATTTCACGTTCGTAGGTCTCCGACCAGAGGTGGTAGCCGCTGTCGACCCGGATCAACTGCGCGGTAATCCGCAAGCGGTTGGCCGACTTGCGTACGCTGCCTTCCAGCACGTGGTCAACCTTTAACTGCTTGCCGATGTCCGCGATATCCTGGTTTTGTCCCTTGAACTGGAATGAAGAGGTGCGGGCAGCTACGCGCAGCTGCTCATTTTGAGCCAGCCTGTTGAGCAGTTCTTCGGCAAGACCGTCGGAGAAATATTCCTGCTCAGGGTCGGAGGACATATTGACAAAAGGCAGTACCGCCACTGAACGCAAGCCGCCACCTGCGGCTTCATCCATGACTTTTGTTTCTTCCATTGTGACTTCCGGTGCTGGCGCCGACGCGGAAGATTCGTCCTGCATGATAAAGCGCTCAGCCAGCAACAGGACCACTGCGAAAGTCAGGAAGGTAATAATTGTCCGGTCCAGCTTTTGGCCGGTGTTGTGAGTCACTGACCTAGCGGGATCTACCTGGGACTCGCGCTTGATACCTTCCGGTGTCATTTCGAACACCCAGGCAAAAATCAGTACGACGGGCAGGCCCGCGACACCGGCCAGGAAAAACACCTGCATTACCCAGTTGGGTGCGGAGATAATATCCAGGCCGAAATCGATGGCCTGTAACAATACCCACGCCACGAGGACATAGGCGATGCCCATGCGGAATACGTTTCGGCGTTTCAGTTCGGTAAAAAAGCTCATTATTGTTGTTCTTCCGGAGCGTACTGCTGCATGAGTTCAGTATAGGCCGGGTCAGATCGGATGCCGTCGAAGGCGGGATGATACATGACCGGGTAGATGGTCGGGCCAACGCCGTTGTTCAGCATCGCTTTTACCAGCTCGATCGAGGCCTGGACATCGCCTGCCAAAGCCAGGCCTGCGGCGGCGTTAAACATGGTTTCACCAGCAAGGTAGGCATCTTTTGGCGCTACTTGCAGTGACTGGTGACAATATTTCTGAGCATTGGCCAATTCACCCAGTCCGGCAGTGATGAAGCACAAGGAGCGGTTAATCGGATAGTTCTCCGGGTTGACCAGCAATAGTGTTTCGAATTCCTTCCTGGCATCGCTCAGTAGTGATGTTGCGCGTTCTATATCACCCGCATATAAATGAGTCAGTCCGTTAAGCATCGGTTTTGTAAAGCGGTAATCCTTGGTGTCGAGGAAGCCATCCTGCCAGTCGAGCACGTCCTTTAATGCTGTGTCAAAATCATCCAGGTATAAGGAAGACCGCCAGCTATTCAATTGAACGCCGGGGTTAGTTGACGCGGCGAAGTGGCTCAGCTTTGAGAAGGTGTTGATATCGCCGTACGCCAGCAGTTGAAGTTCAGCGATGCGCCTAAGGATGGACGTGTCGTCGGGGGCTTCAGCCTTAGCGATGCTAAAAATCTGCTCTGCTTCATCGAAACGGTGCAGACGGGTCAGTGTTTCACCAATATCAGAATAGTTTTGAATGGTTCTTGGATCGAGTTCCAGGGCGCGGTGCATGGCGGCCAGTGCATCCTCCCACTCACCCATTCTACGCATAACATAGGCTCGGGCGAGGTGCGCTCGGGCGCTACCCGGTAATGCGGCAGAGGCTCTTTGCATAAATGGCAGCGCTGTTTCGTAATCGCGAAAACCCCAGTAGTGATAGTAACCTTCGGCGATATCCAGTTCAGGCAATGCCGGATCGATCGCGCGGCCGCTTTGAATGGCATCCCAGGCCGCATCGCGTGTGGCCGGATCGGTATCGTAAAACCAGTATTGCTGGAGTAACAGGATCGCCTTCATGCTCCAGGCCGCTGCGAAACCCGGGTCAAGTTCAATGGCCTGATTGATCTCGGTCACACCCATGTTTATTGAGGCTATCGCTTGTGTCAGGCGTAAGCGAACAGCCCGCTGGTAGGATTCCCAGGCTTCCAGGTTGTTGGTCAGCGCCCTGTCTATTCTCGCCTCTTCCTCGGGGCTGAGCGTGGCCTGTAAGGCCTGTGCAATGGCACGAGCAATTTCCGCCTGGATATCGAACAGGTTTTCAGCGGTTAATTCCCGGTTATAGGTTTCCGCCCACAGATGCTCATCGGTTTTGGCATCGATCAACTGTGCGTTGAAGCGGATACGTGAACCCGAACGCTGCACACCGCCTTCGACGATGGTGGACACGCCCAATTCTTCCGCGATCTGCGGTATTTTCTTCACCGTGTCCTTGTATTCCAATACCGACGTCCGGGAGATCACCTTTAAAGAGCCAATTTTAGCCAACTGGGTAAGCAGGTCGTCGTGCATGCCTTCGGCGAAGAATTGGTCTTCCTGGTTACTGCTGCGGAAGGCAAATGGCAGTACCGCGACCGATTTTTCATCTTCGCTTCGGGCAGACGCTGTGGCAGGCACAGCGTTGTCAACAACCGGTTGAGCCGTGGAAATTGATTGCGCAGTTTCTCCGGCAACTCCCCGTGGCTCACCGATGAACTTGTCATAGACAAAATAGCCCAGTGCCACTACCAGGAACACGATGATGGCGCGGTCCAGCTTGCGCCCGGTCCGGGGTGCGATCGAATGGCTGCGGTCGACATTCTTTTCTTTCTTGAGACCCTCGGGTGTCATTTCAAACGCCCAGGCAAATACCAGCACGATCGGAAAACCGATGGCGAGCAGCAGCATGATCGCCTGGAAAACCCAGCCGGGCGCCGTGATGTTGTTCAGCACCACGTCGGCGAACTGCATCACCAGCCACGCCACCACGGCGTAGGCGATACCTACGCGGAACACGTTGCGGCGTTTGAGTTCGGTAAAAAAGCTCATGGTTTGGCCCCGCTGCCAAAGGTCGGTGGGTAAGGGTCGAATCCATAGCTGCGGCGCAGATCAGCCAGTTCTTTAACACCAGGTTGACGCCAGAACTCCTGCCAGGGCTTGCTGTCGGGCGCCTGTTCAGGCATGCGGACCCAAATTGGAAATATCCAAAGCCCTTCTTTTTCACTTAAGGCCTGCAATAGCAACTCGCCGGCGCTGTCAAAGTCGTCAAGCATAACGGCCTCAAAAGCAACGGTCGTGGCAGATACAAGGCCGTCTTTTGCTGCCTGGACTCTTTCCTTGAGTGCTTTGTCAGCCTGTGAGCGGTTGCCCCGGGCAGCCTCGAAAGCCATGTGTATTCCCTGAACCCCATATACTTCCGTGTCCGGAAAAGAATCGATGACCTGCAGCGTACGGGTCAATTGCTCTGTATCACCCAGGGCGAAATATGCAAATGCAAGATGCTGGTGGGCATTGGTAAACAAGGGATCAAGCGTCAGCGCGCGCTTGGTCAGACTGATGACCTTATCGTACTCGCCCTGCAACAAGCGGATGTTTGCCAAATCGGTTAGTTTCACCGGCCCAAGGGGATCCAACTCAGCCGCACGCAATTCGTAATTCAGCGCCTCGGGCAGATTCCCCGTACGTGTATAGAGATCACCGAGAAAGTTGTTTGCGGCGACATTACCAGGATTAAGTTTCAGGGCTTTTTCGAGCCATTCCAGTGCACCGGCAAAGTTCAAATCGACTTCGGAGTATACGATTGCTAGCACGGCCATTGCTTCGACATTGACCGGGTCAAACTCGAGTGTCCTGTTTGCCCACTGCCGGGCCTGTTCACGCGATTCCCCGGCAGGAATCTGGTTTGAAAACCAGGGAAGAACGGCGTAAGCCTTGGCCATGGTCGCCATGGCGGGGGCATATTCGGGCTCAATTTCAAGAGCTTTTTTTAATACGTCAATGCCTTCAAATAATTGTGCCTGTGCGCGCTGCGCTACCAGTCCGCGGCCTTTCAGGTAGAACTCATAAGCCTGCATATCGATGGGTGTGTTACCTGTATCGATTTCGTCCGTAAACAGGATACGAAGCTCACTGGCAATAGCTGCCGCGATCTCGTCCTGGATGGCGAAAACGTCCTCCGGCGTGCGGTCAAAGGTCTGCGACCACAGATGGAAACCGGTGTCTGTCTCGATCAACTGGGCGGTGATTCTCAGGGTGTTGCCGGCTTTGCGCACACTGCCTTCCAGCAGGTGATTGACCTGCAGTTGTTTCCCAATTGCGGCGATATCGAGGTTTTTCCCCTTGAACTGGAACGACGAAGTGCGTGCTGCAACCTTTAGATTAGGAATGCGGGTCAGCACATTCAGGATTTCTTCGGAGATACCATCGGAGAAGTATTCCTGCTCCGGATCAGAACTCATATTTACAAATGGGAGGACGGCCACTGAAGGTTCATCAGCAACGGTTGAGCCTTCATTGGCGGATTGCTCGGTAACAGGGCCGGGTTTCGCCACAACGGGCTGTTGCTTTGCAGTTTGAACCTCCGGTGTCGCAGTGACCGCTGTCGAAGTGCCCCAAAACCGTTCGAACATCAACAACCCAACCGCCAGAAGCAATACCACGATAACCATGCGATCCAGTTTACGTCCCGTTTGATGGGTGATGGACTGGTTGGGATCAACATCCTGTGCCCGCTTGATACCTTCAGGTGTCAACTCGTATGCCCAGGCGATAAACAGTGCGAGCACAAAGCCCAGCGCCATAAAGAACAGCATGCTTTTCATCACCCAGGCCGGTGCGCCAAAACTCTCCAGTGCCAGGTCCGCCACCTGCGCGACCAGCCAGCCGACCACGGCGTAAGCAAAGCCCACACGGAATACATTGCGGCGTTTGAGTTCGCTAAAGAAATTCATTCATTGCACCAGAGGGAAATTTGATTGTAGGAGCGACCAG
>CALBDB010000169.1 GCA_937927755.1 uncultured Lysobacterales bacterium
AGATGGTAATGCCTGGTGACAATGTCCAGATGAAGGTAGAGCTGATTGCACCGATTGCGATGGAAGAAGGTCTGCGTTTTGCTATCCGTGAGGGTGGCCGTACCGTAGGTGCTGGCGTTGTCGCCAAGATCTTTGAATAAGGCAAATTAAAATTTTGTCGTGTTTCGGAAAGCTGGCGGCTCAAGGGTGCGCCGGCTTTCTGGTCTGAAGCAGTAGTGAAAGGCCAGTAGCTCAACTGGCAGAGCAGCGGTCTCCAAAACCGCAGGTTGGGGGTTCGAGTCCCTCCTGGCCTGCCAGTACTGCAAGTCAGACAGGAATAACGGCTGTAAGGTCAGCTGAAACATTTAGCACCAATATATAACGGGTAGAACGGCGGAAAATGAACAGCAAAGCAGAAAGCGGCAAACCGGCATTTACAGACACATTGTTGTTGTTAGTCTCAGTCATCATGCTGTTGGCCGGGATCGGTGCCTATTATTTTTACCAGGACCTGGCGATTACACCGGTCCGGGTTGCAGCACTGATAGTGGTTACATTGTTGGCGTCCTGGGTTGCAGCCCAGTCCCAGAAGGGTGGCGCTTTTTTCCGCTTCTTGAAAGAAGCGGATATCGAGCGCCGTAAAGTTGTTTGGCCGACACACCAGGAAACGGTACAGACCGCTTTGATGGTGATTATCGTTACGATCATCATCTCGCTGTTTTTAGCGGCGGTTGACTGGATGATCGGCGCACTTGTACGCACCCTGCTGAGCGGAGGCGGCTGATCATGGCGAAACGCTGGTATGTGGTACACGCATTTTCTGGTTTTGAAAAGCAAGTACAGCGTTCCCTGTCAGAACGTATTGCGCGGGCTGGTATGGAAGACATGTTCGGCGAAATCCTCGTGCCAACTGAAGAAGTGGTCGAGATGAAGGGTGGTCAAAAGCGCCGCTCTGACCGCAAATTTTTCCCCGGTTATGTGCTGGTGGAAATGGAAATGAATGACGAAACCTGGCACCTGGTCAAAGAAGTACCAAAGGTGATGGGTTTTATCGGTGGAACGTCTGACAGACCTGCACCGATTACAGAGAAAGAAGCCAACACCATTCTGAGCAGGGTTCAGGAGGGTGCAGACAAGCCACGGCCGAAGATACTGTTCGAGCCTGGTGAAATGGTTCGCGTAGTTGACGGGCCGTTTAACGATTTCAACGGCACCGTTGAAGAGGTCAACTACGAAAAGAGCCGCCTGCGGGTGGCCGTACTGATATTTGGGCGTTCTACACCGGTGGAGCTTGATTTCCACCAGGTTGAAAAAGCCTGAAGCAGGATCTAGTTTTAATTTCGCCGGCGCAATAGCGCCAGGCGGTTTTAACCCGGCATCCAAGAAAGCCCCTGGTTTTCTGAAATGCCCTAACAAATACGGGGAGCCATGCTACTGGTTAGCTGGCGTTTGAACCCGGGGAGTAAAACATGGCTAAGAAAGTCTCTGCATATATCAAGTTGCAGATTCCGGCAGGGCAGGCTAATCCAAGCCCGCCAGTCGGTCCCGCGCTGGGTCAGCACGGTGTGAATATCATGGAATTCTGCAAGGCATTTAATGCCCAAACGCAGAAAGCTGAGCAGGGTATGCCCTTGCCGGTTGTGATTACCGTCTACGCTGATCGCAGCTTCACATTTATTACAAAAACACCTCCGGCAGCAGTGCTGCTGAGAAAGGCGGCTGGCATCCCCAAGGGCAGTGGTGAGCCGAATACCAACAAGGTCGGTACGGTAACCCGGGCCCAGTTGGAAGAAATTGCCACTGCAAAGGAACCTGATCTGACTGCGGCTGATATGGATGCTGCTGTTCGCACAATCGCGGGTTCCGCCCGCAGCATGGGTTTGGATGTGGAGGGTGTTAACTGATGGCCAAGGCAAGCAAGCGGAACAAAGCTATCCGCGAACAATTGGATCCAGGCAAAGTCTACCCCGTTGAGGAAGCTTTCGAGCTTCTGAAAAAGGTCAGCAAGGTGAAATTCGCAGAATCTGTGGATGTTGCGATAAGGCTGGGGGTAGATCCAAGAAAATCCGACCAGAACGTACGTGGAGCAACCGTGCTTCCAAATGGTACTGGCAAAACGGTTCGGGTCGCTGTATTCACCCAGGGTGATAACGTTGAAAAGGCGTTGGAAGCCGGAGCAGATGTCGTGGGTATGGATGATTTGCACGACCAGATCAAGGGCGGCGACATGGATTTTGACGTGGTTATCGCATCTCCGGATGCCATGCGCGTTGTCGGCAAGCTTGGCCAGGTACTGGGCCCCAGGGGCCTGATGCCTAACCCAAAGGTTGGTACGGTTTCACCTGATGTCGCGGCAGCGGTTAAGAACGCCAAGGCTGGCCAGGTAAGGTTCAGGACCGATAAGGGCGGGATCATCCACAGCACCATTGGCAAAGTTGACTTTGAAGTTGACGCGTTACGCGGCAACCTGTCAGCGCTTATGGCTGACCTGGTGAAATTAAAGCCGGCGTCTGCGAAAGGGCAGTTCGTCAAGAAAGTGGCAGTTTCTACAACTATGGGGCCCGGTCTCGTAGTTGATCACCAGGCACTTAAGGATTAGAGGTTTTGCCAGCGTATGCTGGCAGATAGGCGGGCTGAGTCCGGCTATGTTGTTTTTTGGGGAACCAATTAACAACCAGTTGGATAAGGCCGTCAGAGACCGCAGGTATCGAATTACTGGTTATATCAGTAATCCGGTTTAAGCGTGTTCCGGGAAACCGGTCACTGCCTGCGCAGATGGTGAAGCCCCCGCTTCTCAATCGGGTTCGCAAGAGCACAATTGAGAAGCGGGGTAGTCACTGAAGGACCGATGTCGGTCCTGTGACATTCATGAAAGTGGGTGTCATGAGTCGTTAATCATGCCGGGAAACCGGTATTGACTCTTGGAGGTATCAAATGGCTCTTAGTATTGAGCAAAAGAAAGCAGTCGTAGCGGAAGTGGCAGAAGTTGCCAAGACCGCATTGGCTGCAGTGGCGGCAGAGTATCGCGGCATTACCGTAGAGGAAATGACAGATTTGCGTGTCAAGGCACGTGAAAGTGGTGTTTACCTCAAGGTTGCCAAAAATACCCTGGTTCGCCGGGCCGTGGAAGGTACCGAGTTTGAATGCATGCAGGAATCCCTCACGGGACCACTGCTCCTGGCTTTCAGTATGGAAGATCCGGGTGCTGCTGCGCGTCTTGTAAAAGACTACGTAAAGTCCAATAAAAAATTGGTTACAAAACTTGTCGCTGTTGGTGGAGAGCTTTA
>CALBDB010000170.1 GCA_937927755.1 uncultured Lysobacterales bacterium
TGCGCAAGCCCGTCGGAATCCAGATCGTACCCGGATAATAGACAAACTCCGGCTTGGGTGCGATAACGTCAATTTGCGCTTTCGCATTGCTTGCACGCAGCTTGCGAATGGCGGTTAGCGCACCAAATCCAGCGCCAATAACGGTAATACGTGGCATTGATTCTTCCTCGAAGTTAAGATGCATTCTGTTTAGCCCAATTCCAGGCCTGATACCCCGGAAATGCAACAAAGGGACTTTTTATTCACTCAGTATTATGAACGCAATCGTATACTACCTGGCACTTCCGTTCATCTACCTGGTATCTTACCTGCCCCGCCGGGTCATGTATCTTTTGTCGGATTTTATCTATATCTTCGTCTACAAGATTTTCGGTTATCGCAAAAATATTGTTACGCAAAACCTCAGGAACTCCTTTCCTGAAAAGTCCGCTGCTGAAATCGACAAAATCCGCCGTGAATACTACCATTATTTCTGCGACCTGAGCCTGGAAACGCTGAAGACACTGACCATCCCATCCAGCGCCGTGGACAAATATTTCGAGTACGGCGATATGTCGGTGTTTGAGCGGTTTCACAAGGAAAACCGGAGTATCGTCATCGTCATGGGACACTTGGGAAACTGGGAGCTGGCCGGCGCCTATTTCAGCCAAATGTCCTTTCACCAGTTGTACGTGATCTACCACCCGCTGGCGAACAAGCATTTTGACGGCTTGTTCTACCGGATGCGCTCGCGCCACGGAACAAAACTTTACCCGATGAAGGACACCTTCAAGGGAATGGTTAAAAACCGCAAAGAGGTAACGGCAACCGCATTCATTGCAGACCAGACGCCCCCGCCCGGAAACGCGTACTGGATGACTTTCCTGAACCAGGACACGGCGGTTTTCAGGGGCACAGGAACAATTGCTAAAAAACTCGATTACCCAATAATTTATATATCGGTGATACGGAAGAAAAGGGGGCTGTACAGGTTTCAATGCGAGTTACTGGTCGAACACCCCGGCGAGCTTTCAGAAAACGAAATCACTGAAATGCACACCAAACGCCTCGAGCGCGACATCGTCAACCAACCCGAAACATGGTTGTGGTCACATCGCCGATGGAAACACAAAAGGCCGGCAGAACAGCCCAATAATAATTGATGGAGAAGTCATGAAGTCTACCCTGCAAAAAACCGGAATGGTCTTAATCATGCTTGTATCCGCCCTGGCTGCGACCCAGGTTGCGGCGGAGGATAATTTCGTTTTCTGGCCGGGTGCCGATTACGACCCCGCAATTCCAGCATTCAAGGATGTTCTGGGCCATAATCCAGGTCAGCGAATCACCTGGCACGGCGAAGCCATCCGTTATTTTGAAGCACTCGCTGCGGCCGCGCCGGAGCGGATTTCCGTCCACCGGTACGCGGAAAGCTGGGAAGGCCGGGAACTGATTTACGTCGTTATTTCATCGCCCGAAAACATGGCCCGGATTGAGGACATCAAGTCAGGCATGCAGCAACTCGCTGATCCACGCAAGACATCACGGGCGGAGGCCGGCAGGATTATCGAAAACCAGCCGGCCATAACCTGGTTGTCTTACGGTGTACACGGTAACGAGGCTTCATCCACAGAGGCAGCCATGCTGACCGCTTACCACCTGCTGGCCTCGCGCGGTGACGCTCGGGTTGCCGGCATCATGCGCGATACGGTCGTCGTCCTCGATCCGATTCAAAACCCGGATGGCCGTGACCGGTTTATTCATCATTTTGAAATTGCCGAAGGGCTCAAACCGGATTCGGACAGGATTTCAGCTGAACACAACGAACCCTGGCCCGGCGGGCGCACCAACCACTACCTGTTCGACCTGAACCGGGACTGGTTCATGATGACCCAGCCGGAAACCAGGGGGCGGGTCAAAATCCTGCAGGAGTGGTACCCGGTCAGTTATGTTGATGCCCACGAAATGGGTTCAGACAGCACTTATTACTTTGCACCGGAGGCTGTGCCATACAACCCGCACCTGGCCACAAACCAACGGACAAACCTGGCGCTTTTTGGCAAGAACAATGCCCGCTGGTTTGACACCTTTGGCCTGGACTACTACACCAGGGAAGTCTTTGACGCCTTTTATCCCGGCTACGGCGCAAGCTGGCCTTCGTATTTTGGCAGCATAGCTATGACCTATGAACAGGCTTCCTCGCGCGGACTCGTTGTCAGGCAGTACGATGGCAATGAAATGAGCTTCGCCTATACCATCAGAAACCATTTTGTCACTTCGTTGGCCACCGCTGAAGTCACTGCTGAAAACCGTAAGAAATTCCTTACCGAATTCTATGACTACCGGCTCAGCGCTATCGAAGAAGGTCAAAGCGACAGCATCCGTTCCTATATCCTTCCTGTCCAGGCAGACCAGGCCGGCGCCGACAAACTTGCCGGGCTGCTGGTCAGCCAGGGTGTTGAAGTACAGCGTGCTGATTCCCGTTTTGATGCCTGCGGGGAGCGTTACGAAGCCGGCAGCTATGTCATCAACACCGCCCAGCCTGCAAAGCGGTTTATCCGCACGCTGATGGATGAAGATGTACCGATGGGAGAGGAATTCATCGCAGAACAGGAGCGCCGCAGGGCCAAGAACCTGCCCGATGACATTTACGATGTCACCGCCTGGTCTCTGCCCTTGATGATGAATGTAAAAGCCGATACCTGCTCCCGCGCTGTCAATGGATCATTCACGGCAGCTGGCCCGGAACTTGTGCAAGCCGGCACCGTTGCCGCGGGTGAGGGCTCGGTCGCATATTTGGTCCCGTGGGGTTCAGCGCCTGCCGTGCGCTTGCTGGTCAACGCGATGAAACAGGGTCTTGCCGCAAAAAGCAGTGACAAGGCCTTTACACACATGGACAAGCAATATCCCGCTGGCACTCTCATCTTCGATACCGCAGACAACCCGGACAACCTTTCACAGACAATAGCCGGGTTATCCCGGGATACCGGTGCCGATGTATTCCCGGTCGCCGATAGCTGGGTTACCAAGGGGCCAAATTTCGGCAGCGACAACGTCGTCCGCTTCAACAAGCCCAGAGTTGCAATCGCGTGGGATGATCCGACATCTTCCTACAGCGCAGGTAACACCCGCTTTGTCATCGAACGCCAGTTTGATCTTCCGGTAACCGCCATCAGGGCCAACCAACTGGCTGGTGCCGACCTGAGCCGTTACCAGGTGTTAGTACTGCCGCAAAGCGGCTGGCGCAGGAATTACATGGATATTCTTGGCAAGAAAGGCGCGGAGAACCTGAAGGCGTGGGTGGCCAGGGGTGGTGTACTCATAGGCCTCGGAAATGCAAACCGCTATCTCGCCGACCCCAATATCGACCTGTTGTCGATACGACGTGAAAATGCCGTTATCGAGGTAGAAAGTGACAAGGCTGACAACACGGGCGGTAAAGGCAAGGATGGGGAGAAGACCAAGGAGCCAACCGTAAAGGGCAGCTACATCACGAGCGCTGATGCCTACAAGACCTCAATCGTGCCGGAAAAAGACTCACCGGATTCATTGGGCGGCGCATTACTAAGGTCAAATGTCGATCCTGACCACTGGCTCGGCGCCGGCGTTGCATCGACATTGAATGTTCTTGCCAGGGGCCCTGATATCTACACACCGGCCCGCATGGACAAGGCTGTCAATGTCGCTGTTTTCAGTGCTGCTGACGACCTGCTCGCAAGCGGCTACATCTGGGAAGAGAACCGCAAACAGCTGGCTTACAAGCCTTTTGTTGTCGCCCAGGCCAATGGCAAAGGTCACGTGATCGGGTTTACGCAGGATCCAACGGTGCGCGCTTACCTGGACGGATTGAATATAATTTTCATGAATGCAATTCTAAGGGGTTCAGCGCATGCAAGGCCGGTGCGATAAACAAGCAGGAGAAATCAACGTGAGAGTTATTGCAAAAATTCTATTCATCCTGCTTTTTATAACGGGCGTGTCAGGTAACACCATGGCAATTGCCAAGGGGCCTGGAGACCAGGAAATCCAAGCCCTGATTACAGCCCTGGACGCTGAAATTGCCGAACTTGAATTTTTGAATGGGGAACTGGCAAATGCTGAAAGGCTGGAATACGAGGTCCTGGTATACCGTCGGGATGAGCGCAGTTTCCGCTTGCTGGAACAGTTTGACACCCTGGTAGCTGCCTTGGGTGACTTACCGGGTAATTCGAAGCCAGAGCAAGAAACCATGACGCAGCTGGCTGTGCTTGGCGAAGGCATCGGAGAAGAAATCTTAAAACGTATCAAGAATATCAAGCAGCGTATCATCGAATCACGAGCACAACTAGAACCTCTGAGTGGCGGTGCGCTCGTTGCAGCACAGGCACATATCCAGGGCCTTGAGTCCATCCGTATCAAGTACTACGAAGCACTGGTCAACCACTTGCGCAGTCGTAACACCCTGGGCTTGTCATCGGAAAGCATCCGCGACAAACTGGTTCCGAATCTTTACGTTTTTGCAGAGGCTCTCGCCGGGCAAATCGAAGTGACGGACGCGGCGCTCAATGAGGTAACAGCCCGTGCGGAACGAAATCCGGGCGATGCCGACATCAATGCCGCATTGATAGAACTTGATACGCGCCACAGGGTTAACCTGGGCAGGCTTGAAGCAATTATTGCAGTGATGGACGGTCTCGGACTGGACAGCTCTGATTACCAGACAGTCATGTTGCAGCAATCCAGTAATATTTCGATCAGTTTTTTCTCTCCGAAAGCAATCGCCGCGGTACTCAAAGATAGCTGGTTGGCATTCAAAGCCGCCTGGAAAGAAAATGCGCCGGACCTGTTCTTCAAAATTTTCCTGTTCTTTGCCGTTATATTTGTATTCAAATTATTATCCGGTTTTGTAAAACGTATTGTACGCACTGCCACCGAACGCTCCTCTCTTGATATGTCGGAATTGCTGAAAGACATGCTGGTTTCCACCACGGGCGGAGCCGTCATGGTGTTGGGTATATTCATGGCACTCGCGCAAGTCGGCATATCTCTTGGCCCAATGCTTGCAGGTTTGGGTGTGGCCGGGTTTATCATTGGCTTTGCCCTACAGGACACCCTGGGCAACTTTGCCGCAGGCACCATGATCCTAATCTACCGGCCCTTTGATGTGGATGATTTTGTCGAGGTGACCGGCGCATCGGGACTGGTCAGGAAGATGAACCTTGTCTCCACCACCATCACCACCTTTGATAACCAGACCCTGGTTGTGCCCAACAGCAAAATCTGGGGCGACGTAATCAAGAATATCACCGCCCAGAAAGAGCGCCGCGTCGACCTCGAATTTGGGATAGGTTACGACGACGACGTCGAGCTTGCTGAGCGTGTGTTAAATGAAATCGTGATGCGTCACGAGAAAGTGCTTGAACATCCGGAACCTCAAATCAAGCTCCATACTCTGGGTGACTCGTCGGTCAATTTCATTGTCCGGCCGTGGACAAAAACTGAAGATTACTGGACCGTCTACTGGGACCTCATGCGCGAGGTAAAACTACGATTTGACCGTGAGGGCATATCCATACCCTTCCCGCAGCGTGACGTTCACTTGTACCAGGAAGCAACGGCAAAGAAGGATGGCGTATCATCGGGCAGTGAATAGAGGCCCTTTGTAACCGGGTTACAGAGTAATAATCCGTACCATATCGGTACCACCCTTTAGCTGGGTGTGCCCTGCTGTCACCACGATAGCATCACCTGGTTGTGCGTAACCCATCTTTTTAATGCACTTTGTCGCGAACTTTATTTTTGATTTGTCTCCCTTTTTTCCACTGTAAAGCATCGCCGTAACGCCCCAGTTCAGAGACAAACGACGGGCAACCTTCTCCGAACTGGTGATTGAAACAATGGGGCATGCGGGGCGATGCTTAGACACCAGCCTCGAGCTGAAGCCGGTTTCGCTGAGGCTGACAATGGCTGCAGCTTCAAGGTCCCTGGCCATGGCTGTAGCGGCTCCGCTTATTGACTCGGTAACGACGTTGACCGTGTGAAAAGGAATCTTTTGCAGGTAGCCGTATTCAGCCAGGCAAGCTTCGGCAGTCAGCGCCAGCGAGTGCATGGTCTTGACTGCTTCTACCGGGTACTTGCCGGCAGCGGTTTCACCCGAAAGCATGATGGCGGAAGTGCCATCGAGGATGGCATTGGTTACATCACTGGCCTCGGCACGGGTTGGCCTGGGGTTGTTTTCCATCGACGCCAGCATCTGCGTAGCCGTAATCACCGGTTTACCCGCCCTGACCGTGGAGCGTATCATTTTCTTTTGCATACCCGGCACTTCACCGAAAGGCAGTTCAACCCCGAGGTCGCCACGGGCCACCATCATGCCGTCTGCGGCGGCAATAATGGCGTCCATATTGTTGACACCGGCCTTGTTTTCTATCTTGGCGATGATCGGAGTATCGACATCAAATTTGGCCAGCACTTCACGCATTTGCGTAATGTCCTGTTCGCTCTGGATAAACGAGGCGGCTATGTAATCAACATCATTCGCCGCTGCAAATTCAACCTCACGTAAAAACTCAGCGCGGTTTTCCGGACCTACTGCAGTTAGGGAAAGATTGGTATCAGGAAGATTGACACCCTTTGTGTTACCTAGTATTCCGCCATGTATTACCCGGCAGCCAATTTCATCTTCGCTTGTTGATATGGCTTCCAGTTCGATAGCACCGTCATCAAGCAGGATTACATCCCCCACAGAGACTTCGGCGGGCAATTTTGGATAGGAAACCGAGACACCTGTCTCATCACCCGGTTCACCATCCGTGCGCAGCATAAAACCGGCGCCGCGGTCGAGGCTAACAGGGCTATTTTTGAGTATGCCAGTACGAACCTCGATGCCGCGTGTATCGATCATGATTGCGACGCGAACGTTCGCCGCTTTGGCTGCTTCACGAATCCGCTGGACACGGCTTGCGTGCTCCTCAAAATTACCATGTGAGAGATTCAATCGCGCAACATTCATGCCGTTTTTGATCATGCGTGTCAAAACCTCAACATCGTCACATGCAGGACCGACTGTGGCGATTATCTTGGTTCTTCTAATGCAGGGTTTTTCTATCATTACGGTGGATTTCATTGCTAAAAAGGTCAGTGTTTCAGTGTACGCTAAAAAACCGCACTCAGGGATGAACTGCAGAACTATTTCATTAAATTGTGCTTGGCCGCACGTTTCCGTATTATCCCCAGATAGTTCTCTGCCCCCAATGCTTTGAGGCTTAGCTCATGCCAGATTCTAAAAATAATCATAATTTTGAAACGCTCGCTATAAGGGCCGGCCAGAAGCGCACGGCGGAGGGGGAGCAGAGCGAGCCAATTTTCCCCACGTCCAGTTATGTATTTTCTTCGGCAGCAGAGGCAGCTGCCCGGTTTGCCGGTGAACAACCGGGCAATATCTATTCACGCTTTACCAACCCGACGGTCAGAACCTTTGAACAACGTCTGGCCGCCCTGGAAGGCGCAGAATCTTGCGTGGCGACTGCATCCGGTATGTCAGCGATCCTGTCAACCTGTTTGGCCTTGTTAAAATCCGGCGACCACATTGTCTCATCACGCAGTATTTTTGGCTCCACCACAGGCTTGTTCACCAACTACCTGGCAAAGCTGGGAATTGAAACCAGTTTTGTAGATCTGCCGGATATTACAGACTGGCAAGCCGCGATACGCCCGCAAACACGGCTGATGTTTCTTGAAACCCCGTCCAACCCATTAACCGAAATGGCCGACATCGCACAACTGGCCGAACTGGCGCGTACAAGTAACTGCCTGCTGGCCGTGGACAACTGTTTTTGCACCCCTGCCCTGCAACAGCCGATCATGCTGGGTGCAGATATCGTGATTCACTCGGCAACCAAGTTTTTGGATGGTCAGGGTCGCTGTGTGGGTGGCGCCGTGCTGGGTAACAAGGACATCGTGGGTGAAGAAGTCTTCGGTTTCCTCAGAACTGCCGGCCCATCCATGAGCCCGTTCAACGCCTGGGTATTTTTGAAAGGCCTGGAAACATTGAGCCTGCGGATGGAAGCACATAGCAGAAATGCGCTGGCACTTGCTCAATGGCTGGAGCAGCAAGCATCGGTAAAACGGGTGTATTACCCGGGTCTCGAGAGCCACCCCCAGCACCAGTTGGCCAAAACACAGCAATCCGGCTTCGGCGGCCTGTTGTCATTTGAGCTTGAGGGTGGCAAAGAGGCGGGATGGAAATTGATAGACGCAACACGGATGATCTCAATCACCGCCAACCTTGGTGACACAAAAACCACCATCACCCACCCGGCCACCACCACGCACGGCCGCCTGACTGACGAACAAAGGGCAGAGGCTGGAATTGATGATGGATTGGTGCGAATCGCGGTGGGACTCGAGAGTATTGAGGACCTGAAAACAGACTTGGTTCGAGGATTGTCCTAACTACTAGCTCTGCACTCACGCCTTGAAGATGTGATGCGCTGAAAATGGGGCGCGGATGGTGTGCGGCGCTGGACCGGGGGTTACTCTCAGGACACGGCGTGTCCTGAAAGGAGGTACTGCGCCCCCTTGGCCGGGCACGGTCTGAATACCTCAAACTTCAGGAGTCAAACTAGGAGTCTTGCTGATTTCTACATCGATATTCAGGTATTTAACCACCAACACTACCGTATTCGACGATAGCATTGCTTTATGCATGCACTGATTGATAGCGCCAGTCACTGCTTCAAATTCACCACGAAGCTGGGTACCAAGCTGATTGGTGACAATTTCGATGCCTTCCTGCAGTTGCAGGTCTTCGATAAACTCAATAATGGTGGGAATGGGTCCGTCTCTCAACGGATAGAGGCTCATGTCTGCAACAATTTTCATGGCTGAGGTGGTTTCCGGCAACTCAATAGTCCGAGAGCATTAGTGCGAGTTCGTCCCAATCGCCGGATAGCAGGTTCTCGGCCATTGGATAAAGCATGCCCTCTTCCTTGACGTTGTGCTGCTGTATCAGCATTAACAGCGTATCACCGATGTCCAGGGCTAACTGGCCTTTGCCGGCTTCAATAGCTTCACCTATCTGCTCTAGCAATCCCCGCATTTGCTGGTGCTCCATCTTCATCACCGCAACAGGACCACCGCCACCCATGCCGCTCTTGGCGTCAAACGCGGGAAATATCACTTCCTCTTCCATGGCAATGTGACGTTGCATACTGGCTTCGTATTTCTGCCATGCAACACGCGCGGCTTCAATGTCAGAGGCATCAAGCAGTTCTTCGACATCAACCCAGCGTGCATCACAATCACGGTGGTCCTGTTCGAAAAACCCTGAAAGGCTTTCTTCTATGTCTGCGTTTGTCATGCTCTCTCCTGCACCAAGTCAATACTTAAATGCCAGTACGCTGGTAAATTTGTGGCTGATAACCTATTTTAGCAACACATGACCGGATTAGAAGATTTAATAAACATGCCAATCATGGGAATATTTCCGAGATGGAAGACATTACGCCTGAAATCATCGATTTGAGAGGCCTTGAAGCACCTGAGCCAATGGAAATAATTTTGTATGCATATGCAAAGCTTGGTCCTGTAAACAATCATACGACTTTGCACAGTTCGGAAAACTTCAGCTAACGGCCTGATGCGAGAGCATCCTTATTCAGGCCAGGTTTTGCTCAAAGCGTCATCTGATCAAATTCCCCAAGGTTCTTCAGAAACAGTTGGATGGTGAAACTGACACTGGATTTGTCACTTGCCTCGGAGAGTTTGCGTACACATTCGACAATGGCGAGCCACCAGCGCATATGATTCGCACTTAATTGGGCGGCCACAGGAATTAGGTCATGCATGGTGCTGACATTTCGTTCAGCAGCCTTTTTGATACTAAGCATGCTGTCTAAATCCAGCTGACCACCGTGCATTTTTACAAATAGGGTCTTTACCAGGCTTGTATCCTGCTCCAATGACTGGGTACTTGCCGGCTCCATGTTTTCCTCGAGTAGCGCCAGATCAATATGACTCAAAATTTCTCTCAATGCTCCACGTAAGCTTTGTCGCAGTTCTTGTTTGTGTTCGCGCCTCTGGCGGCTCTGGATCAACGAGAATAAACCCACAAGGAAAAAACCTTCCAGGCAAAACCCTATCAGTTCAGGCAGCAGACTGTTCTGGAATGCTCCTTCGTTGCCGGCCTTGAGAAAAAGAAAGAAGAGGTAGGTGCCGGCTGTTCCGAAAAGGAACAACGGTACAAATATCCAAAAACGTTTTAACTTAATCATCCTTCTCAGGTAGCGCCAGGGCATGTACCACAGCGGCTATTTTGTTTGCTTCGGCCTGGGTCATATCCAACGGAATATTCTGCAGGTATACCACCAAGTCTTCACGTAACGGTATGGGAAAAATGTCGTGCGGGCTGCGCGGCGGATTGAGTGTCAACTCTTCCCTGGCCTGTGCTTGTCCGGGCGTATCCCGGTCAGCAACCAATACCGCCTCAGGTTTTTCGCCTTCGACGGTTTCGAAGCTGGACGGGTCTGAAGTCCAAGAGAAAAAATCCTGCAGACCACTGGTCAGCCGCTCATTGTAAAGTTTCAAGGTCTCCGGCCGGATTGTTGAGCCCTCGAGCTTGTGAAACCGCGAGCATAGTTCATCCACGTCAAGCACCCTCAGGTCCTGCCGCTCATGTGATTTCAACAGTAGCAACAGTTTTTCGGCCGCGAGTTTTCGCGAACGCGCCGTTGCCGGCTTGGTGAGCCCGGTAAGGGCACTCTGCCGCAGAAAATCAAGAAAAGCCGTTTGTGAATAATCTCTAATAGTCATCTCATATTCAAACCGAGATTCGCCACCCCATAAAGAAGGTCACTGTAAATCATTGCTGCCGCAGAAGATATATACACCTATTTCGTTTCCTGAATCTGAGCCCGTTTTGACAGCGCCCTTTCGTCCTGCGAATGTTTTTGGATCCTCCAATTCAACCATTATCGCTGATAAGCACATTCATTCTGTACCATGATTAATTCAGATCTTACCGTTGACGTCTGCTACGGGTCCATTTTAGTCGTTACAGACTCTGCCAGTGGAGGGGCCGCTCCTGGCAGTGAGGCGCCGTTCGCATGTCCGGTATTCACACTCGGCAGATGTCGGCTCTGCTGAAGAACAGACATCCATCACCTATACTTAGGGAATCCGCGCAGTCCCGTGCGGGTAAATTCCTTGTGGATCAATGAATTTTTCATACTCAGGAGGGTTAGCCGTGTTAACAAGTAAAATAAACATTGGTATCAGAAAATTATCACTTTCAGTATTTTTCCTATTGGCTGCAACCGCAGCATTCAACGCTCAGGCTGATGAAGTCATCATTGACGACCTCATCGTTCAGGGTAGTGAATGTCTCGGACTTGATTGCGTTCCCGACCAGGAGTTCTCATTCTCGACCCTGTTACTCAAAGAGAACAATTTGCGGGTTTTCTTTCATGACACCAGCAGCTCGGCTGCTTTTCCAAGCAATGACTGGGAGATCATTGCAAACGATTCCGCTAACGAAGGTGCTAGTTTCCTTGGGTTTGCTGACCGTCTACCTGGCTACCCGGATGTGAGTGGAGCAGGCTATTGTGACGGTGGGACCAATAGCGGGGCGCAGTGCGACACAAGCAATTCCTGTGCTGGTGTTTGTGTTGGAGGCACGGCGCCTGCCGATTTCCCTTGCAGTTTTGGCTCTACTATATGTGAGGATTCTTTTGGTGGGGCCACTTGTGAGGGTGCAGGTGTTTGTGAGGCAGCAGGCAATATCATATTTCTTATGGAGGCTGGTGCACCGGCCAACAGTCTGAAGATCGATAGCGCAGGTTATGTCGGGCTTGGCACTGATAGCCCAGCGGCTGAACTGGATGTCGAAGGTGATGCCATAGTAAGAGGCAACCTGACAGTAACCGGGACTATAGGAGGCGGAACCGGTACAGATCAGATTTGCCCGGATAAAGAATATGTAATCGGCATTAGCGCTGACGGCACCATAATCTGTGCGGGAAAGAACAAGTGACCTGATCAAATCAACAAAGGGACTTGTGATTTGCCAGACTAAAAGAGCCGCCAATCACTGGCGGCTCTTTTTTCAATAACAGAAGTT
>CALBDB010000171.1 GCA_937927755.1 uncultured Lysobacterales bacterium
ATCAGCGGGTAGATATCGACGGAGTTGACCGGGCCTAACTTGAGGCCGGGTTTAATATTCGGGCCACTGGCTACAAAAAAACCATGCATCGCGGGTGCTTCGGGTGCCCATCCATGGTCTCCCGCTGTGATTTTTTGTTCCTCTTTCCCGCTGCTGGAAAGCACGGCAAAACCGGAGTCCGGCACCAGTATGACATCTGGAAAACGAGGGTTGTCATCAACATGCCATTGTTCGGGCGTGTCCGCAGGCACATAAGCCTGCCCGTGGTCCCAGTTCGTGTTGACGGTGTCAGCGATTTCCCGGGCACGGGCGGGATCGTCCTGGTCAAAATGTATAAACAGGTAGGAACCTCCTTCGATAATCCTGAGTCCATCAAGATTTACATACTCGTCCAGCGTTAAGGGCTGCGGATTTTCATGGTATACAGACTGGCCGTGGTCGGAAACCAGGATGATGTTTATGCGGTTAGCGTGAGGCAGTCTCTGAAGCCCATCCAGCAGACGTCCGATATAAGCATCCACATCTTTGATGGCATTGATACTTTCCGCTGAGTTTGGACCATACCAGTGCGAATAATCATCTACACGTTCAAAATACAAAGTGTACAGATGCGGCCGGCTTTCAACCGGCTCCGCCATCCACGCCAGTACCTGGTCGACACGGTCTTCACCCGGAATACCTTTGTCGTAGCTGCGCCAGTGAGTGGGGGAGACATCCATTACCGGCGCCTCGGTTCCGACCCAGTAAAATGACGCAGCAACCATACCCTGGGTCTCTGCGGTCACCCAAATGGGTTCCCCCGCATAGAACGCCGGGTCTTTCACGGTTTCCCTGTTTTTCAGTGAGTACCAGCTGTCCCGGGCCGGACCTGGGAAATCATTGGCCACCAGGCCGTGGTTGGCAGGGTACAGACCAGTTGCTATCGAATAGTGGTTTGGAAATGTCAGTGTCGGAAATACCGGCAGCAGGCGTTCGGCCCTTGAGCCGGTGGCTGCTATACGGTCTATATTGGGTGTTGGATACAGGTCCATGTAGTCCCAGCGAAAACCATCAATGGAAACGAGGATCAGGTAGGGTTTGGCCTGTTGGTGTGCAGCATTGACACCGCCCGACCCACGTACAGTTTCTCCAGGTGCCGTAGCTGTAACATCGGCGGCATCCTCATTAAGAACAATTGGCTGTTGCTGGCAGGCCGCCAAAAACACTATGGTGATGGCGGTAATTGCCGTGAGCCAGAAGCCGCTTTTTACGGGTGCCTGCAAATCCCTTTCCAGTTCGGTGATCGGATTGCCAATGTACCAAAAAACTGGGGTGAATTGCTGACCAATTGTGCCCACATACCCATTGGTTTTATGCCTATAATGTTTCCAGCTTTATTGGGAATGATATGGACGCGGACAAAAAGGAATTCATTCATCGGCTTACGGATATCTGTGGTGAAAACCTCATCACAGACAAACCGCGGTTGAGGGTTTATGAGGCCGATGGTTTGACCTCAAAACGGCAGGTGCCGTGGGTGGTCGCATTGCCATCAACCACCCGGGAAGTCCAGCAGATCGTGAGCCTGTGCAACCAATACGAGGTTCCACTGGTTGCCCGTGGTGCCGGCACCGGCCTGTCGGGCGGCGCCACGCCACATGCTGAAGGCGTTTTGCTGAGCCTGGCAAAATTCAACCGCATCCTGTCGGTGGACACAGAAAATATGCTCGCCACGGTAGAGCCCGGCGTGACCAACCTGGCGATTTCTGCACACGTCAGTGAACTTGGTCTTTACTACGCGCCTGATCCGTCCTCTCAAATCGCCTGCTCTATCGGTGGCAATGTCGCTGAGAATGCCGGTGGCGTGCATTGCCTGAAATACGGCCTGACGGTGCACAATGTACGCAAACTGAAAATGGTTTCACCCGCCGGGGAGTTGTACGAGGTGGGCAGCGAGGCGTTTGATTCACCGGGTTTTGATTTGCTCGCCCTGTTACACGGTTCCGAGGGCATGCTTGGCATCGTGGTGGAGGTCACCGTCAAGCTGCTGCCGATGCCTGAATCGGTGTGTGTGGTTATGGCGGGTTTCTCATCGGTCGAGTCTGCGGCCACCGCGGTCGGCGATGTCATCGGTGCGGGGATATTGCCGGCCGGGCTGGAAATGATGGACAAACCAGCGATCCAGGCGGCAGAGGCCTTTGCCCATGCCGGCTACCCCACGGATGCAGAAGCGCTGTTGCTTTGTGAACTGGATGGTATCGAGGCTGAACTCGAGCCGCAGTTAGAGATCCTGCACCGCATTCTCGGGGGAAATGGTGCGACCGGTTTGTTCACAGCGCGGGCCAGTGAAGACAGGGCGCGTCTGTGGAAAGGAAGAAAGTCAGCATTTCCGGCTGTTGGCAGGCTGTCGCCGGATTACTTTTGCATGGACGGCACCATTCCCAGGAAACAACTGGCTGCTGTCTTGTCAGGTATATCCCGCTTATCCGAAGAGTACGGACTGGCCGTCGCCAATGTATTTCATGCCGGTGACGGTAACCTGCACCCGCTGATTCTTTACGATGCCAACAAGGAGGGTGAACTGGAGCAGGCCGAGGAATTCGGTGGAAAGATACTCGAGTT
>CALBDB010000172.1 GCA_937927755.1 uncultured Lysobacterales bacterium
CAAAAATAGCATTCGGTGTTTTCATCTCAGAAAAACATCCTTTTCAGAGCCACACCCGGGTCCTCTTCACGCATGAATGCTTCACCGACCAGGAAAGTGTTGATACCCGAACTCTGCATACGTTTTACGTCGTCGGCTGACCTGATGCCGCTTTCCGTCACCAGTAGTTGATCACCGCTCAGCATCTTTTTCAGGCGTTCGGAAGTTTCCAGCGAAGTTTCGAAGGTGTTCAGGTTCCGGTTATTTACACCGACCAGTTTGTTATCCAGACGCAAGGCCCGTTCCATTTCGGCCTCGTCGTGGACTTCCACCAGCACGTCCAAACCAAAATCCTTCGCCTGGAGCAGCAAATCCCGCAACAACGGTTGTTCGAGCGCGGCGACAATCAGCAGGATACAGTCCGCGCCCATGATGCGGGATTCCGGTATCTGCCACGGATCAATGATGAAATCCTTGCGTAACACCGGCAAAGAACAGGCGTCGCGGGCCTGTTGCAAATAGCTGGCGTCACCCTGGAAAAAATCCTGATCGGTCAAAACGGATAAACAGGCTGCTCCAGCAGCTTCATAAGACCTTGCGATGGCATCCGGCTGAAAATTCTCACGTATGACGCCTGCACTGGGTGAGGCTTTTTTGATTTCCGCAATAACCGCCGGACTTTTTTGCAAAGCCAGCCTTAAACCGGCTTCAAAACCACGTACATCTTCACACTGCCGGGCTTGCGCCGCCAGGTCTGCATACGAAAAAACCAACTTACCAGCGGCAATTTCTTCGGACTTGCGATGAAGTATTCGTTGTAATACTGAAGGAACTGCCATCAAAAGCCCCTGGTCATGTCTGCCAGCTGCTGCATCTTTTCCAGCCCGGCGCCACGGGCCAGGATGTCGCTGGCGCTGGCAGCCCCCTCGGCAATGGAACCTGCGACACCTGCAACATAGAGGGCCGCGCCGGCATTCAAGGCTACCAGGTGCGCTGCTCGCTGCGAGCGTTCGTCCCGTTCACCGCCGAGCGCCTGGCTGATCAATTGCAAGGATGCTTCGGCACCGTCAACCGCCAGGTCTTCCAACGGCCCGCGTTCGAAGCCCAGTTGTTCCGGTTGCAGTGTGTAGGTCGTGACTTTGCCATCTTTCAACTCTGCAACATGGGTGTCCGCTGCCAGGCTGATCTCATCAAGGCCGTCTTCGGAGTGCACCACCATGACATGCTCTGAACCCAGCCTGTGTAAAACCTCCGCTATCGGCCGGCACAAGGCGCGGTCATAAACACCGATCAACTGCCGTGTCAGCCCGGCGGGGTTGGCCATCGGACCAAGAATATTAAACAAGGTCCGCATACCCAGTTCCCTGCGTGCAATGGCAACATGGCGCATGGCGCTGTGGTGCATTTGTGCAAACATGAAGCCGATACCCAGTTCGTTGACGCATTGCGCGACCTGTTCGGGTGAGATATCCAGCCTGACACCGGCCGCCTCCAGCACATCCGCGCTGCCCGAACTTGACGATACCGAGCGGTTGCCGTGTTTCGCAACGCGGCCACCGGCAGCGGCAACCACAAAGCAGGCCGCTGTCGAGACGTTGAACAGGTTGGCGCCGTCACCGCCGGTACCAACAATTTCCACCAGGTTCGGGCCACTGACCTGCACACCGCTGGCGAATTCACGCAGAACGGTCACTCCGCCCGTGACCTCATCGATCGTTTCGCCTTTCATCCGCAGGCCCAGCAAAAAAGCGCCGATCTGCACATCGGTAGCACCGGCCGACATGATCTGGCGCATCACCTCCACCATTTCCCCGGTGGAAAGATCCTGCATTTGTGAAATGCGGCCCAACGCGGTTTGAATATCCATAGCCATAATCTTTACCCGGCAAATTCCCTGGTGGTGTTGATGAAATTCTTCAGCAAATCGTGCCCGCAACGGGTGAGTATCGACTCGGGGTGAAACTGCACACCCTCGACTGGCAGGCTACGGTGTCTCAGGCCCATGATCTCTTCGATCCCGCCGTTGTCAAACTCGGTCCAGGCCGTCACCTCGAGGCAATCCGGTATTTCCTGCTTTTCCAGCACCAGCGAATGGTAACGGGTGGCTTCAAAAGGCTTCGGCAACCCTGCAAATACACCCTCTCCACGATGATGGATCATGGATGTCTTGCCATGCATGATCTGCCCTGCCCTGACGACCTTGCCTCCAAATACCTGGCCGATACACTGGTGGCCAAGACACACGCCCAGCATCGGGATCGATTCCCCCAGTTCGGCCACAACCTGCAGTGATATACCGGCGTCATCCGGTGTACACGGTCCCGGTGAAATCACTATGCCCTGCGGACTGAGGTCGCGAATTCCAGCCGTGGTAATCGCATCGTTGCGCACCGTTTCAACATCCGCACCCAGTTCACCCAGGTATTGCACCAGGTTGTAGGTGAAAGAGTCGTAATTATCGATCATTAAAATCATATTGAATCGTTGTTTCGATAGTGGCTTCATTATTTATTTACTTGGGTATTCTGCATCAAACAACTTACAATGTCCGGACAGTTTTAATAAACATTTCATCAAGGAGAAAGATACATGAACAAGGCATTGACTCTTTTGGTCGCATTACTGTTATTTTCCTCGCCCGTATGGTCAGGCGAAGAAGCTAAAGCTACGGACAAGCCATCCATGTCAGCCAGCCAGACCATCACAATGTCGGCGGTAGTAGAAGCCATCAATCACGAGACGCGTGAAGTGACCCTGCGCGGACCGGAAGGCAACACCGAAACAATTGTTGTAAGTGAAGAAGCCCGCAACCTGGACCAGGTCAGCGCAGGTGATGTCGTTGTGGCCGAATACGTGGAAAGCATTTCTATTGAGGTCTTTGCCAATGATGGTATGGAACCCGGTGTCGGTGAGCTTGCAGTAGCAGGCCGCAGCGAAAAAGGTGAGATGCCCGGCATGGCAGCAATGGATTCGGTCGTGGTGACTGCAACCGTTGAGGAAATCAACATCGAAGCCAATACCTTCAAGCTGAAAGGCCCCGGTGGAGAGATCGAGGAATATACCGCCCGTAACCCTGAAAACCTGAAGAAGGCAGATGTTGGCGACCTGGTCGTGATTACCTTCACCGAGGCTGTAGCACTGTCAGTTGAGAAAACAGCCGTAGAATAAGTTCATACCCCGTTGGAACGCGTTTATGTAGGAGCGACCAGCTTAGCCGGTCGCTCCTACAGGTGTTTATTCCTTATTCAGCCACCGGTTTCTTGGCCAGTTTCCTTTGAAGCGTGCGCCTGTACATCCCCAGGCTCCTGGCCGTGGCGGAGATATTGCCGTCGTTTTCTTTCAACACTTTCTGGATATGTTCCCACTCCAGTCTTTCAACCGACATCGGGTGGAAATCCTCCAGCACATCTTTCGCCGGCAATTCACCTGACAGGGCCTTGATGACATCACTGGCGGTGACCGGTTTGCTCAGGTAGTCAGTCGCACCACGCTTGATCGCCGTGACTGCGGTTGCAATGCTGGAATAACCGGTCAATACGACGATATTCATATCCGGATTTATTTCAATTAACAGCGGAATCAGGTCCAGGCCGGATTCACCGTCCAGCTTAAGATCGACCACAGCCATGGCGGGCATCAATTTCTTTGCCTGGCTTACAGCATCGCCAATGCCGGCAGCAGATATCACATCAAACTCCCGGTTACGCATCGCCTTGCCGAGCACACCCAGGAAGACCTCGTCATCGTCCACCAGTAAAAGAAGGTTTTTGCGCGTATCTTTCTCAGTCATTCCCGCCAACCTCGTACAATGGGAACCGTATCTCCAGTCGCGTACCCTGGCCCGCCATCCCCGACAACATGACCTCGCCGCCCAGCCTTTCGATAGAGGCCTGGCTAAGCAGCACACCCAGCCCGAGACCGCCCTGCTTGCGACTGATATATGTTTTACCCAATTCGCCGGCGATCTCGGCGGGTATGCCGATGCCGTGGTCTTCGATGGTGATTTTAACCGCACCCGGCATCGATTCCACGCCCAGCGCAACAAATTCCGGGCTGGCATCCGCAGCATTATTCAGATAGTTGATCAATGCATGCTGAAGGCTCTGGTCGTAGCGAATTTCTAATCCTGTCACATTCCCTGGGGTGTGGATGTCGAGTTTGACCTCGGGTCGGCCCAGGCTCCATTTGTTCAACAGCGATTCCAACAGTACACCGACGCTGGTGACATGCATCTGGCTGTCTTCGGTATTGGTGGATACCAGCTCATGCAGGACCGCATCACAACGCTCAATCTGGGCGGCCAGCACGGACATTTCTTCCTCAAGCTCGGGGTGCTGATGACAGATTTCATCCACCGTCACTGCCATGGTCGAGAGGGGTGTTCTCATCTCGTGGGCGGTGCCGGCAGCAATACTGGCGACACTAATAATCTGCTCGTTCCTGAGCCCCGCCTCGCGGTTACGCGCAATGGCCCGTGATTGTTCCCTGAGTGTTTCGGCCATGCGTACAACAAACCAGGCAATCAGCAATGCGCTGAACCCGAAATTCATCCACATACCCACAAAATGAGCGTTGCTCATTGAGCCATGGGCGTTCATCGTGAACAGCGAGAGCGGCTGGTAATAAAATAGCAGCAAGGTGTAGAAAGCGATGTTCAGAAAGGCAATGAACCAGGTATGCGCAGGCCGCAGGACCGCCGCGCTGATGATCAACGGTATCAGGTAATAACTTACGATGGGGTTGGTAGAACCACCTGTGTAATACAGCAGCAGGGTCAGGAAAATGACATCCAGCAGCAGGTTGGCAAAGAATTCACTTTCGCCCACCGGCCAGTCAAAACGTGAACGCAATATAATTGCGCCGTTGATAAACGCCATCGGCAACAGGATCTGAAACAGACGGGCCCACGGCATTTCCACCGTGCTGTAAAACATGAACCAACAGACTACCACCAGCAGGAATACAATCACGATACTCCTGATCAGACACAGCCTGAACAGGTTCTGTCGTGACGGGTGAATTGCCTGTTTGAGATCATTAACCGACATCGTTGTTGCCCGGTTGCCCGTAAAATTACAGCCCCCGCGAGGCGCGATCGACGGCAGTGATCAGCGCGCGGCCCTTGTTGCGGGTTTCCTCCCATTCCGTTTGCGCATCTGAATCGGCAACAATACCGGCGCCGGCCTGCACGTGCAGCTTGCCCTGGTGGATGACAGCCGTGCGAATGGCAATGGCGAGGTCTGTGTCGTCGTGCCAGCTGATATAACCAACCGCACCCGCGTAAATGTTGCGCTTGACCGGTTCCAGCTCGTTGATAATTTCCATGGCCCGGATCTTCGGAGCGCCAGAAAGTGTTCCTGCCGGGAACGACGCGCGGATCGCGTCCATGGCGCACAGGTCATCGCCGAGATCTGCCTGTACTTCCGAGACGATATGCATTACATGGGAATAACGCTCGATGACCATCTGCTCAGTCATTTCCACGCTGCCGGTTTTGGCAACCCTGCCCGCGTCGTTGCGACCCAGGTCGATTAGCATCAAATGCTCTGCACATTCCTTTGGATCTGCCAGTAATTCCTTTGCCAACGCCTGGTCTTCAGCTGCCGTGGCACCGCGGTGCCGCGGCCCGGCAATCGGCCGTAAGGTAACCCGGCGATTCTGTACGCGAACCAGCACTTCCGGTGAAGAACCAACGATCTGCGTGTCGCCAAGATCAATAAAATACATGTAGGGCGAAGGGTTCAGCGCCCGCAACGAACGGTAAACATCCAACGGCCTGGCCTTATAGGGCACACTCATACGTTGCGAAAGAACGACCTGGAAGATATCCCCGGCCAGTATATATTCCTTGCTCTTTTCAACCGCCGCGACAAAATCCTCACGATCGAAACCGTAGGAAAAGTCCTGCTCCCTGATCGCATCCCCGTGCACCCTGAGACCGTAGGCGGTGTCCGCCTGGCGCAAACGCTGCTCCAGTTCGTCCAGTCTCTGCTGCGCCCTCTCGTAAGCCTCCGGCTCACCGGGATCGGCATGGACAATCAGCCACAAGCGGCCTTCCAGGTTGTCGAGAACAGCAACCTCCTCCGACAGCAACAACTCGATATCAGCCGTACCCAGTTCATCCTTTTTATAGCCGTTGGCAAGTTTTGGCTCGATAAGCTGTACCGTCTCATAACCAAAGTAACCAACCAGGCCACCACTGAACAATGGAAGCTCTTCCATCCGCGGTACATTGAATTCATTTTGCAGTTCGGAGATACGGGCAAGTGGGTCCTCAACGGTTTCCTCACTGATTATTTTTCCATGATCAGAAACCAGCAGGGTCCGCCCTCGCACCGTGTAACGGCGCCGGCACGGCAGGCCGATAATCGAGTAACGGCCCCAGGTTTCACCACCCTCAACCGATTCAAGCAGGTAAGAATCCGTACCTTCGGCCAGTTTCAGGTAAACCGACAAAGGCGTATCCAGGTCAGCCAGCACAGAGCGGTACACCGGTATACGGTTGTAGCCTTCCGAACGCAATTGCTCAAATCGTTCTTTGTTCACGCAGGGATGTCCTGTTTTTTGGGCTGTGCTGGGAATGGCAGATTCTAGCAAGAATCTGGCGGGGGAGTGTCATGCAGTTTGCTGAAACCTGGAGGTTTGACGTGCTGAGGCGTAAGCCGTGGGGCGCTGGGCCGGGGGTTACTCCCGACCCACGCCGTGAACTCATCCATGGGGGCTCGGTCGCGACATTCCTGTCGCTCACGGTTCCGGGAGCAATCCCCCGACCCATCGCTGAATACCCCCGTGCTGGAGCACACAGTTAACAGAAGGTTTTGCAATTTTGCACGGCACTCGCTTAGCCAAGGGGGTGTGGTACCTCCCTTCAGGACCTAATGAAACATGGATGTTTCAGATGAGCCCCCATGGAGGCTTCGCGCCGCACATCCATGTGCTCTATCGCGAAGTACCGGTCATCCTGAACATAACGGCGTGTCCTGAAGGGAGGTACTGCGCCCCCTTGGCCGGGCACGGCGCTAATCATTCAAGTCAGTGGCAATCGTATAGTGAATTCAACACCTTGGTCATCCGCCAAATTGCGCGCACTAACACTGCCACCATGCGCTTCAGCTACCAGCTTAACGATATGCAATCCCAATCCAAGGTTTTGTCCGCTGACACGTTTGTCTCTGAGGGATACCAGCGAATCGAATAATTGGTCATGCAGGATACCTGGAAGACGTGTTCCGCTATTGGCTACTGAGACCATGCATTGGTCTTCTTCATGCCGCAGTGAGATGCCTATTCCGCAATCTTCGGGGCTCAGGCTGACAGCGTTGTCGACCAGCTTATCGAGGGCCTGGGCGATCAGGTCGGGTGCACAGCGCAGTTCGCAGGCTTCGGCAGGGAGTTCCAGCTTGATGCTGCGTGCCGGGTGTACCGAGCGGTAGCCGGCCACGCAATGACCCAGCATTTCACCGAGGTTGATGGCCTCCCATTCGGCGGTCCTGACAGAACCCTCCAAACGTTGGGCTTCGCTCATCGCGCTGACGATCGCTGCCTGACGGTCGAGACCCTCGCGTGCCCTTTCGAGGTATTGTTGGGCTTCAGGGTCCAGGTCCTGGCTGGCCAGATTTTCAAGCGATGAGCGGGTAATGGCAATGGGTGTTTTTAGCTCGTGGGACAGCCGGCCGGCGAGCTTTTGCAGGTAGTTTGTGTATTCCGCCACCGCTTTGAGCAGTTTTTCCGTGTTGCGCGCCAGTTCACCCACCTCGTCGGCGGATGCCGTCAATGGCAGTTCCGGTGGCTGGCCGGTGTCGTCCATGGCGCGATTGACCGCTTCGCTGAGTTTTTGCACCCGGCGGGAAAGCCGCGAAGCGAATAACCACAGACCGGCGGCCAAAACCAGCACCAACAGCAGGGCTACCAGCGAGAACCGGCCAAGCGCTCGATTGGTCATCAACAGCAGGCCTTCGGAGCGGGTTTCCAGGACCACGGCGCCGATCACGTTTGCGGTGCTTTCAGCATTATTACTACCGTCGATGTAAACAGGCACTGCCACGAGGTTGTAGACCGCAGCACTGTCGGCATCGCGGTTCCAAGAGATGTTACTGTCACCCTCCAATGCGCCACTGATTGCGTCTTTCGAAACCCGGACCGGCCACAACGGTTGTTCACTACGAGTTTGCATGCCGGAATCGGCCACTGCCTGGTAAAGCATCCGTTGCGCCCAGGTCAGTTCACTGCTGCCGGTTTCGGCCACGGGGCCAGAATCGGCCACCACCCAGCCTTCCGGCTGCACGAGCCAGGCGCGGGATTGTCCGGAAACAACCGCTGAAAGCCATTGCGCCGCACCATCATCGCGGCTGACCAGTTCCAGCCAGTCACCCTGTTGCCTGCCATTTAGCGTGCCGGCATAGCGCCCGGATGAACTGCCGTTCATTGTGAAGGCCGGAGCCACCGCGCCGACACTGATACGTTCAACGTCCGCCGGCAGAATAATTTCGATATCGTAACCGGCTGCATTATCCATCCAGGCGGCTTCCAGCCGTGTGCCCGTGTTGCCCTGGCTATCGACGATCAACGGACCGGGCGCTTCGGTTGACACAATGTAACTGTGCTGGCCGCGCTTGCTTTGGGTATACAACACCACGCCAGCCCTCTGGCCGGGGTCGGCAGTGCCTGCGTTGAACGTGGTCGCCTTGATATCCCCGGGGTCGGTGACTTTCAGAGCCAGGAAAAACTGTGTGCGCCAGCGTCCGGCCAAAACTTCCAGCCCCAGGTCACCACGGCGGGATTCAAACGCCAGGCTCTGCTCGGCTTCCGGCCATTCGGTGAGGTAACCGTCCACGATGGCGGCAGACGACAACTGGCGCAGCGGCAGAATTTGCCCGCGTGCGAGCTGGAGATCCTGCCGGTGCCCGGACGGCAACGACTGCGAAACGATGCGTGCGGATGCCAGCAGCGCATTTTCTTCGGATTCACGCAGAAAGTTTTCAAGCTCCTGCACCAGCTTCCAGCCAGACCACGGTAGCAACAGGGTCAAAAGGGACAGGGCCAGCAGCTGGTTTCTCAATTTCATCGGCTGGTTGTTACTCAGTCAGAACTATTCCAGCGGTAACCCGCACCATAAACGGTGGCCAGCTTGTCAAACGATTTGTCGATTGCCTTGAACTTGCGCCGGATACGTTTTACATGGCTGGTAATGGTCTGGTCATCGACGAGTATATTGGCGTCATCCATCAGCTGCTGGCGTGAGCGGACATGACCGGGGCGGCGCGCCAGCGAATGTACAATCCATAGTTCGGTAACGGTCAACGGCACGGCTGTGCCGTTCCAGGTCACTTCCATCCGCTCCACCGATAAGCGCAGCGCATCGCGCTCCAGCCAGGCGCCGGTGCTCTGCTCACCCGACAGCATTTCGACACGACGGAACAGCACCACGATCCTGGCCATCAGGTGCGGCAGGCTGATGTCCTTGGTCAGGTAATCATCGGCGCCCAGGCGCAGGCCTGAAATCACGTCAGGGTCGGAGTCCCTGGCGGTCAGGAACATTATCGGCAACACACGTGACATGCCCCGAAGTTCCCTGCATAGCTCAAAGCCGCCTTCGACATCATCGCCGAGGCCGACATCGATGATGACCAGGTCGGGCAAGCGTCTGCTGAATGCGTCCAGTGCGGACTGGCGGTCGGCGTAACCACTGACCTGGTAGCCCTGGCGGCGCAGGGCATCCTCGAAATTGCGCCGGATGGCAATTTCGTCTTCAACAATCGCGATACGTCGCGGCATATCAATCCTCGCCTTGCATGATTTCAAACCCGTTTGCTGTATACAGTTTAAGGCTTAGCGGCCCCCACATACATCCGCCACGCGGGTATTGCCATATTTTTGCCTCATTCAGGTCCATTCATACCATTTTTCAGTCACCTGAGTTGCATTTCAGGGGCGTTAAATTGCAGCCATAACAGGAACTGGAACCCGATCATGACCAGCAAACAAAACACCATAACGCGAAACGCCGGCACACAGGCAAAACTCACCCGGAACCAAATCCGCAGGGCATCCATCCGTGATGAACTGGAGAAACGGGCATGGTCCCTGAACCCCGGGCTTACCAGGCGCCTGGCCAACAGGCTGCAGAAAAGGGAAGCCCGCATGGCAAACTACGAGCGTAGTGTGCACCGGGTAATGCGCTGGCAGGACCGGACACTACTGGCACTGGGTACGATTTTAGTGGTGCTGTTTGTCATCCGCGCAGAAACGGCCGCCGCCGACGAACCGGTTTGGGGTTTGCAACTCAACAGCGCCTCCGGCACCTACACGGAACTGGCCATCGATACGGAAATTCAGATGGATATCACCGGGCTGGTTGCGCGCGTGGAAATCACCCAGCGATTTAGCAACCGCAGCAGCCAGTGGGCGGAGGGGCTGTATCGCTTCCCGCTTCCGGAGGGCGCAGCGGTGGACCGAATGCGGGTCGAGGTCGGCGACCGGATCCTTGAAGGCGAAATACAGGAAAAGGAAAGCGCCCGGCGCACCTATCAGAAAGCCCGTGACTCGGGCCGGACCGCCACGCTGGTGGAGCAACAACGCCGCAACCAGTTCGAAACCCGTCTCGCAAACATTGGCCCGGGCGAGACCATAAAGATTACCATCGGCTACCTGCAAAACATCAGTTACAGCGATTTCAGTTACCACCTGCGCCTGCCCATGACCTTTACACCCCGCTGGGAACCTGGGGGTTCACCTGCCGAAATCATTGCACGCACTCTGCAGCCAAGACCGCAACTGGCGCCCGCCGCACCCGCCAGGGGTCACACGCTAAAACTGCGCGCCAACCTTGTCAGCGCCGTGGAATTTGCCGCCATCGAGAGCCGCTACCATGACGTGGATATACGCCAGGTCGATAATGGCTACCGGGTTGACCTGGTACGTAGCGACGAACTTACCGATCGTGATTTTGAACTCAGCTGGACACCCGCATTGCATACCAGCCCCAGCACCTCGCTGACCACCTTCAATGACGGTGAATCCGTCTATGCCCAGTTGATGCTGGCCCCGCCCCTGGCGGAATCAATCGGCCCGCAGGCACGTGATGTCATCCTGGTGATTGATACCTCCGGATCCATGGAAGGCGCTTCGCTGGAACAGGCAAAGGCCGCCCTGCTCCACGCGTTGGGGTCTCTGGGGCCGGACGATCATTTCAATTTTCTGGAGTTCAATTCAAACACTGAAGCCTTGTTTGAGCAATCCGTGCCGGTAACAAATACCAGTCTGTACATGGCACGTAACTTTATCGTCGGGCTGGGCGCGGACGGTGGCACCGACATGGCGCCTGCATTGAAAATGGCCCTGTCCATGCCGGAAATACCGCAGCTGATGCGGCAAGTTGTATTCATCACCGATGGCGCCGTGGGTAACGAGACTGAATTACTGCGTTTGGTCGCGCAGGATCTTGGCGACAGCCGTTTGTTCACGGTGGCGATCGGTCACGCACCCAATAGCTGGTTTATGCGCAAGGCGGCGGAAATTGGCCGCGGCAGCTATGTCCATATAGGCAAGCCGGCTGAAGTCGAGGAGCGGATGTCGGCGCTCTGGGGGCGTATTCAATTGCCTGCACTGACTGATATCTGTGTGAACTGGGGTGAGGCTGCCGAGTATTACCCCGAAATCATCCCGGATTTGTATGCCGGGGAGCCCCTGTGGCTAATGGCCCGCCTGCCATCCGAGCCCACGATGATCGGCCTGTGCGGATACTTCAATGGCCAGGACTGGAATATGAATGTAAACGGCTGGGACGCCGCGGCCGGTGGCTCCGGCGGCGACAACCTGGCAAAACTGTGGGCGCGTAAGAAAATCGAAGCCCTCGAAGACAGCCTGATGTTTGGCGCTGATCCTGAACTGACCCGGCTGGAGATAACCGGCCTGGCGCTTGATTACGGCCTGTTGACCCGCCACACGAGCCTGGTGGCCGTTGATAAAACACCAAGGCGCAGCAACGGTGAATTGCTGGCGCAATCGGAAGTTTCCGGCTTGCTGCCCGCCGGCAGCAGTTTGCAGCTTGCTGCTTACCCGCCAACGGCCACCGGCTGGCTGGCACAACTGCTGCTTTCCCTGCTCGTATTGCTGATCGCCACCTGGATGCTGGTTTTCAGCAGCAGTCGCTTGCCAATGACGAA
>CALBDB010000173.1 GCA_937927755.1 uncultured Lysobacterales bacterium
CTCAAGCCTGTCTCGGTACAGAAGAGCCGGGGATTCTATAAAGTATGGATAGGGCCGTATGCTTCAGAGGCGGAAATTGAAGCCAGCGCGCGCCGCGTGGTTGAACTGGGCTATGAACGCCCGCATAAGGTTAATCGATAGATGTGCGGGCGCCTGGCAACTGCTCACGGGCCCCAAGACAGTAAAACGGAATAAATGTAAACCATGAAGAAAATCCTGTTGTTAATTGTCATTGCCATGGCCTTGCCATTAGCTGCGATGGCGCAACGTCCACCACCCCCGCCGCCCAAGGGGTTGCCTACACCGGCCGCGCCTGAGTTGGGCGCCAACAGCTATATCCTGATGGATTTCAACAGCAAAACGGTGATGGTGGAAAGCAACCCGGACATGCATGTTGAGCCCGCCACCATCACCAAGGTGATGACCAGCTACGTCGTGTTCACGGAACTGGCCGCCGGCAATATCACGCTGCAGGAACCAGTCACCGTCAGTGAAACAGCGTGGCGCACCGGTGGTTCGCGAATGTTCATAGAGCCGGGCATGGATGTGACCGTTGAACAACTGATCAAGGGTATGGTGATCCAGTCCGGCAATGATGCGAGCGTTGCGCTTGCAGAGCACCTGGCCGGAACGGAAGCGGCATTTGCCGACCTGATGAACCATTACGCCGAACAAATGGGCATGACCAACAGCCATTTTGTGAACGCCACGGGCTTGCCGCACGAAGACCATTACACCTCCGCCAGGGATGTTGCATTGCTGAGCATTGTCCTGATCGAAGAGTTTCCCGGGTATTATCGCTGGTACTCTGAAAAAGAATATAATTTCAATAACATACGTCAGCACAACCGCAATAATCTGCTGTGGCGTGACCCGGCTGTCGATGGGCTGAAAACGGGGCACACCGAAGCTGCAGGCTACTGCCTAGCAGCGTCGGCCAAGCGCGATGGTATGCGGCTGATCAGCGTGGTGCTGGGCTCCGGTTCAGAATCTTCACGGGTCAGCGAAAGCCAGAGTCTGCTCAACTATGGTTTCCGTTTCTTTGAGACCGTCCAGTTGTACAAGGCGGGACAGGAACTTGCCCAGGGCAGGGTCTGGAAAGGCCAGCAAGAGCAGATAAGCTTGGGCATCCGCGACGAATTGTTCGTTACCATACCGAGGGGGCGCTATGAAGAACTCGATGCGCAGGTAGAGATGCGTCCGCAGTTGATCGCACCGATAAGCGAAGGTGAGGAAGTCGGGCAGATTTCCATACGCCTGGAAGGTGAAGAGGTCGCTGGCCGTGGGCTGGTTGCACTGGACGCCGTCGAAGAGGCCGGTTTTTTTGGTCGCACGTGGGATGGTATGAGCATGTGGTTTGGCGGTCTGTTTGGTGATGACTGATGGCTTCCAGGTTCCCACCTGACAACGGTGCCGGTGAGCAGGAGACGCTGCTTGAATTTCCCTGCAAGTTTCCGGTCAAGGTCATGGGCCGCGGCGACCCCGGTTTTAAAGAACTGGTAACGGGGATCATCCTGGCCCACGCAGAGACTTATGTCGGCGAACAGGTCACGACAAACGCAAGCAGTTCGGGCAAGTTCATTTCAGTTACTGTCACCATTGAGGCCCTGTCAAAAGATCAACTGGATCGCATCTACCAGGATTTGACCGATTGCGAGCACGTGCTGGTAGCACTTTAATGGCCCCGGGCGGTATGCAGGCGGAATTGCAGGTCCGGCGCCTGGGCCTGATGGCCTACGAACCTGTTTGGCGGGCGATGCAGGCATTTACCGACCAACGCGACGAAAACACGGCCGACGAATTGTGGCTGGTTGAACACCCGCCGGTTTTCACACAAGGCCAGGCCGGCAAGGCCGAGCACCTGCTGGCGCCCGGTGATATCCCGGTTGTCCAGGTAGACCGGGGCGGCCAGGTCACCTATCACGGACCGGGCCAGATCGTGGCCTACCCCCTGATTGACATCAAACGGATGGGTCTGGGTGTGCGCAAACTGGTGCAGGGTATTGAACAGGCCATCATCGCAGTCCTGAAAAGCTATGGTGTTGATGCAGGCCTCGTTGCCGGGGCGCCCGGTGTGTATATAGACGGCGTCAAAATCGCCTCTTTGGGATTACGGATTCGCAAGGGCAAATCTTTCCATGGGCTCGCGTTCAACATTGATATGGACCTTGAACCGTTTCAGCGGATCAACCCTTGCGGTTTCCAGGGTCTGCAGGTAACCAACCTGTCAGCGTTGGCTGAAGTATCCTCCAAAACCGAAGTCGAGGACCGCCTGATCGCTGGCCTGGCCGGGGTTTTGGGCTACAATGACCGGTTCCGCCTGGTGGCGGGTGGTTTGCCCTGAGGCGGATGCCTTTTTGAGGATGCTGGTTCAAGTGACTGAAGAAAACAAAATACCGATCAAAATTGCGGATAACAAGAACCCGGGGGCAAAGGATTCCGGAGTAAAGGAACTGGGTGCCGACAAGGTGGCACGCAATACGGCCCGGTTTGATCCGGATGCGCCGGTACTGCGCAAACCGCCCTGGATCAGGGTTCGTCTGCCTGCAGGCAATGCAGTCGCCGACCTGAAGTCGCGTTTGCGCGAAAATAGCCTGGTGACTGTGTGTGAAGAAGCCACCTGCCCGAATATCCACGAATGCTTCAACAAGGGTACGGCCACCTTCATGATCCTGGGTGAGATCTGTACGCGACGATGTTCATTTTGTGATGTTGCACATGGCCGGCCCAATCCGCCGGATGAGACCGAACCGGAAAACCTGGCCCGGACCATCCGCGATATGAAAGTGCGTTACGTTGTGATCACCTCGGTTGACCGTGATGACCTGCGCGACGGCGGCGCCGGGCACTATGTAAAGTGCCTGCAGCGTATCCGCGAGCTGAGCCCAGGCATCAAACTGGAAGTACTCGTACCGGATTTTCGTGGCAAGGGCCGTATGGACCGGGCGTTGGAGATTCTTCAAGCCTCGCCGCCGGATGTATTCAATCACAACCTTGAAACGGTCAAGCCACTGTATCCGAATGTCAGGCCCGGGGCCGATTACAAATGGTCACTGGAGTTGCTGAAGCGCTTTAAGGCGCAGCACCCGGACATCCCGACCAAGTCGGGGGTCATGCTGGGTCTTGGTGAGACCTTTGAGCAGGTTGAGCAGGTATTGAAAGACCTGCGGGAGCACGACGTGGATATGATTACACTTGGCCAGTACCTGCAACCGACACCGCATCATCACCCGGTCATACGGTTTTGGACACCGGAAGAATTTGAGCAACTTGCCGAACTTGGATATGAGCTGGGATTCTCACACATGGCATCCGGACCATTGGTGCGTTCGTCCTACCATGCAGACCTGATGGCTGAGGAATCCGGGTTGGTTGATTGATCGGATAAAGGGTTTTATTGAATAATCCTGTCGTTATTTAAAGGCGTCTAAACTTTTGACCCTTGCGCGATGATACCGCCAAGTGGCTTAATAGACTGAAGAATTTCTCCAGCCCGGCAACTCAAAGCCGGGTTTGTGGTCAGTAGGTAGTCGATAGTTAATTTTTTGCGTGTGATTTTTGGAGTAAATGAGTTTGAGACTAATCAAATATTTTTTGATCATTTTAGTCAGTACCTCGGTTTGGGCGTCTACCCAGCCAGCCGAGGAGGTGTTGTTCAAGCCCAGCGTAGAGCAGAGAAAGCGCAGCAACCTGGCCACCAGGTTTTTGGCAAACTGGCACTACAAGGACACCCGTCTTAACGACGAACTGTCTGTCAAAATATTTGACCGCTATCTTGAATTGCTCGACCCGAATTACAGTTTTTTCCTGGCTGACGACATCGAGACCTTTGCGCCTTACCGGTTACACATGGACGACGCCTTACAGCACGCCGACCCGACACCCGCCTACGAGATGTTCAACGTGTATGTGGACCGTGTTCATGAACGCGTCAAATACGCCCGGGAACAACTCAAGAACCCCATGGATTTCACCATCGATGAGAGTTATGAGTGGGACCGCAGTGATACTAAGTGGGCAAATACCGAGGCGGAGCTTGATGAATTCTGGCGTCAGCGTGTAAAAAATGATTACCTGCGGCTACGTCTTGCCGGCAAGGAAGATGAAGCCATTGTCGAGACACTCGATGATCGTTATAAAAACCTGGACCGTCGTATTACAGAATTGAATTCTGACGATATCTTTCAATTCTTTATGAATTCTTACGCGCAATCGATAGAACCGCATACCGCGTACATGTCGCCACGCAGTTCTGAGAATTTTGAAATTTCCATGCGCCTGTCGCTGGAAGGCATCGGTGCGTTGCTGGGCCGTGAAAACGAGTACACCAGCATCGCCAGCGTCGTTCCCGGCGGCCCGGCCGACAAGGAAGGCAGCCTGAAGGCCGGCGACCGCGTCACAGCGGTGGGCCAGGGGCAGGAAGGGAAGATGCAGGATGTCATAGGCTGGCGGGTGGATGATGTTGTAGACCTGATCCGTGGCCCCAAGCACACCATAGTGAGACTGGAAGTCCTGCCGGAAGACACCGGTATTGACGGCCCGACAACGATTATCAAAATCGTCAGGGACGAGGTCAAGCTGGAAGAACAGGCGGCCAAGAGCCGGATTATCGAAGTGCCCGGTGAAGGTGAAGAGATGATCAAGGTCGGTGTGATTGACCTGCCGGTCTTTTACCTGGACTTCAACGGTCGTGCCAGGAATTTGCCGGACTACCGTTCCAGCACCCGCGACGTCAGAAAGCTGATCGATGATATGAAGGCCGAGGGAATAGAGGGTCTGGTCGTTGACCTCAGAAACAACGGTGGCGGTTCCTTGCTGGAGGCAACCACTTTGACCGGCCTGTTTATCGATGAAGGCCCGGTTGTACAGGTACGCAATTCCAGCGGTCGTATCAGCACCGAGCAGGATACTGACCCGGGGATGGCCTGGAAGGGTCCGCTTGCCGTTCTGGTTAACCGCTACAGCGCTTCCGCTTCAGAGATTTTTGCCGCGGCAATTCAGGATTATGGCCGTGGCGTGATCATCGGTGAAACCACTTTTGGCAAGGGCACCGTACAGAACCTGGTGGATCTTGATGATTACGCCAAGCCAAGCGATTCCGGGAAAATGGGGCAGTTGAAGATCACAATGGCGCAATTTTTCAGGGTCAATGGTGGTTCAACTCAGAACAAGGGCGTAGAGCCTGATATCCGGTTCCCTTCCGCCGGCGACCCGGAGGATTATGGCGAGCGTTCTCTCGACAATGCGCTACCCTGGACCAGTATTTCCTCGGCCAGCTTCGAGCCCGAAGGCGATCTGAACCGGCTGGTTGCAGTGGCTGAATTCCGTTACCAGGACCGGATTGCTGACGACCAGGAATTCAACTGGCTGCTGAGTGATGTAGCGGAGTTCAACCTCAACAAGGACAAGAAGGAAGTATCGCTTCTCGAGACCACCCGTCGCCAGGAAATGGATGAGGACAAGGCCAAGGCCGAGGCCAGGAAAGCCGCCCGGGAAGATAACGGGCCGCTTCTGGAAGATGCGGACGCCCTCGCAGACGCCGGCGAACCTGTGGAAGTCACGATAGATGAAGGGACAGAAGAGGCGGCTGACGAGGAAGAGGAAGACGACCGCCCGGATCTGCTGTTGCGCGAATCAGCTCGCATCGTCGGCGACATGGTCGTACTTTCCGGCGATGAGCCCGCACTTGCCAAGCAGTTTTCCGCGCTGAATAAAAACCGGGTTCCCGAAAGTCTTAATTAGTAAGCGGCGGGCTAAGCGCCCGCCTTTTTGACCGGGTTAGATAATTTAATGAAACAGATTATATTCGGTTTATGCCTGCTTGTTATCACGCTTGATGGCAGCGCTGAACCCGCTACCGAGGCAAATAAGGCCAAGGCGGCGATCAAGGATCTGGCTGGCGCCCTGCAGGCGGAACTGAAAGGCGCCATGCAGGCAGGTGGCCCAGTTGCAGCGATTGCTGTGTGTAACACGCAGGCCATAACCATCACCGCAAAAGTGGCTGCCGGTCATGACATAGCTTTGAGCCGTGTCAGCCTTAAAAACCGGAATCCGGCCAATGCGCCGAATGCCTGGCAAACTGCTGTCCTGGAAGATTTTGAACGTCAGAAGTCAGCAGGCGAAAATGTAACAACGCTCACCTGGTCTGAGACCGCGAAAGTTAAAGGCGGCCGTGAATTCCGTTTTATGAAGGCGATACCCACAGGTGCCGTTTGCCTCAACTGTCATGGAACAAGCCTGGCGCCCGGGGTCACCGATGTACTGGCCAGCCTCTACCCCGAAGACCGAGCGACGGGTTTTTCCGAAGGGGATATCCGCGGCGCATTCGTGGTCACCCGTAAACTTCCGGATTAATCCGAACCAGCCGTTTATTGGTAAATGTTTGCCTGGTGCTGCTGCGCCATGTTGGGTGTGTCCGGCAGAAACGGCAATTTATCTCCAAACATTCAGCCCCTGACTGCTAGAATCCATTGCCATGCAAGCCCCTGTGAAAAATACTGTGTTAAGTGTCGCCCTGCCGGTGCCGCTAAGACAGCTTTTTGACTATCTGCCGGCGGAAAATGAGCATGCCCCGCGGGCTGGCCAACGGGTAGTCGTGCCCTTCGGCCGCCGCAAGCTGGTGGGTGTAATCGTTAAAATTTCCAACCGGAGTGACATGCCACTGGAAAGACTCGCCAGTGTTGCAGAATACCCCGACGGTGAGCAGGGGGTTTTGACTACTGAAACACTGGACCTGCTGGAATGGTGCTGGCGATATTACAAGCACGCGCCCGGCGAAGTGGTTTTCAATGCCCTGCCGCCCTTGCTGAGGAAGCCGGGCGGTTCAATTCCCCCGTTACCCGTTCAATACAGCCTGACACCTGCCGGTGAACGGCGTTTGCAGGAGCCGCCGGGCAGGATAAAAGCCCAGATGCGGTTGCTGGAGCACCTGGTCCACGGCCCGGCTACCGAGCCGCAATTACGGGCGGTTTCACCGTCCTGGAAAAATTCGCTGGCGAAAACAATCGAGCAGCAGTGGGTGAGTTGCCGGACGCAGGAGCCGGCAAGCCTGGATGCAACGCCGGGACCGGCGTTGCTGGAGGAACAGCGACAGGCAGTTGAGGCCATCAGCACGAGTCTTGGTAGTTTTCATTGCCACTTACTGGACGGTATTACCGGTAGCGGGAAGACCGAGGTTTACCTGAAAGTACTGGAACAGGTTCTTGAAAAGGGTGGCCAGGCGCTCTTGCTGGTACCTGAGATCGGATTGACCCCGCAACTGCTTGAGCGCTTCAAGAAACGTCTTGGTTTTGAGCCGGTTGTTACCCATTCGGGTCTCAGTGAAGGCCAGCGTCTGCAGGCATGGACCCTGGCTGGCAGCGGCCTGGCGAGGCTGGTGATCGGTACGCGCTCGGCGCTGTTCCTGCCGATACCCGACCTGCAGATGATTATCCTCGACGAGGAGCACGATGCGTCGTTCAAGCAGCAGGATGGATTTCGTTATTCATCACGGGACGTAGCGGTCAAACGCGCCGCCAGCCTGGGTGTGCCGGTGGTGCTTGGAACCGCAACGCCTTCACTGGAGACCTTCAGCAACGCAGCCAGCAAGCGTTACAGCTGGCACCGGCTCAGGCAGCGCGCAACTGGCGCCCTGGAACCACGCTGGCGCGTACTGGATTTAATCCAGCAAAACATGACCGGCGGAATATCGTCAACCGCCATGGAAGCGATTGCCGGCACCCTTGATAAGGGAGAGCAGGCATTGATTTTCCTTAACCGTCGCGGTTACGCACCGGTGATCCTGTGCCACGAATGCGGCTGGCATGCCATCTGCCAGAGCTGTGACGCCAACATGACCTGGCACAGGGCCAGCCGGCGCCTGTTATGTCATCACTGCGACAACGGAGTCCGCGTGCCGGTGATGTGCCCGGATTGTGGCGCCGATGCACTGCAGGGTGCAGGCGAAGGTACCGAGCAGCTTGAGCAGTTGTTGGCCAGGACCTTTCCCGAAGTACCCTTGCTGCGTTTCGACCGTGACACGGTGCGTAGAAAAGGTGAATTCGACCGTCTTTCACAACAGGTCAAAGACGGTGAGCCCTGCCTGCTGGTTGGAACCCAGATGCTGGCCAAGGGCCACCATTTCCCCAGGGTGACGTTGGTGGTTATTGTCAATCTTGACCAGGCCCTGTACAGCGCGGATTTCCGCGCTTTGGAGCGCATGGGCCAGCTGATGGTACAAGTGGCAGGCCGGGCAGGCCGGGATCAGTTACCCGGCGAGGTCATACTGCAGACGCATTACCCACAGCACGCTTCTCTTCTAAGCTTGCTGTCTTCGGGCTACGAGGCCTTCGCCGCCGAAATCTGCGCAGACAGGCAGGCGGCTTGTCTGCCGCCCTTCAGCTACCAGGCACTGTTGCGTTCGGATGCGATCAAGAAGGACGATGTACTGGATTTTCTGAAACAGGCAAAACGGTGTTTTCCAAATGGGAAAACTTCGGTGTACGGACCCTTTCCGGCCATGATGGAACGCAGAAGCGGCCGCACGCGCTGGTACTTGCTGGCGCAGGCGGCGGAGCGCCCGGCGCTGCACCGGCAGCTTGATGAATGGGTATTGAATATCCAAAAACTCCCCTCGGCCCGCAAGGTTCGCTGGGTGGTTGATGTGGACCCGCAGGATTATTGAAACCGGGTCCGGAATAGGCCGTATTACACTTTGTTCGTGACCTATGACACTGACGTAATCAGGTGTATTTGAGCGACCATACTTGGTTGAAATATCACTCAATCACACCAATAAAATAATCTTCTCCGACAATGGAGCGGCAACAGCAGGTTTAGCAAATGGAATCTACTCAGGATCAAGCACATAAAGACCAGCACCAGCATCCGGAACGGGCTGCGTTCAGGCAGCTCAGCAAGGTAGCCAACCAGCTCATTATCGGCCAGGAGCGATTGATGGAACGACTGGTCATGGCTTTGCTCTGCAACGGGCACTTACTGGTCGAAGGCGCCCCGGGCCTCGCGAAGACCACGGCCATCAAAGTGTTGGCGGAACGTATCGAGGGTGATTTCCACCGCATCCAGTTTACCCCGGACTTGCTCCCCGCCGACCTGACGGGTACGGAGATTTACCGTCCCCGGGAAGGCATATTCGAGTTTCAGCAGGGACCGATTTTTCACAACATGATCCTCGCGGATGAAGTGAACCGTGCACCGGCCAAGGTGCAGTCCGCCATGCTCGAGGCCATGGGTGAGCACCAGGTCACCGTGGGCCGAATTACTTACCCGATGCCGAAGCTGTTCCTGGTCATGGCCACGCAAAACCCGATTGAACAGGAAGGCACTTACCCCTTGCCGGAGGCCCAGCTGGACCGGTTCCTGATGCATATTGCCATTTCGTATCCGGACGCCCAGGCAGAGCAGGACATCCTCGAACTGGCCCGTGGCCAGGCACGCGATGAGTTGGGTGAAAAACCCCAGCCCGGTATGCTGGTCACCCAGGAACAGGTGTTTGCCGCGCAAAAACAGGTGCTGGACCTGCACATGGCGCCGGCGCTGCAGGAGTACATCGTGCAACTGGTGCTGGCAACCCGCGATCCGGGCAAATGGGACGAAGAACTTGGGCACCTTGTAAGTTACGGCGCCAGTCCGCGCGCCACCATCGGGCTGGACCGTTGCGCCCGTGCGAGAGCCTGGCTCGACGGCCGTGATTTTGTTTCTCCTGATGATATCCATGCGGTTATCCACGAGGTCATGCGCCACCGCGTATTGCTGTCATACGAAGCGGAGGCAGACGGTGTAACCGTGGATGAACTGGTAAACCGTCTGCTGGACCTGGTTCCTGTTCCATGACAGAAGCCCTGCCAGGTGACGGCATCCACCTGAGTGCATCCGAGTTAATCGCACTCAAGCCGCGTTGTAACGCCCTGAGCCTGCCGATGAAGAGCCCGGCGGCCTCGGCGCTGGCAGGCGCATACCGCTCGCGTTTCCGGGGCCGCGGTGTGGATTTTGTAGAATCGAGAAATTACCTGCCCGGTGATGATATCCGCAATATGGATTGGCGTGTCACCGCACGCACCGGCAAACCGCACACGAAGATATTCCAGGAGGAACGTGAACGCCCGGTGCTGGTCGTCGTAGACGCCGGCCCCAGCCTGTATTTTGGTACGCGCACACGGCTCAAGTCGGTAGCAGCAGGGCAGTTTGCTGCATCGTGCGCCTGGGCCGCGGTGCGGCGTGGCGACCGGATTGGCGCTTTCCTGTTCGCACCTCACGGTCATCGCGAGTTACGCCCGGCCGGCGGACGCAGGGGCGCCATGCGTGTCATCCAGGGGTTGGTTGACTGGCTGAACCCGGAGACAGAGCACCGCGGTTTTGAACCGCTTTCCGTGTCACTGGAACGTGTCCGGCATGCCGTCCGCCCGGGCAGCCTGGTGATTATCATCAGCGATTTCTTCAATCTCGACGAGACATGCCACCGTCACCTGTCGCGTTTGCGTCAGCACAATGACGTGATCGGCTGCCAGGTAGTGGATCCCGCGGAAGAGTTTTTACCGGCCGGCCGCTTCCCGATATCGGATGGTGAGCACAGCGCCATGCTGGACACGCACCAGCAGAATTCCCGGCGGCGCTTCGACGAGATGAGCACGGAACACGGGAATATTCCCCGGCGTATGTTCCAACGCCACAAGTGTGGATGGATGGTGCTGAAGACCACCGATGATCCGGTAGAAGTGCTGGGCCGGGAATTACGAATTCTTGTAGGACGGGGTACATGAATCCGGACCTGTTATCACAATTGCGTGATATACACACTGCGCCTGCCGCCCCGTGGTGGCCGCCAGCGCCGGGCTGGTGGGTTCTGGCCCTGATTTTACTGTTGATACTGGCCTGGTTGATCCGCCGTGTTATCTCCCGCTACCGGGATCATCAACGGCGCAAACAAATGCTGGGCTGGGTGGACTTTCTGAATGAGATGGTCGATCCGGAAAGTGAACCCCAGGCTTATCTGTCCATGTTGAATCGCATATTTAAACTGACTGCCTTGAGGGCGTTCCCCGGTCAGCATTGTGCGGGCATGAAGGGGCAGGAATGGGCCGATTTCCTGATCGAAAAAATAAAGATTTCGCAATCGGCGGAATCACTCAATGTGCTGGCGTCGGGTCCCTATGATCCTGCGCCGCGGTTTGACCCTGAGGTCATGTGTGAGTTGACCCGGGCATGGATTCGTCAGCATGGCTGAAGATGTACTGACAACCGGGTTTACCATCGCCTGGCCCTGGCTGTTGCTGCTGGCGCCGGTACCGTGGTTGTTGCGCCTGTTGATGCCGGCCTCGCCGTCTGCTGACCTGCAGGCCCTTCGTGTGCCCTGGTTCTCAGCCGTGGCCGGCGGTAAGGCTGGCTGGATGCGGCGGCCATGGCTGGCCATGATCGCTGCTCTGGTGTGGCTGTTGCTGGTTTTCGCTGCAGCCCGTCCGCAATGGATTGGTGAGATAGAGAGTTTACCGGTCACCGGGCGTGACCTGCTGCTGGCTGTTGATATTTCAGGCAGCATGGACACCCAGGATATGGTCATGAACAAGACCGCGGTGAACCGTTTGAAGGTGGTGAAAAAGGTCGCCGGTGAATTTATCCAGCGGCGTCATGGCGACCGAGTCGGACTGGTTCTTTTTGGCAGCCGCGCCTACCTGCAGACACCCTTGACCTTTGATACCGAAACTACCGCCACCTTGCTGGAAGAATCGGAAATCGGTCTTGCCGGACGTGAAACGGCGATAGGGGATGCCATTGGCCTCGCGGTCAAACGGTTACGTGATGATGCGGCGTCCGACCGTGTGCTGGTGCTGTTGACCGATGGCGCCAATACCTCCGGTGAGGTGCAGCCCTTGCAGGCCGCCGAGTTTGCCGCCCGCGACGGCCTGACGGTTTACACCGTGGGTGTGGGTGCGGATGAAATGATGGTGCAGGATTTTTTTGGCAGTCGCGTGGTCAACCCGTCCGCAGATCTCGATGAAGACACGTTGCGCAGTATTGCCGAGCGAACGGGCGGACGTTATTTCAGGGCCCGGGACACCAGGGAACTGGAACAGATTTATGAAATCCTGGATGAGCTCGAGCCGGTCGAGAGCGACGTGGAAATCATTCGCCCGGTTGATGAGTTATTTTACTGGCCCATGGGTCTCGCCTATGTTCTGGCGTTGCTGGCGGCGCTGTTATCGATCCGGCCACTCAGTTTTCGCAGGGTGCATGCATGATGGACTGGCTGCCATTACATTTTATCCGGCCGATGTGGCTGGCCCTTGTGCCGGTGGCGGTTATCATGCCGGTGCTATGGCGGCGGTTGCGGCGCCCGTCCGGTGACTGGGGCAAGATTTGTGATTCGCATTTGCTGCGATGGCTGAGCGTCGGTAACGCCGCAGCCCGGCCCTCCCGTTTCGGGCCGTGGCTGGCCGGGCTGGTCTGGTTGATCGCCGCCATCGCACTGGCCGGCCCAAGCTGGGAGAAACTTCCTGACAGCGCCTTTACCTCGACCGATGCACGTGTGCTGGTGCTTGATTTATCGCTTTCGATGCTGGCCGAGGACCTGAAACCGAACCGGTTGACCCAGGCGCATTTCAGGTTGTCGGATATGCTTGATGACACAATGGAAGGCCAGACGGGGCTTGTATCCTATGCCGGGGACGCGTTTGTCGTCTCGCCTCTGACGAGTGATACGAACACCATCAGGAACATGCTGCCGGCGCTGCGTCCGGATGTGATCCCGGTAGCAGGCAGCCGCCCGGACCGGGCATTGGACCTGGCAGCCGAGCTGTTGCAACGTTCCGGTATGGCCCGTGGCGAAATCCTGTTGATCGCCGACAGTGGCGACAATGCTGCTGCCGATGTCGCCAGGAAACTGGCAAAGCAGGGTATTTTTACCTCGGTGCTGGCTGTCGGTACTGTACAGGGTGCGCCGATCCCGAGTGGCGACGGCTTTGTCAGCGACAGCAAGGGCAACATCGTGGTTGCACGTCTCGAGCGTGATGCCATGCAGTCAATCGCCCGTGCCGGTGCTGGCAAATACTCTGAGTTGACCACGGGTAGCAGTGAAATTTCACCATGGGCAGTCGTTGAAGGCAGTGAATTCACCCGCAAGGATGATGCCTTGGGTGAACGCTGGAAGGACTCGGGCCCATGGTTGGTGCTGTTGTTGCTTCCCCTGGTCGCCTTCAGTTTCCGGCGTGGACTGTTGTTTGTAATGCCATTGCTGATTTTGCCGGGGTTGCTAATCAGTGGAAATGCCAATGCAGGCCTGTGGGAAGACCTTTGGGCCACCCGGGATCAACAGGCGCAGGCCGCGCTGCAACAGGACCGGGCAGCCGATGCGGCAGCCCTCGCGAAGGACCCGGCGATAGCCGGAGAAGCCCTGTATCGGAGCGGAGACTTCCCCGGAGCGGGTCAGGCCTGGTCGCAACTGGACCAGGCGGACAGCCACTATAACCGCGGTAACTCGCTGGCCCAGGCGGGAGATTTTGAAGCCGCCATTGCCGCCTATGATGCTGCGCTTGCACTGGACCCGGAGATGGAAGACGCCAGCTTCAACCGCGCGCTGGTGGAACAGATGAAGCAGCAGCAGGAGCAGGAACAGCAAGACCAGGAGAACTCCGACGGCGAGCCTTCCGAAGACCAGTCCGCTGATGAATCGGAGCAGGGCGAGCAAAGCGATGAGCAGTCTGACCAGAGTCAGCAGGATGGCGAACAGAGCGACGAAGAATCTGATCAACAGCAGGAAGGTGAGGAAGAGGGGGAGCCCTCCGAATCTGAGATGGAGCAAAACTGGTCAGAGGAAGACGCACAGGCGATGGAGCAGTGGTTGCGGCGTATTCCGGATGACCCGGGCGGGTTGCTGAGACGTAAATTCCGTAACCAGCACCAGCGCCGTGGTACAACTGCTGATGAAACCGAGACGTGGTAACCGGGAATGGGAAAGATGATTTTTAATCAAGTACGCGGGCAGGTTTGCTTAAGGCGGTTACGCTTATTCGGCCTGGCAGTTATTTTACTGATGACCTATTCGCTGGCGCAGGCCGCACCGGTAACAGCCAAGCTGGACCGCAGTAGCGCCGTGGTGGGTGAAACCGTGACCCTGGTTTTGCAGACCAATGATCCGGACCAGAGCCTGGATACAGACCTGTCGGTCTTGCAGGCGGATTTCGATGTGCTCAACCAGCGTTCCGAAACCCAGATGTCGTTTGTGAACGGCCGCCAGACTGCCAGTGTCCGTTTGGTGATTACGCTCGAACCAAAACACGCGGGCAACTTGCTGATTCCCGCGTTGAAGTTCCCCGGTGTAAGTTCGGAGCCGTTGTATCTGAAGGTGACAGCCGCACCGGAATTGGCGCCCGGTGAAGTTGAACCGGTTTTTATCGAAGTGACCGTGCAGCCCGACTCCGGCCCGTATTACGTGCTTTCCCAGGTTAGCCTGATGGTCCGGATTTTTTACCAGGCCAACCTGACAGAAGCCGCCATCAACCCGCCGGCCCCCGAACAGGCCTCGGTACGGTTGCTGGATGAAGTACCGTACCAGGCTGAACGCAACGGTGAACAATACCGTGTACTTGAGCGGCGGTATGCGATATTCCCCGAGCGCTCCGGAACGTTGACGATCCCGCCCATGCAACTCACCGGGCGCCTGATCGAAAGACCGTCCGACCGCCTCTGGCAACCCACCGTACGTGGCCGGCGCGTTCGCGTGGAGAGTGAGCCGCTGAACCTGGAAATCAGCCCGCGGCCAGGTGAGTACACAGGCGACTTCTGGTTGCCGGCCAGACGTATAACGCTGTCGCAGCAAATTGCCGACAATGAAAAACTGCGCGTGGGCGAACCGGTGACGCGAACGGTGATCCTGGATGCAGTGGGGCTGGAAGAAAATATGCTGGAGGAACCGGCCTGGCCGGAAGTGCCCGCAACACGTATTTACCCGGACCAACCGCAAGGTATCAGCCGCGATGATGGTGAATGGGTGTTGGGTCACAAGGAATTCCGCTATGCCGTTGTGCCGGAGCAACCCGGAGAACTGGTATTACCGGAAATCCAGCTTGATTGGTGGGATACGGTTGCCAACCGGCAGCGCACGGCGATATTGCCGGAGCACCGGGTAAATGTACTGCCATCCGAGTTACATCAGTCGGCCATGACACCCCCGCCGCCGACGACCGTGCCGCAGGGGATTAATACCGGCAGTGCCGACGGGAATACGTCCGGGCCTGGAGGTTCAGACCTGTGGAAATTAACGACCGCGGCATTTGCTTTCCTGTGGTTGTTGACCCTTTTCTTCTATTTCCGGCGGCCGTCCCGCGGCGCGGGACCACTGCCTGTCAGCGGTGCTGTTGCGCCGGCTGAAAATGAATTGCTGAATCAATTCAAGCTAGCCTGCCGGGCAGGCGATGCCACTGCAGCCCGCCAGCATCTCGCGCAATGGATAAGAAATTATGCGCCGCAGGCCATGCGTGGCAGCATGCGCGACTTTGGCGCAGCCTGTGAAAACTCAGCCTTGCGAGCAGCAATAGCCGAACTTGATGTCAGCGGGTTTACCGATGAAGGCGCCGGCGCCTGGAAGGGGGAGGCCTTATGGGATACATTCAAGCGCTGGCAAAACGGCGCGTACAAGCCGCAAAACTCCGGGATCGCTGAAAAACCTGAGCTGTACCCGCGCTAAAAGGCCGTGCTGCAAAAATGCAGCACGACCCGGGTTAGCAGGTTTATTAGCTAGTTTCCCTTCTTTGGCGTCAAATCGTCCTGGCTCTCGCCCGAACCAACCGGCTCAAAGATGCTGATCATGATTCTTCCATCTGTAAGGTCTTCTGTGACAATTTCGAAAGCGAGGGCTTTGTCGCTTGTCATGTTGCCCGCGGGAAGACGATTGATCGTAACGTCTTCGATGGCGTCCATGTAAGTTTGAAAATCAGTGGGCTCCACGATAATACTGGTAACCAGTAATACCCTGCCGCCACAGTCGGCATTGCCTGAGCAGTCGTTGCCGCTGGAAGGTATGTCAACAGTACCCATGGAATCCATGATATCGCTCATGTCGATGGTCAGGTGCGGGCTGCCCGCTTCCACCAGATTATCATTTACCATTTGCCAGATGTCATCGGACACAATGCCCTCAGCCGGATGGTGTGACCATGCCGGTGCAGTGAACATTATTGCGAGGAACATAAGGGTAAAGATCATCACTCGTTTCATACGAAAGTCTCCTGGGTTGGACACGAAAAAGAGAAAAAGATATTCTCCACACAAACTGCAGCAAGCAGATGCGGTCATCCGCCGACAACAGCGTTACCCCCGGTCACATCTCATCGCATGAACGGCAAACGCAGGCGAATCATAACTTCGGCCAGCTTAATCCCAGCTTAAAAATTTCTAAATTTCAGACCGGACAAATGTGCTGCTCAGCACAATTCACGTTTGTCTTCTATACTTAAAGGTGGGTCCGGAAATTCTGTCACTATTTCCGATTTGGCAGGTATAACCAGGTTTCAGGGTCCAGGCTAGTACCGCGTTTGTTGAGAAGTCACATGCAGAAACACACCATACACAAGAAAATTTACGACCCGTTTGCCCACTACACCCGCGGTGTCCTGACGTTTGATGAAGAGAAGTACACATTCGTTGCGCACCGTATGCCCTACGTGGGACTTAACCAGAAGTCCTGGAAAACAGAGAAGGCATTCACTGCCGATTATCGGCGAATGGTAGCCAGGAAATTCGTCGTTTGAAAAGAGCAGCTACGGAGGCTTTTTAGGGGTTAGCCTTCATAACCAGCGTATCGATGCGGTTGTCCGATAACATCCGGCGTATTTCATCTGCCTTGCGCGCGCCTTCGATCGGGCCGATCCTGACCCGGTGCCAGGTTTCGCCGTTGACCGTAACTTTTTGCACTGCTGCCACCGAGCCCAGCAAGGCCAACGTGGCTTTCATCTGCTCGGCTTCGGCCTCGCTTCTGAAAGAACCTGCCTGCAGCACGTAGCTGTCCTGGGCTTTACCGGGTACCGGTTCGTTTGAGGGCTCGGCCTTGAGGCTAAGTTCCTGGTTGGGAACGACCACTTCCATTTCGGGTAAAACGGTAAAAAAGTCGTAACGTGGTTTTTTGGGCTCTTCGGCCCTGGCCTTGTCGCTCTCGATCAACGCGGATTCAGTTGACGCGGATGATTCGTCCACGGAGGGTGCGTTTTGTTTAAAATCCGGCAAGTAACCCCTGAACATCAATGTCACAGCCAAACCCAGGCCGATTACAATGCCTCCAAGCAGCCAGAACCACGCCGGAATACCACCCGGGGAATTCTTTGTTCTGCGCCGGTTGCCGGCTGTCTTGCGCCTGGCTGCCATATCACATGGATTCCGGCGCAGAGATGCCGAGTAATGCCAGGCCATTGGCCAGCACGATGCGTGCGGCGAGAATCAGATTAAGACGTGCATTCCTTACGTTTTCATCCTCCACCAGGAATTGCTGGGAGTTGTAATATGCGTGAAATTCGGTGGCCAGCGCCTGCAGGTAATGCGCGAACTGGTGCGGAGCCCGTAGACGGGCAGATGTCTCAATAATTTCCGGATACCGGCTCAGGGCCCGTAGCAGCAACGTTTCGTTGGGCTCGGTTAACAGCTTAAGCGAAGCCTCACCAATCGCCTGGTTGTGTGTTTCATTCATCTGCTCGAGGTTACGGAACACGCTGCAAATACGCGCATGTGCGTACTGGATATAATACACAGGATTTTCATTGCTTCGAGACTTGGCCAGATCGAGGTCGAAGTCCAGGTGTTGCTCGTGGGAGCGCATGACATAAAAGAACCGGGCTGCATCGCTGCCGACTTCTTCACGTAACTCCCGCAGGGTTATGAACTGACCCGATCGGGTGGACATCTGGACCTTTTTGCCATCGCGATAAAGCACGGCGAACTGCACCAGCAGAATTTCGAGGCGGTCGGGGTCTTCACCCAGCCCCTTTGCCGCGGCCCGCAGGCGGGCGATATAGCCATGGTGGTCGGCGCCAAAAACGTAAATGGCCTTTTCAAAGCCACGTTCCATCTTGTTCAGAAAATAGGCGATGTCCGAGGCAAAATAGGTTGTCCGTCCATTCTCCCGGATGATTACCCTGTCTTTCTCGTCGCCCAGTTCCGACGCCCGAAACCAGGTTGCGCCGTCCTTGATGTAGAGGTGGCCGTTCTCTTCCAGGCGGTCTATGGCGTGCCTGATGGCGCCGCTGTCCTCCAGTTCCATTTCCGAGAACCAGTGGTCAAAATTAACACCGAAACCCGATAGGTCCTTTTGGATGTCGGACAATATGCTGTCCACCGAAGTCTCAAAAAATACCAGGTATCCGTCAGCCCCCAGAAACTCCCGGGCACGGTTAATCAGTGCATCGATATGTGTTTCACGGTCACCGCCCTGGCTTTGGTCGGGGGGCAGGCCGTCAACTACGTCCTGGCCCCTGAAACGCCATTTATCCCCGATCTCGCTGCGGACTTCGCGTGCGATGTTGTAGATGTAGTCACCACGGTATCCGTTTTCCGGGAAACGTAAGTGCTCCCCGCAAAGCTCCAGGTAGCGCAACCAGACACTGACGGCGAGGATATCCATTTGCCGCCCGTGGTCATTGACGTAGTACTCACGTTGAACCTTGTAACCCGCGGCCTGCAAAATGTTTGCGAGGCTGGCGCCGTAGGCGGCGCCGCGGCCATGACCTACGTGCAGCGGGCCGGTGGGGTTGGCCGAGACAAACTCGACGGTAACCTCGTGCTCCTGGCTAGGCGGCACGTGTCCGTAATTATCACCGTGGTAAAGAATGTCATTGACGACGGTGGTCAGTGCGACCTGGTTCATGTAGAAATTGATAAACCCCGGGCCTGCTATTTCAGCATGATTCAATTGGCGTGAGGGCGGCATCCTGTCGATGATGGCCTGCGCCAGTTCCCGCGGTGGTTTACCTGCGCGCTTGGCGAGCACCATGGCGATATTGGAGGCAAACTCACCATGCTCAGGTGTGCGCGTACGCTCCAACTGGGGAACGATGTCGCAGTCCGGGTTTAGAAAGCCTTCTCGTATCAGGTGCAATAGAGCCTGAATCAATAATTCTTCAATGTGTTCTTTCAAGAATAAGTCCCATGACCGGCCGCGGTACGCAACACGAAAGCGGCTTATTGTAACCCTTTGAACAGGCGCTGAAAACGATATGGATGATTTATCCCCCAAGCATGTTGATTACCTGTGGATAACTCTGTGCACAAAATCAATAGCGGGATGTACATTACGGTCCGTGCTAAGATTGCTCGTAATTAGAGTCCATTGCTGTTTGTATGAATAGCTCTATAAAACAGATAGATAAACAGTATTCTGCATGACTTCAGTTCAGGTATTGCATTAAGCCCATGTTTTTAGTCTGGAGCCGCCGACTGTGCATAAAAAGTCGGCCTGTTGGGTCAATATTTGTTGCAGGTTGCCGGGAACATGCATTTATCATGCATTTGTATGAGCCGCAGTACCCAAGTTTGAATTTGTTTCTGCCAGTTGGCTAATAACAAGTGAAAGGGGCGCAATGATATGAGTGGACTGATGTCCCTGGGATCGTTTGTTGCTGCCGGCCTATCCTTGCTGGCTGGCTTTCCCGTGGCATTCACACTGGCGGGTGTTGCACTGGTCGGTATCATGACGGGGGTCTTTGATCCGACGTTTCTGAGTGCCTTTCCCAGTCGTATTTTCGGCATCATGAGCAATGAAACCCTGATTGCCGTACCGGTTTTTGTATTCATGGGTGTCATACTCGAGCGTTCAAAGCTCGCTGACCAACTGTTACAGGCGCTGGCGCAATTGATGCACAGGATACCCGTCGGCCTCGGTCTTGCGGTCATGCTGGTGGGAGCGTTGATGGCAGCGAGTACGGGTATCGTAGGTGCAACGGTAGTCACCATGGGCTTATTGACATTGCCGACGATGTTGCGGAATAACTATGATCCATCTGTCACCTCTCCCGTTCCAGGTGCTATAGTGAAAGACAGGAGTTTATATTAGATTAAGGGTTCCATGAAATCAGAGGACACCTCGGAAATCACAAGCTTGTTGGGCGAGCTTCGTGAAGAGCACCGCGACCTTGACCTGGCCATCAAACGCATGTCGATGGACCCGTGGCAGGACCAACTGCACCTGCGGCGATTGAAGAAACGCAAATTGAAACTCAAGGACTGGATTGACCGTCTGGAATCAAAGCTGATTCCGGATCTTGATGCCTAACCCAAATTTTAGGGTTGGTCAGAGTCTCCCGGGTCATCTTCTTTTTCAGCGGGGGTCGTCTGCCGGTCAATTTCCTGCCTGATGGCCTCGCCCAGAATATAGCGCGCGTCGTTGCTGATCTGCTCCAGGCGTTGGTCGAATACCAGCTTGTTTTGCTGGTTGGATGACAGGTAACCAGTGCTTCGCAATTCAGCGATGAAACCCTTGAACAGCGATTTGTCGTAAAACTCCGGTGCATTGAACTCATGCAGCATGGATATGCGCTGTGCGGTGTGGATACACAGGCGCTCGAGTTCCGCACGGCTCAGGGTGCCCGAGCCATTCTTCGCCAGCACCGAAATGGTGATCAGGTAACGGTGGATAGTCTGCAACAAGCTGTGCGCCAGGATATTGAGTTGCATGACCGCTTCCGGATTGTCAGTGGCGCGGGACAGGGTCTCCCCCTCATGCTGGCGTGTCAACAGGCCATTCTTGACCAGTTGCTCAATAGATTCGTCCAGGGCGCCGGTGATCTGGCGCTGGCTCCAGGGCAGGAAAAGTTCGGCCTGCAGAAAGGGGTGGGCGATGGTTGCGAATTTATGCAGGTGACTGACCTGGAAATTGCGGTGTTCCAGGAAACAGCAGGCAACCAGCGAGGGCAGTGCAAACAGGTGTGCAATATTATTGCGCAGGTAGGTTAATCCTATGGCCCGGTCTGCCTGGATGGAGATGATATCGCCAAGGGTATGTTCCTTGCGCTGCAGAACTTCCATCTTGAAGCCGTACTCGATAATTTCCTCCGCACTTTTGCCAGTCACGGTCACACGTTCGGGGGTTGGTTTCCGGCTCAACAACTCCTTGCACAGGTCTATCTGTCGGGCCAGTTGTTTTTCACCCAGTGCGTGCCGTGGTGTCCCCAGCAATACCAGTGCAAGCAGGTTCATCGGGTTGACGTCCGCACCGGCGTTTATACGTGTCATGATCGTATTGCCGAGGTTTTCGATCAGGCCACCCAGCCAGGCCGGGCGCCTGGCCTCCTTGCGGATGGTTTCCTGCCACTGGGGATCCTGCTCCTCGAGCAGGTCGTCGAGGAAAATGGGTTCACACAGACTGACATGCGCTTCGCCGTAGTTATGCCGGGCAATCCTGAAAATCTTGCCAAGATCCGAGAACTTTTCCGAGCGTTTCTTTTCCCCTGACAGTTCGGTTGTGTAGCTGTCGCTTTCAGCCAGCCTTTCGTAGCCGATATAGACCGGTTGAAACATGATGGGCCTGACGGGGGCGTTCAGGTAACTCCTGACCGACATGGCCAGCATTCCGGCCTTGGGCGGCAACAGGCGCCCGGTACGGCTGCGGGTGCCCTCTATAAAATATTCGATCGAAACACCCTGGGTCTGGATCATGCTGAGGTATTCATAGAACACCGCGGCGTACAGCTTGTTCGAGCGGAACGAGCGGCGCAGAAAGAATGCTCCACCACGGCGCAGCAAGGGTCCGACGAACGGCAGGTTCAGATTGATGCCGGCTGCGATGTGGGGTGGGACAAAGCCGTTTTCGTGGACCAGGTACGACAGTAACACATAGTCGAGATGGCTCCGGTGACAGGGCACGTAAATGACTTCCTTGCCAATCGCCAGGTGCTGGAAATCCTCGAAATGCTTTAGCTTGATTCCGTTGTAAATCCTGTTCCAGAACCAGGCCAGTATCGCCTCGGCTACTATGATGAATGAGTATGAATAGTTGGCGGCAATTTCCCAGACATATTTCTCTGCTTTGTGCCGCGCCTGCTCGGGTGTAATCCTTGAGCGGCGTGCTTCTTCCTCACATGCCGCACGTACGGTAGGTGAGTTGACTACCCTGTCTACCATGGTGCGCCGATGCGAGAGGTCCGGTCCGATGGCGGCCGTGCGAACCCGTTTGAAATGTACCCTGAGGATGCGTGAGACTTTTCTGAGGGCAACCTTTGAATCAAGCCCCTCCTCGGCCAGATCCCGTAACGAGATCGGCCGGCTGAATTGCACAAAGGTTTTGCGGCCATTGACCAATGTTCCCAAGAAGCGGCGGAAGCGCCCCCCGATCTCCCAGTTCTCGGCAAACAGAACACGCGTCAACCCACTGTCGCTGCTTGGGCGCTGGCCCACCAACACGGTAACAGGCACCAGTTGAATATCCAGCTCAGGGTTCTCCCAGCAAGTTTCGACCATCAGGCTCAGCATTTTGGAGTGCCGTCGCGGTTCCGGGCGGCGGATAAAAATGCCTTTCATGCGTTTCAATACGGCATAGGAACGGTCGGGGCATTTCTGGATGCCGGGTATGGCATACAGCGGGCGGGCGAGATTTTGCTCTTCGCAGCACTTGTCCAGGATCAGCACTGATGACAGCGCGTATGAATCCATGACATAGCAGACCGGCCTGCCATCGCTGGAACCGATATTTCCATCGGCGTCGGCCTGTATACGGTGTTTAACCCACAAACCCTGGACCCCACGAAGGATCAGGTACCACTGTAATTTCAGTTTTGCAATCAGTGAGTCTGGTTTTTCTTGCTTAGCCATGGGCCCGTGCCTGGATTGCGGTGCAGTTATTCTAGCTTGGATTTGTGAGCGCGTATAAAAAATCCGGGCGAGGCATAAAGCCTGCCCGGAAAATCCGGCAGAGCCGGAGAGGATCGGTTCCGTGGTTTTAGAATAGAAATTTATATTCTATTAGTTAGTTACGGCCGTATCGTAAAGTAAATTGTGAATAACTGTCAATACCCAAAAGAAAACTTCGGGTAATCTTTTTACGCTATACCTTGTGAAAAGTAGAGTTTTAATCCCCTTCAGGGGTCTCTATGGCGCGGGCAATGTCTTTCTGGATGGCCTCAGCTGCTGCCGCCGGGTCGCTGGCGGAGCGGATTGGCCTGCCGACGACCAGGTAATCCGCACCATCACGAACAGCCTGGAATGGTGTCATGACACGTTGTTGGTCGTCATCATTGTGCACGGGCCGTATACCCGGGCAGACCGTGATTAAACGTGGGTCTGCGTGTTCACGCAAGGCGCTGACTTCGAGCCCGGATGAAACCACGCCGTCGCAGCCAAGCGCCAGTGCACGTCTTGCACGCGACAGCACCAGTGTGCGGGCATCACACTGGAAGCCCAGGTCATTCAGGTCCCCCTGGTCAAGGCTTGTCAGTGCGGTCACGGCGAGAATTTGCATATTGCCTTTTGCTTCCGCCGCGGCCTTGAGCATGCCGTCGTTGCCATGCACCGTACAAAAATCCACCTCGTGACGGGCCAACTGGCGTACGGCAGCGGCAACTGTAGCCGGGATATCAAACAGTTTGAGGTCGGCAAAAACTTTTTTACCCGCGCCTTTCAGGTCATTCAGAAGTTCAAAATAATGACCGGACAAAAACACCTCCAGGCCAAGCTTGTAGAACTGCACCGAGTCTCCGAGCGTGGATATCAGCGCCTGTGCTTCACCGAGGCTGGGCACGTCGAGTGCAAAAATAAGACGTTCGCGGTTTGGGATTTGGGTATTCACTGTACTCATGGCTTTGATCCTGTTCTTGCATGCTCCCGGCATTCGCCGAACTGAATTCTATATTCTGTGTGAGTCTTTCACTAACAAGCGGTTAAATTTGCGTAGGCCAGCACCAGCCACTTGGCGCCGGCACGGTGAAAATTCACCTGTACCCGGGCGTGTTCACCGGAACCCTCAAAACTGATCACGGTGCCATTGCCAAATTTTTTGTGGCTGACCGACTGCCCCAGCTGGAATGGCCAATCCTGCTTGATATTCGAATTGGACTTTCGATACTCGGGTGCCTTGGGGCTGGCCCACGGCCGCTGTACCTGTATACGCGGTCGAATTTCCTGTATCAGCCCCGTTGGAATCTCAGCCAGGAACCGTGACGGCCGGCAGTGGTTTTCCGAGCCGAACATACGCCTGACCTCGGCGTGGCAAAGGCACAGTTGCTCACGCGCACGGGTCATGCCCACGTAACAAAGCCGGCGTTCTTCTTCGAGACGGCCGCCGGCTTCGGTAACGCTGCGCTGGTGCGGGAACAGGCCGTCTTCCATACCGACGATAAACACAAGCGGAAATTCCAGGCCCTTGGCCGAATGCAAGGTCATCAATTGAACGCAGTCATCCCAGGCCTCGCCCTGGGTTTCCCCGGCTTCGAGCGCCGCATGGCTGAGGAAAGACTGCAGGTCGGTCATGCCGGCTTCCTCGTCTTCCGTGGGTAGGACAAAGGATTCGGCCGCGTTAACCAGTTCGCGCAGGTTCTCGACACGTGACTCCATCTTTTCGCGGGGTTCTTTTTCGTAGTGGGTGACCAGTTGGCTGCTTTCGATGACGCCCTGCATCTGGTTACCCAGGGTCCAGTCGCCGATGCGCTCGCGCATCTCGGTAATGAGTTGCATGAAGCCATGAACCGCGCCGAGGGCTCTGGCCGGGAGCAGGTTCTGCCGGATGCACTCCTGCGCCGCCTGCCAAAGGGGCAGACTGCTTTGCCGTGCATGGAGCCGCAAGGTTGAAAGCGTTTTCTGGCCGATACCACGTGCAGGGGTATTTATGACCCGTTCGATGGCTGCATCGTCATTGGGATTTTGAACCAGGCGCAGATAGGCTAGCGCATCCTTGATTTCCGCCCTTTCAAAAAAGCGTTGTCCGCCGTACACCCGATAGGCGATCGACGCCCTCAGCAGGTATTCTTCGAACAACCTCGATTGGGCCGTGGTGCGGTAGACAATGGCCACTTCTTCTGCGCGCCGGCCCTTGGCCAGCCACTGTTCCACCTGTTCGATGACAAAACGGGACTCGTCCTGTTCATTGAAAGCGGAATATAGCGTGATGGGTGAACCTTCTTGGCCGGCGGTCCATAATTTTTTGCCCATGCGGTCTTCGTTGTTGGAAATCAGGGCATTTGCCGCCTCGAGGATATTCCCGGTAGATCGATAGTTCTGCTCCAGCTTGATGGTCATCACATCTGCGAAATCACGGCTGAAATGCCGAACATTTTCGACCTGTGCGCCGCGCCAGCCGTAAATCGACTGGTCGTCATCACCCACCACCAGGACACTGCCACTGTCCCCGGCCAGCAGGCGAATCCATGCATACTGTATCGAGTTGGTGTCCTGGAATTCGTCCACCAGCAAATGGGTCAGACGTTTGCGATAATGATCCAGCAGGCCCGGGTTGTTCAGCCAGAGCTCATGCGCCCGCAGCAGCAGCTCTGCAAAATCCACCAGTCCGGCCCGGTCGCAATAGGACTGGTAGAGTTGGTAGATGCGCACCCACTGGGCGGTCATCGGGTGGCCCATGTCCTCGATCGCGTCCGGCCGCTGGCCTTCATCCTTGCGGGCATTGATGTACCACTGGGCCTGTCTTGCCGGCCACTGGGCTTCGTCCAGTCCTTCTTCCTTAATCAGGCGGCGCAATATCCGGTGCTGGTCATCCGAGTCCAGTATCTGGAAATTCTCCGGCAACCCGGCGTCTTCCCAGTGCATGCGCAATATCCTGTGTGCGATACCGTGGAAGGTGCCGATCCACATTGAACGCGCGGACACATTCAGCAGGTTTTGCGCACGTTCGCGCATTTCCCCGGCCGCCTTGTTGGTAAAGGTTACCGCCAGGATACTGAGCGGTGAAACATGATCGACCTGTATAAGCCATGCCAGGCGATGGATCAAAACACGGGTTTTGCCGCTGCCGGCGCCGGCAAGCACCAGCGTGTGCGGTGATTCCGTGGTTACCGCTTTTCGTTGTGCTTCGTTTAGCTCATCCAGCAGGTGTGAGACATCCATGTTCAGGAACGTTCTCTGGCAATTGCGCGGTGACCAATATCACGACGGAAAAAGGCTCCATCCCAGTGGATTTTGTCGCAGCCGGCATAGGCCGCTTTTGCAGCTTCACTGACATTGTCGGCCATCGCACAGACACATAAGACCCTGCCGCCAGCGGCGACTACCCGGCCATCCGACAATTTTGTTCCGGCGTGGAATACACGGACCCCGTCATGGCTGGCTTCAGCCAGCCCGGAAATTTCCTGGCCTTTTGAGTAACTGCCCGGATAGCCGCCAGCGGCCATTACCACACCCAGGGCCGGTCGTGGATCCCACTTTGCTATGGCCTTGTCCAGTTGACCATTGACCGCCGCGAGGCAGAGGTCTGTGAGATCGGATTGCAGACGCATCAGGATGGGCTGGGTTTCGGGGTCTCCAAAACGGACATTGAATTCCAGGACCTTGGTTTCACCATCGGGCGATATCATCAGACCCGCATACAGAAAACCGGTAAAAGGCATGCCCTGTTCGGCCATGCCGCGAATGGTGGGCCGGATGACGGTATCCATCGCCCTTTGATGCAATACGTCATCAATTACAGGCGCCGGTGAATATGCACCCATGCCGCCGGTATTCGGACCGAGGTCACCTTCGTCGCGGGCCTTGTGATCCTGGCTGGTGGCCAGCGGCAGTATGTGTTCACCATCGGCCATGACGATAAAACTGGCTTCTTCGCCGGTGAGGAATTCCTCGACGACCACCCTGTGGCCGGCTTCACCAAATGCATTGCCTGCCAGCATATCCCTGACGGCGGCCTCTGCCTCGTCAACGGTTCCGGCGATGATCACACCTTTACCTGCAGCCAGGCCATCCGCCTTGACCACTATCGGCGCGCCCGTTTGGCGGATAAATGCCACCGCCTCGTCAATATCTGTGAAATTGCCATAGGCTGCAGTGGGGATACCATGCTGTGCCATGAAATCCTTGGCAAATGCCTTTGAGCCCTCAAGCTGGGCTGCGGCCGCGCTGGGTCCGAAGCATGCAAGGCCAGCCGCGCTAAACCTATCAACAATACCGTCTACCAGGGGGGCTTCGGGCCCGACTATCGTCAGATCAACCTGGTTCTCAACTGCGAATGCGAGCAGTGCATCTATATCATCGCTACCCAGTGGGATATTCTCAACGCCGTGCTCAAGCCCGGTACCGGCATTGCCGGGTGCGACATACACGTTTTCCACCCGGTCGGATTTTGCCACGCACCACGCCAAAGCATGCTCACGTCCCCCACTACCAACAACAAGTACTTTCATTATTAGACCTAATACCTCAAAAGCTCACGCTCTTTTCATCTGTGTAATCAGTGTAATCTGTGGGTAAATAAATAAAACCTTAGAAATTTACACTAATGCCTGAAGTGACGCACCCCGGTAAATACCATCGCAATGCCATGTTCGTTGGCTGCTGCTTTGACCTCGTCATCGCGCATGGAGCCGCCGGGCTGGATAACGGCCTTGATACCGGCTTCGGCCGCGGTATCGATGCCATCCCTGAACGGGAAAAATGCATCAGACGCCATTGCCCCGCCGGTCAGGGAAAGACCGGCGTCCGCCGCCTTCCAGCGAGCTATCCGGGCAGAATCGACACGGCTCATCTGACCTGCACCAACACCGAGCGTGCGTCCTTCCGCTGCATAAACAATAGCATTCGACTTGGCCATGCGGGCGACTTTCCAGGCAAATAGCATATCCTGCCACTCCTGTTCCGTCGGCTCACGTTCGCTGACACAACGGCAATCCGGCCTGCTAACCCGGTTTGCATCTTTTTGCTGTACCAACAGGCCTCCAGAAACGCGCTGGTAGTGCAAGCCAGCGTCGGGGCGTGCCGCAGCGCCACTGCTGAGCAGGCGGACATTTGGTTTGCCTGCAAATTTCTCTATCGCACCATCGCTGAATGCAGGTGCAATTACGACCTCGACAAACTGCTTGTCAATGATGGCCGCGGCGACCTCGGCCTGGACCAGTTCGCTGAAGGCGATGATACCGCCGAAACTCGAGACCGGATCAGTGGCGAAGGCTTTCAGATAGGCCTCCGTGTTGCTTTTGCCGACGGCGACGCCGCAGGGATTTGCATGTTTGACGATGACGCAGGCCGGTTGTCCGTTGAACTGATTTACACACTCCAACGCCGCATCAGCATCGTTGATGTTGTTGTATGAAAGCTCCTTGCCCTGGAGTTGGTGAGTGGCGGCGATTCCGCTGGATTCGGCCCCGGACTCGACGTAAAAAGCAGCGGCCTGGTGTGGGTTCTCACCGTAACGGAGCTTCTGCCTGCTTTGAAATTGTGGGGTGATGTATCCGGGCAGCAGGTCCGGTTGTTCACCGTCGTCAGTTCTGCGGCTCAGGTATGCCGAAACCAGGCCATCGTATCGCGCGGTGTGTGCAAAAGCCTTGGTGGCCATTGAGAAACGAGTGCCTGAAGATACCTGCCCTGTTGCGGCGAGTTCATCCGCGATTGCCGCGTAATCGCCCGGATCGACAATGACCGTGACGCGGGCATGGTTCTTGGCCGCTGCACGCACCATCGCGGGGCCGCCGATGTCTATATTTTCAATCGCGTTTTCGAGGCTGCAGTTTTCATCGGCCGTGACCGACTCGAACGGGTACAGGTTCACGATGACAAGATCAATGGGCGGGATGTCGTGTGACTGCATGACATCCTGGTCCTGTTGACGGCCTAGTATGCCGCCATGGATTCGGGGGTGCAGGGTTTTGACACGGCCGTCCATGATCTCGGGGAAACCGGTATGCTCACTGACACCGGTTACGGCAAGACCTTCCTGGCTCAACAGCTTTTTTGTACCGCCGGTACTTAACAGGGTAAAGCCGAGGTCTGACAGGGCCCGGGCAAATTCTACCAGGCCGGATTTGTCAGAAACGCTAATTAAGGCGAACTTGTGGGATGAGGGCATTTTTTCTCTGCTATTTTACTGGTCAATCTAAACAGTTGCCTGGTCAGTACGGGGTCTTGCTAAACCGCTCTACATCACCGGGTTAGCCGGGACTTTGTGCTGGAGTTGGCGTTGATGGAATAGCGCCGCATCTTGGTGCGCAAAGTGTTGCGGGTAATTCCCAACACGGCCGCCGCCCGCGACTGGTTTCCACCAGTCCACTTCAGGGTTTCTTCAAGCAGTGGAGGTTCTACCTCAGCAAGTAATAGCTGATATAGATTCTCCGGAGCTGTGTTGCCCATGTCCTGGAGGTATCTGCTGATGGTGCTCTTTACGTGTTGCCGGAGTGGTATAGCCTGGTCTGAATCTGCGTTCATGGTGTCTTCTGATATTGGTTTATTGCAGGATTGATCGTTGATGCGAACACTAACATATTTGACCGGTGATACGTTGTAGTTTGTTGCTCAAATTCGACTAAATCACACTCAAACAAACCGCTATATATCGTATCGTTTGTGCCTTGGAATTTTACCCGGGCCAGGGGACTGTTTCACATGAAATTAATTTCAAACCCGACAGCCCGGTTGCCCGGGTCTCCAAGTTCCAGCAGGACGGGTAAATACACATCCGCTGCGAGCCCCGCTTCAATGTCGGCGCCCGGCCGCAGGTAATCCTCGGGCTGAAGCCGACGTCTTGCCACCGGCTGGCCTGTCGCGTCCAGCAAGGTGATCTCGAGCACCGGAAATACCTGGATACGCGGGGCGAGGTTTACAAAGGTGAGACTCAAAACCAGTATGCCTGAGCGTGTGGGGTGCGTATGGATATCACGGCTGATGAGCTGTATCTGTTGCGGGTCCCTGAGCAGGCTGTCGGGTTCATCCTGTACCCATCCATGTTGGCTCAGCCAGCCACTGACCAATGGGCTTTCGAGCGCCGGCCCGCGGAATGTCCAGGCCGTGTTTGCGATCGTAAACAGCACGAGCAATGCCATGGCCGCGCCCCAGGCCAGGCGGTTGCGCTTGCGTGCTTTTTCCTCTTCGCTTTCTGACGCGTTTTCATCTACCTGGCCGGGCCCAATCACGGGTGGAGCTGCGTTGGGGCCTTTTGCCGGCCCATGTGCCTGGCCGGACGGCCATTCATCAAAGAGGAAGCTCAGAGCACTGAATATTCTGTCGCATTCACCACACTGTACCAGGCCGCGAGCGTGCGCCAGCAACTCCGCAGACAGCGGGTGGACGGACTTGCACTGTGGGCAACGGGTGAACATCAGGTATTCACTTCGGGCAGCAGACCGGTGGGATTCTATCCCTGGTCCGGTGGCTCTTCTTCAGTTGTGTCAGCGTCCGATGTCAGGTACCGGTAACGTTCGAGGTCTGACTGGTAACGGTCACGGATTCGCTCTTCCCGCCGGGCCATTGTCATACGTTTTTTTTCATCCGAGGCGCGTCGCGCATACAGTTTATCGATACCTGCCTGTTGCTCCGGGCTAATCGGGCGGTTGGCCCGCTGCTGGTCCGCAGCTTGCCTGATCTGCTCCCGTATCGCGGCATTCGTGCTCTCGTAGGACTTGTTGATTATCCGCGTATCGTAACCCAGTTGGGCAATTTCCATCTCGAGGGCTTGCAGGATCTCCTCTTCCGAACGGTACTGTATGACCAGTAAGCGGTCGGACTGGCGCTCGCGTTCCTCTTCCGAAATCAACGGCGCGCGCTCCTGCATCATTTGTTCCGCCCTGACTTCCATAGGCACGGAAGTATCCTCCACATGCTCAATGACCATGCCGGCATTGTTCAGAACGTCATATGGCTGGTCGGCGTATTCAGGCGGTACAGCAGCGCCATAGTGGACCTTGCCGTCCTTGTCTTTCCAGCGGTAGGTGTCGGCTGCCAGCGAGGTGATTGACAGGCTAAATATCAGAGCGGTCAGTACTGCCGCAATCCTTGGCGTCATATACGGGCTAGATTCCATACCGGTTACGATACCGCCGAATGGCTTCGATGTCGATATTTCCGGCTGACCGGCTTTCCAGGAATTCGATCAGATCATCAAGGCCTGCGATGGCAACTACGGGTATTTGAAATTCATCAACAACTTCCTGTGCGGCAGATTTCTCACCCAGTCCGCGCTCCTGGCGGTCCAGGGCAATCGCGACGCCGCATGGGGTTGCGCCCGCCTGCCTGATCCATTCGATTGATTCTCGCACCGAGGTACCGGCCGATATGACATCATCGGTGATCAGAACCCGGCCCTTGAGCGCTGCGCCGACCAGTGTGCCGCCCTCGCCGTGGTCCTTGGCCTCCTTGCGGTTATAGGCAAACGGGATATTTCTATGATGGTTGGCATTGAGCATGATGGCGACACCGGCAGCCAGCGGTATACCCTTGTAGGCGGGACCGAACAGCATGTCAAAACCTACACCTGAATCCAGTATGGCCTGCGCATAGCAGGCTGAGAGAAGTTCCAGGCTGTGTCCGTCGTCAAATCCGCCGGCATTGAAAAAATATGGGCTGACCCGTCCTGATTTCAGCGTAAACTCACCAAACCTGAGGTTGCCCCGCGCCATGGCCAGCTCAAAAAACTTCTGTTTGTAGTTTTGCATCGGGGAAGTATCTCGCGGCTTTGCCGGGGCTGCAATCCGGAATTGCAAAAATAACCCTGAAAGCTGCCCGTTGTACGCACCGGTCATGACATCATGGACAAGGGCGGTTATGCTGCTCGCCTGCTTTCGAAAACAGAAGAATTACAAGCCATGCGAATAATCAGTGTTAACACCAACGGAATCAGGGCGGCAGCCAGAAAAGGTTTTTTTGACTGGATGCAAAAGCAGGAACCGGATGTTGTCTGTATCCAGGAAACCAAGGCGCAGGAGCACCAGCTTAGCGACCCGGTATTTTCTCCGCCGGGCTACAACCGTTATTTCCATGACGCGCAGAAAAAGGGCTACAGCGGCGTAGCGATCTACACCCGTCATCAGCCCGATAAAGTTCATCTTGGTATCGGCTGGGAAGTCATGGATGAAGAAGGTCGATGGATAAGGGCCGATTTTGGCAATCTGAGTATTATTTCCCTGTACATGCAGTCCGGCTCATCCAAGGATGAGCGCCAGCAGGTCAAGTACCAGACCATGGATTACCTGCAACCCTTGCTCAAGGCGATGGTAAATAAGGGTCGCGAGTACGTCATCTGTGGTGACTGGAACATAGCGCACAAAAAGATTGATATCAAAAACTGGCGCGGCAACCAGAAAAACTCAGGCTTCCTGCCGGAAGAACGCGCCTGGATGGATGAGCTGTTCGGCCCGGTGGGCATGGTTGATGCCTTCCGCCAGGTGGAAAGCGGCGAACACCAGTACACCTGGTGGTCAAACCGCGGACAGGCCTGGGCCAACAACACCGGTTGGCGTATTGATTACCACATCGCCACACCGGGGGTGGCATCAACGGCGCGCGCGGTGGAGATCTATAAGGACGAGCGCTTCTCGGACCACGCACCATTGACCATTGATTACGATTACGTGATTGCAGGCGGGTAAGGGGTTTTGAATACCACCCCCAGGCGCTGGCAGGAAATCTTGTTTAACCGCAAGATGGTGACCTGCCTGTTCCTGGGATTCACCTCCGGTATGCCGCTTTACGTGCTGATCCAGTTGGTGCCGGCCTGGTTGCGCAGCCATGAGGTTGATCTTGCGACCATCGGGCTTTTTGCATTGGTTTCATTACCCTATACCTGGAAATTCCTGTGGTCGCCGCTGATGGACAGGTACAAGCTGCCATTTTTGGGCAGACGGCGGGGATGGGCGCTGATTACACAGGCCGGTCTGTTGGTATCCATTGCGGCCCTGGGCCGGTTTGACCCCTCGGTTTCGTTGCAGGCCATCGTTGTCACGGTATTCATCGTGTCCCTGTTTGGCGCCAGCCAGGATATTGTTATTGATGCCTACCGGCGTGAACTGCTGGCTGATGATGAACTGGGGACAGGTACATCCCTGTTTGTCAATGCCTATCGTCTTTCCTCGCTGGTGCCGGGGTCGCTGGCGCTGATTCTGTCCGATTTCCTGCCATGGCCGGTGGTTTACTGGGTCACGGCAGGGTTTATGGGTGTCGGCATAATCACCACGCTTATCATCAGGGAAGTCAGCGATGACGCCCTTGCCCCGGTGACGTTGCGAGAGGCAGTTGTTGACCCCTTCGTAGAGTTTTTTTCGCGTGACGGTATAGCGGCCGGTCTGGCGATACTCGGCTTCATGTTTTTGTACAAACTGGGTGACAACATGGCCACCGCCCTGGCCACGCCCTTTTACCTGGATATGGGTTTCAGCCGTACGGAAATTGGCTCGATCGCCAAGATAGCCGCCCTGTGGGCTTCCATCGCGGGTGGCATCCTGGGTGGCGTGATCATGTTGAAACTGAGTATCAACAGGGCGCTTTGGGTGTTCGGGTTTGTGCAGATGGTGACCATACTGGGGTTTGTCTGGTTGAGCACGGTCGGTCATCAGCCGGTGGGGCTGTTTATCGTGGTCAGTGGCGAATACCTGGGCGTAGGGCTGGGTACGATTGCGCTGACAGCGTACATGGCAAGGGAGACCAGCAAGGCTTTTACCGCCACCCAATTCGCGCTATTCAGCAGCTTTATCGCGGTGCCGAGGACGTTTGCCAATGCTTCAACCGGCTTTATCATCGAAGCGGTTGGTTATACGCAGTTTTTTATCGTCTGCACCCTGGTGGCGGTTCCCGGGATGCTGTTGTTACTCAAGGTCGCACCCTGGAATGAACGCCGGGCCTAAGTGGTTTTACCGGCTTTTTCCGGTTCCGGGAAATCGTTGACCGGGCAAATCAAGCTACCCTGGATCCAGGGAGTAGTGATTTAACCTGCTCATCAATTTGTTCATCCTCGGCTCTCGGAAAAATCGGCAGGTAGTGCACCGCGAGAAAGAAAACGACGGTGCCACCCGTGATAAATGCGAGTGACAATGCGATTTCCATCCAGGTCGGGATGTAATGGAGATGATCGCTAACATCCATTCCAATCCAACTAACATTGACCCGGTTGAGCACAATGCCCGCCATAACAAGAAATGCGGCTGTCAGCAATCCTCTTGGCAGCAGCCTGAACTTTCTGATGGATAACAATATGGCGGGTAATGCAACGCAACCCATCATTTCCACCAGGAACAGGCGGCTCTGCAGACTGCCCTCAAAAACCATTTCCAGGTGTCCGCGTGCGGTGAGGTCGGCCATTTTCATAGCCAGGTAAATAAACAGGATGATGCCGGCGGCCCTTCCGAGGTCTCTCATCAGCATGGATTCGAGGCCGCGTCTGAGAATCTTGGCTGAGAAGTACGATTCCACGATTATCACGCACATGCCTGCAGCCACGGCGGAGATCAGGAAAAATACAGGTAACAGCGGCGAGTACCACAAGGGGTAAAGTTTTTCCGGAACGATCAGGTACAGGGAACCCAGTGAAGACTGGTGCATGGTGGAGAGAATCACACCGGCAATCACAACCGGAATAGTGGTCGTTTTGACCAGTTTTAACAACCTGGTTAAACCCAGGCGCTCAAGTAAAGGCGGGCTGGTTTCGATGGCTAGCACTGTTGAGTAAAGTATCACGCACCAGGTTACTTCGAACATGATGGAATGGTGCTGCCACATGACCAGCGGATGCCACCAGCTCAATGGACGCCCGATGTCAATAAAGAGTGCCACCGCGACCAGCATGTAGCCCAGAAATGCCGTGAGTATGGTCGGTCTGAGAATGGGTTCAAAACGCTCGATGCGAAATATATGTACCGTGGCTGCGATGACAAAACCACCGGCAGCCAGGGCGACGCCGGCGAACACATCTGCGCCGATCCACAGACCCCATGGGGCCGCGTCGTTCATCCCCGTTACCGCACCGAGACCTTCGGAAAACCGCCTGATCAGCGTCCACAGGGCCGAAACCCAGATACAAAGAACGGTGATGGCCGTGACCGGCCGCAGGAATCGTGGTCTTTTATCGTAGACCAGGCATAAGGCCACCCAGGTCAAAATAGCCAGGCACACGAGTATGAAAATCCAGCCGTTCATTCGGAGTCCTCCTGGTTTTCGGAAGCATCTTGCCGTTCGGCAGCTTCCCGCCTGTTGAGACTCCAGGCCACTGTTCCGAAGAGACCAGCCATGGCTCCCGCCATGATGGGAATCTTGGACAGCACCTCCCAGGTCAGCGGCGGCATAGGTGTTGTTTCCACATTGGATTTGAACCCGATGTTTTCAAAAGGAACGTCAGAGAGGTAGAGCCAGGCTGTTCCGCCGGCCTCGTGCTCGCCATAAATGTGGTCTATGTAACGTTCCGGCTGTGTTTTGATGCGAGCCCGGGCCTCGAACAGCAGGGAATCACGCCGGCCAAATTTCAACGCGCCGGTTGGGCAGGACTCGGCGCAGGCCGGAAGCCGCCCTTCCGCGAGCCGTGTGTGGGCGCACATCTGGCATTTTCCAATGACCGCAAACATGCCACCTTCCCATTCGAACTTGGGGACATCAAACGGACAGGCCATTATGCAATAACGACAGCCAATGCAACGGTCTGCACTGTAGAGGATTGGCCCAAGTTCGGACTTGGTCATTGCCCCGACCGGGCATACTGACACACAGGTGGGTTCCAGGCACTGCATGCATTGAGTCTTGATATTACGGGTGACCTCGTTGCCATCTGTGTCGCAGCCGGTCGCCGGGTTGACGACAGTCCACTGGTCAAAGCGCAGTTCCTCCGGGTCCCAGGAGCCGGGGAAATCCGCAGTTAAATCAGTGTTGTCCGGCAAGTCATTTGCCTGCTTGCATGCCCGCATACATTGCCGGCAACCGATGCATCGTGTTACATCAACCAACACGGAAGGGGTTTGTGCGTAACTGGGTACATGTGCATTCACGCTGGTAGGTGAAAGGACGGCCAGGCCTGTTCCGCCTGCCAGGCCCTGCAGGAACCGTCTGCGGTTAAACTCGTGCGTTTCGGTTTTGTGCTGGTTTTTTTTCATTTTCTTTTCATCTTGTCAAAGACATACCAGCCAAACATCCAGCCGAGCAGTAAGCCAACCAGCAGGCCCAGAACCGAAACAGTCCATAGTTTCTTGCGGGCACTGTCCAGCATCCAGGTTAAAGTCCGTACTTCTTCATACAGTTCCAGCGCAGTCTTGCCACCGGTCAGGTATTGACCCTTGGTAGCCTCCATTAGCTGCTCACGCATTTCAGGTAGCTGGGCACTGGAGTGCACCATGTCAGCGTGGCAGCGGCCACAGACTTCGGTGCCCACGTGAAGGTTGTGGCCGGGCGCGCCAGCACCCTCGATGACATTCTCGGGTTCGACGGATACCGGCATATGACAACTATTGCAATGCAGCCCTTCCAGTTGGTGCGTTGCGTGTGCGAAGTCCTCGAGACGCTGGGAGTGGCAGGCGCCACAGAGCAGGTCACCGCCCTTTGAACGCATGGTCTGGGCATGGACCCCGTGACAGTCAAAGCAACGGATGTCATTCTGGTTATGCCGGCTTAGTTGCCATTCCTGGTAGGTTTTCTTGTGGCAGTCCCGGCATACTTCCGACGTAATGGGCAGGGGCATTTCAGCGTCTTGCTTGGTGTGCCCTTTGCTCATGATGCCGTGGCAGGATTCGCAGGTGACGCCGGGGTGTGAAAAGGTCCCAGCCTCGACGTCCGCACCGGTGGCGTGGCATTCAAGACAGGAGAAATCGCTGCCCAGTTCTTTCCAGATTTCCTGGAAACCATTGGAAAAAGCCCGGGCATGTGGTGATTCCTTCCACTGCTCATACTCGTCCTTATGGCACATACGACATTTTCGGGATCCCTCATAGTTAGCTGCTTGATCAGTTGCCTGGTCAGTTGTCTGGTCAGCTGCCTGGGCAACAGAAACAATCAACAGGAGGAACACGAAACACAGGGCTTTCTTCGTTGTTGAGATCATCACCATATCCTTTCAGGAGGCCCGCCAGGCGGCGGATTTATCTGATAACTTATGTTCAGATTACTCCTGCGAATGGAGGGGGTAATTGATCTATGTCAATTAAAGAGTGCGGATGTCAATTATACTGTGAAATCATTGAAATGGGTACAGTTTCGCGGATCGGGCATCACCACAGGAATGACGATATTGTCGTAGATTAATTAGCAGTGTGACCTGGCTGGCGCCTTATAAACTCAGCCACTGTAAATCGCTTTTTGGATTCGTGGGTAAAACCCGGTATAACCAGCCCCTGAAATAGGGATCCTTTTCGACCAGCGAGGGATTTGAACTGGCGTCGTCGTTGACCTCGATAACCTGTCCGCTCAGGGGGCACATGATTTCATGCGTCAACCCATCCAGCGTAGTGGCCTGGCCACAGGGTATCCCTTGCAGCAACTCGTCACCGGTGGTTGCCAGCTCGAACTCCCGGATCCCATCGATCGATTTCATGAACAGGTCACTGACGCCGATTCTTGCCGTGCCCTCGTCTTCCATGAGTGCCCAGCTTATATGACCGAGCCTGTAATAATTTGCGGGGGAGGGAACGTAGCTCATGGCGCGGCTGTGCTCCAGACCGGCCGAGTCGGCCTCCTCCAGCAAGGTGCTGCAACGCAGGCTGCAATTGACGATCGCTAACAATTCATCGGCAGTGAACGGCTTTGGAATATAGGCGATGGCGCCTGTTGAAGTCAGGCTTTTAACGGCGTTTTCCACGGTGGAATAGCCGGTCATCATGATAACGGGGGTATGAATGCCCCTGCGAACCAGTTCTTCCAGGAATTGGAAGCCGTTCAGTTCGGGCATCATGATGTCACAGAGCATCAGGCGAAACTCATTGTTTTCCAGTTGTTTTAGGGCGTCGGCGGCGTGTTCTGCAGTCGCTACCATCATCCCCTCCGAGCCGCAGATTTTCGCCACGGCCTGGGTCACTGTATGTTCATCGTCAATGACGAGGATGTCCTGTTTCTGGTTCATATTCCCACCGGAATTCTGATAGTAAATGTGGTTCCAACGTCAACTTCACTGTCTACCACGATGGTCCCGTTGTGGTTATCCACGATTCCCCAGGTAACCGCCAGGCCGAGACCGGTGCCCTTCTGGCCCTTGGTTGACATGAAAGGTTCGAAGAGTTTCGGAAGTTGTGATTTGGGGATGCCACAACCGTCATCCGTTACCTGGATCTCGACGTACTCGTCGTCCCAGGCGGAATCAGCCTGTTCCCAGCGATGCCAGCCACAACCACTTTGCAGGCAGCCTTGAACGAGGCCCTTCAAGGGCACCTCGAATACATAAATCGGGGAGCCGCACTGCGGACAGGTTTCCCCCTCTGCGATCAGCGAGGCCGAGCAATCCGGGCACATCAGGTCGACATCCTCTTTCAAATCCGGCATGTCACCCAACTGGTGCCCGCTTGAGCCATACATGGGATCCAGATGGATAAGCCCGGTTTGTTTGCCCTTGCGGAATCGCATACTGATGGCCGGTTTGCCATCGACCTGAACTTTACGGTCAACCAGGTCATGTCGTTTCCGGCACAGTGCGCGCTTGATCTGGAGTGTACCTGCGGGACCAAGGCTGATCACTTTGCTGGAAACCTTGATGGTGCCACCACCATCCCCGATGGCATCGCAGGCATTGACCAACAGGTTGATGAAAACCTGCTGAATCTGGTTGGCGTCAACCGTCGCGCTGGGAAGCGCGTCGTCCAGGTCCATGACCAGTTCAACCTGGCGCATGGAAAGCTGGTTCTCGACTACGGTGGCGGCTCGGTGGATGATTTGGTTAATATCGGCCTTGCGTTTCTTGGGCACCGTTTGACGGGAGAAATCCAGCAGGCTCTTGACGATCTCACGGCAGCGGATGGTCTCGGAAACAATGACCTTGAGGTCATCGTTCATTTCGGGGCTGCCTTCCGACCGTTTAAGCAGGTAACTGCTGTTGGTGAGCACGGCTGTCAGCGGGTTGTTGATTTCGTGCGCCACGCCGGCTGCCAACCGTCCCAGTGATGCAAGTTTGTCCGACTGGAACAACTGCAAACGCGCATCCGCCAGGTTATCAGTCATGCTGTTGAAAGACTTGCCCAGCATGCCAATTTCGTCCTCCCGCTTTACCTCGACCCGGTAATTCAGGTTGCCACCTGCAATCTCCCGTGTGGCTGTCAGCAGATCCCGGACGGGCCGGTCGATCCACCAACGCACCAGGAAGCCGATCATCACGCTCAGCACGATGATGGCGCTGATCGCCAGCATGGTGATGGCTACCTGGCTTTGACGGATGGTTTCATCGACCTCGGTGAGCGGGATGGTAACGTCCAGCACACCCAGCACGGTTTGTGATTCCGGGTGTGCGTGACAATTCGCCGTCCAGCAGCTTTCTTCATTGTAAATGGGATTGATGATGCCCATTGTCCGTTGGGAGTCAGGTGCGTGGCGGAAAATGCGCACGTGTTCCTGCTTCTTGAGGTTTTTCAGCGGCTCGCCTGTCAGGTGGCAGCGGAAGCACGTGGCGGCCTCGATGGTGACCATTTTTCCGACAGAGGATAAATCCGACGAATAGATCACCTCACCATCCTTGTTGAATACGTTGATAATTTCGATGGTTTCCTGGCTGCCGATGCGAAGGATGCCAGCCTGTATCCGGCTGCGGTCAGCGTGCATCATGTCGTAGCGCATGTCCGACTTCAGGTGTTCACTAAACTCGGTCGCGTGCCGCTCCACTTCCGTGAGCAGTGTCCTGTTCTGGGATTGAATATTGAAGTAAGCAAAAATGGCGATCGCAATGAGGATCGTCAGCACCGCACCGAAGGTCAGTCTCAGGCCTATTTTGCTATTTAACAACATGGTTCACCCAAAGGGGTGGTTATCAACTCGAATCATTGCCCTTCTTGTCCGGCGTTGAGAGATACTTGATCAGGTAGACAAACAAGCCCCAGAAACATAACAAAAGCAGGTACTCGAGACCTTTTGTTTCAAAGATGTTCACATAAGTAAATGAATCCATACTAACTCCCTAGATTCCTTTGTTAATGATCTGCACTAAAAACAGGCATACGGGTAACAAACCAGCGGAATACCCAGAGTTCAGAGAAAATCACCATGAACGTTACTACGAACTCTTGCCAGGTCGGGATATAGTGTACATCCGCATACCAGTTATAGCAGATCACGGAAACATTCATTCGGTTGAGTACGATGCCGATCAATGCCATGACGGCGGCAATCTTGATGATTCTCAAACTCCGGTGTTTGAAACCGAATGCAAACATCAATGCCGGAATCAAGACGAATCCGATCACCTCGACCAGGTACCACAGACCCCAACCATCAACGATCAAGTCCCATTGCCCGTCATGGATAAAAAGCAGCGCCTTGAAAAAGTAATAAACAAACATGGTAATGGCGGCGCCTTTTGCCAGTCCAAAGACGATGTCGTCAAAGTGGTCATGATGTTTCTCGGGAATCAAGCGGCTGAACACCCTGTGGCTGACAGTCCCCTCGACAATAATCATGGCCAAACCTGCATAAATGCTGGAGACAAAAAACAGTATCGGGATGAACTCCGACCACCACAGTGGGTGAACTTTGGGTTTGGCCATCAGGAACAATGCGCCGAGACCTGATTGGTGCAGTATCGACAAGGTTATACCCAGGATGACGGTGCCCAGAGTCAGCTTCTTGAGAAATCTTTTTGCTTTTTCCAGGTGTAACCATTCCGCGATCACCGGTGAGAACTCGACGAATTCTGCAATCATGTAGAGCAGGAAATGCCAACAGATCAGGAACAACACGGAACTGAACCCGAAGGAGTTACCGATGTAGGGGTTCGGAGCGTTCCAGGGTCGTCCAATATCGAACAGCAGGGCGGCGCCATAGAATGAATAGGCGAGCAAACCGTTCAAAACGGTCGCACGTACAATGCCGTGGTACTTGTCGACGCCCATGACATAAACCACGAAGGTTATGACATAGGCGCCACCGGCCAGGGCAACACCGGTTACCACGTCGAAACCCATCCAAAGACCCCAGGGAGTTTCCTGCGACAGGTTGGTTACCGATCCCAGGCCATGGATAAAGCGGTAAACCAAAATGCCCACACCGGTCAGTATCACCGGGATCGAAATGATGTTGAACGGTGTGAGCCAGGGACCGCGTGGCTTTAACTCCTGGATCAGGAAGCTGAAGAAGTTGCCAAATGAATCGGTTATTGCGACATCCTTATTCATTTCTTGCGCCCTCTTTGTCAACATCAAACTCGAGAGTAAATTCACTCTCCGGGTCAGATCTGCCGGCATCCGCCAGCGCATTGATCCCCAGCAGAAAAGCCGGGACACCAAAGAGAATCATGGGTACGGCATAGAGAAACTCTTTTGTGTATTCCGGGTAAGGTCGTTTGCCGAGGTCAGTTCTGAACCCTATCTGGTCAAAGGGTACGGCAGACAGGTAGATGTATCCGGTGCCGCCAACTTCGTGCTCGCCATAAATATGGTGCACGTATTTGTCCGGATAGCTGTAAATGCGGTGCCTGGCAATTTCAAGATTTTTCAGGCGGGACCCAAACATGAGCGCGTCCGTAGGACAGGCAGAGACACAGGCGGGTTTCTGGCCTTCCTCCAGGCGCTCGAAACACATGGTGCATTTCTGCAGCTTCGGGTTCCAATCGTTGTACTCGAACTTGGGCATGTCAAATGGACAGGAAACCATGCAGAAGCGGCAGCCGATACACTTGTTGCCCCGCCAGACTACTGGACCACCCTTCATTTGCTTCATGGCCTCTGTCGGGCATGCGGTCGCACAGGCAGCCTGGTAGCAGTGCATACACTGTTTCTTGACAAATACGTCGCCTTTTTCCGTTTCGAATTTATTGACGACGGTGAATTGATTCTCACTGGTATTGCGGTGTGCCTCCAGCGCGCCGTCATTGAGAACATCAGGTACATGCATATCCCACGTTTCGCCGCAGGCAACTTCACATGCCCGGCAACCGATGCAACGGGTGGTGTCCACCAGAATGCCGACAAACTCTTCCGGGTCGTGTTGTTCCTGGGCGCGTGCCTTGTTGCATGTCAACGCGGTTCCACCAACAACCAATGATGTTTTTAGAAAACCTCGTCTATCCATTATGTCTCCTTAACCCTGGCGGGGTCTGAGTCTTGCCGGCGTATTACATTTTTCGCCGACAGTGCTACTTTTCTTCCTTTACATGACAGTCAACACAACCCTGGCTTGCCTCAACACCGGTCCTGGTGTCATGGCATTTCCAGCAACTTTTGTGGACAACCACTTTGGAACTGAGTGTTTCATCCGCGATATTGTCCTGGTCCGTGTGATGACACTCGCCACACTGGTAGTAAACCTGGTCGGACGCTGAGTCCGGGTTGTGGCAGGCCTGGCAATTTATCCAGGAAGACGCCAGGTAGTCCGGATGAGGGGTGTCCAGTTCAACGGCATGAATCTGGTGGTGACATTCCACGCATTCCATCTCGACGCCCGTGACATGGAAATCGTGTGGGAAAATCACATATCCGACTGAAGATTCAATCAGGATTTCCTGCAGACTGCCGGCTTCGCCCAAGGCCGGGCTGTCGTCACTTTCCCCTGCAGTTTCAACGGGTACCGCGTGTGCGATGTCCAACCAGCTTGCTTCGAAATCAAACCCCTTGAAGGTGGGGCTTTCTTCGTTGTGGCACTTCCTGCAGCCGGTGTTCATTATCAATCCAGCTTCCCTGGCAGCCTCGGGATCAATCATGACTTTCCTGGATTTATAATCTGAACCGGGGCCGTGGCAAGCTTCACAGCCCACACCTTCGTTATCTGTATAGTTCGCCTTTTCGTGTATCACTGCACCCTCGCCAAGACTGACCCTGGTGGCGTGACATTTCAGGCAGGCAGTTTCCTGCTGCGGATCACCAAGCCCCCTGTCAGCGGCGATTTTTTGTGATTCAGCCGATGCCAGGGTCTCGAATGCCCTGGCATGTCGGGACTCGGCCCAGATTTTCCATTGGTCGCCGGTTTTGGCCTTGTGACAGGTCTTGCACTTTGGTGCACCGATAATCTCGGGTGAAGCGGCCGCCAGTTGTGTCATGCAGAACATCAGGCCCGCAAGCAAGACCAGAAAAACATGAAATTTACGCATAAATGCCTCGCAAGAGTTTATCTAAGAAAGACCCTGCTTCAGGCAGGGTCTTTTGCTTGCCGGAATGGTTTGGTAAAACTGTCCAGCAACTCTACGTATTGCGCTGGTGAGAGCTGCTGCCCTTCTTCTATGTGATCACCGGTGTCCTGCTTTGTGAACTCCCCGGCGAGTTTGTGGAACCGATCGATTTCCTGCTGGTACCAATCCAGCGAGTCCCGGCCGATCTTCAGTGCAGGCAACTCCCCGGCCAGATTTGAAGGTTCGATGCAACACATCCAGCTCAGTTCAAATGGCTTGACAGCCAGCCATTCGGGGTGTTCGGCGTGTTCGGTGTTAACGGCAATGACATTGCCGCTGAATGGGGCCGGGATAGCCAGGTTGTAATCTCCGTAGCTGAGCGAAAACAGGGTATCGCCCTTATTGACCTTCTGGGCAAGGCCGGGCAGCTCAACCTGGTCCACCTTGTCAAATACCTTTCTGACCAGATCATCCAGGCCAACCTGTACAGCGCCGTTCGACAGGATCTTGGCCCAGGCGTGCTGCGGGGAGATAAAGATACCCGCGGGAACATTGATCTCGAATTTTGAATCGGATTCGCTGGTTCCCGGTTTGACCAGGCGGATCTTGTGCCGCTTGTTTTTTTCCAGGTTTGCCTGGCGTTTGATCAGCGCCTTGTTGACGAAGGCCAGCAACTCATCTTCGGTAAATGGTTTCTCTATATAGGCCATGGCGCCGAAACTAACCGTTTCCACGGCGGTCTCGATCGATGCGTAACCGGTAATGACGATGACATCGATATCAGGACGAAGATGCTTGACGGCCTTGGTGACTTCGACACCGTCCATTTCAGGCATTTTGAGATCGGTGAAGACAAAATCGTAGTCATTTTTGCGGATCAGACCCAGTGCCTCGGAACCCTTTTCCACGGTATCGATGGCATAGCCTGCGAGCACCAGTATCTTGCGAAAACTGCTGAGCACGATTTCTTCATCGTCCACGGCCAGTATGCGGGCTTTAGGGTTGTCCAGTTCTACACGTTTCAGCGAAGGGGCTTCTTCGCTCACATCGAGTTTCAAGCCGATATCCAATGCCTGTTCTCTTTCGGCCAATAACCGTGCTTCGCGCGCTCTTTTGATCAGCATGCGGAGCGCGAGATCAACCAGGATAAAAACAACGATTGTGGTGACAACAATTAAGGCAACAATCATTTTACCAATCCTCTGAAATGACAAAATCAGCTGGATTTGTAATGACAGGTCCGGGTGTGTGTTTCGCTGCTATGGTTCCAGCGGTCGCGGTCCGGTTTGATTTGTGTCCAAGGGCCGTATCACCGGTACCGAATCAAGTCAGCAGTGCACTCATTCCTTGTTATTACAAATCGCCTGAAATTTAATTCAAGCAATTTCCCACACGCCTGGTTACCGACCGTGCGAACAGTATATGACTGGTATTTTGTCCGGCTGAGCGGACTTTCAATTGACTATCGGTTGCATGTATCACATGGGGCTCCAGGCGCATGAACCTAAAGAGAGTAAAGCAAATAAATCTGCGGGTGATATTGATTTAGATCATCTAAATATCAGCAAAATTTAAAAACATACGTATCCGTATGGGTTACGTCTTTCGAGCGCTTGAAATGCACATTTTCCGGCCATCGAATTACGGCTCAGGAAGGCGGGACTGTCAGTCGGTATCGACCACCCGAAAACCAAATGGGAGGATTGCAAGCCGGGTCATTTTCAGATGCTGGGTTGCGAACGGGATTCCGATAATGGTAATACACAACGGGATTCCGCCCAGGATGTAGGCCAGCGACACGATAAAGCCGCCTAAGGCAAACCAGAGAATATTCGGAAGGATTGACAAAGCCGGCACCTATGTGATTGTAAGTGTTGGATAGGTATACCTTACACCAGCATGGGTGTTTAAGGCTCGTAAATATCACCCAAAAGGACAGGTTTGCCTGCGCCGGTGATCGGGGGTGTATTCTGGAGTTGACCGTTCAGTCGTTCATGTGCCAGCCAGGCGAATAACAGGCCTTCAACCCAATCCGGGTCTGCCCCGTAGCGACTGGTTGGCTCAACCACCACGTCGGGCAGAGCCGCCGCCAGCCTGCGCATCAGGTATTTATTGTGCACACCGCCGCCACAGACAAGCATACGTGCCGGTTGGTTTGTGTTTTGCAGGCTGCGGGCAATGCTTTGCGCGCTTAACTCGACCAGCGTGGTTTGAACGACAGCTGCCGGTGGCGACGGGTCGCCCAGCAAGCTGTTCAGCCAGTTGATATTAAAGTATTCCAGCCCGGTACTTTTCGGTGGCGACCGCTTGAAATACGGGTCCGCCAGTAGACGCTCAAGCAGGCTGGCGTCCAACTCACCTTTTGCGGCCCACCGGCCTCCGTCGTCATAATCCGTTTGCAGATGAAGCGCTGTCCAGGCATCCATCAGGCAATTGCCCGGACCCGTATCAAAGCCCGTAACCTGTCCGCTGCATGGCAGGATCGTAAGATTGGCAATCCCGCCAATATTCAATACCGCACGGCTTTCTGTTTCGCTGCGAAACAGGTCCTGGTGTAAAAGCGGCGCCAGTGGAGCGCCCTGGCCGCCTGCCAGCACATCCGCCATCCGGAAATTGGCCACTACGGTGGAGCCGGAATTTTTCGCAATCAGATCGCCCCTGCCCAGCTGGATACTCACCGGGTCTTCGCCATCGGGTTCGTGCCA